>CAYPSE010000024.1:0-15717 GCA_964413305.1 uncultured Rubrivirga sp. | reverse complement strand
GCGTTGAAGTACTTCGCCTCGGGGTGGTGGACGATGATCGCGCTCGTCGACTGCTCGGGGTGCAACTGGAATTCCTCGCTGAGTTCAACGCCGATCCGGCCCGGCTCGAGCAGATCCATCAACCCGACCTGAAGTGCGAGGTCCGGGCAGGCCGGATAGCCGAAGGAGTACCGCGATCCGCGGTAACCCTGTTTCGCGATCAGGGTGTCCATGTCCGGGGCGTCCTCGTCATCGTGGCCCCATTCCTGCCTGATGCGCGCGTGCCAGTACTCGGCCAGGGCCTCGGTGAGTTGCACGCTCAGGCCGTGCAACTCCAGATAGTCGCGGTAGGAGTCGGATTCGAATAGCCGACCGGTTGCTTCCGATGCCGCCTGTCCCATCGTGACCACGTGGAAGGCCACGACGTCGAAGTCATTCGGATCCGTGGTGCCGGGGTGGGGCTTATAGAAGTCGGCGATGCACAGGCGGCGGTCGCGGCGTTGCCGGGGGAAGGGGAAGCTCATGCGGTCCTTGCCGACGTTCGGACCCTCGTGCCAGACGATCACCAGATCGTTTCCGTCGGCGTAGCAGGGAAAGTAGCCGTACGTGACTGCCGGTTCGATCATGGATTCGGTCTTGATGCGGTCCAGCCAGTTGCGAAGGCGTGGGCGACCTTCATGCTCGACCAGTTGGGCGTAATCAGGACCCTCACCCCGGCTCGATTTCAGGCCCCATTGGCCCATGAACAGCGCGCGTTCGTCGATGTAGGGGGCGTAGTCGGCCAGTGCGATGCCACGCACCACACGTGAACCCCAGAAGGGTGCCGCGGGGACCGGCACGTCCAGCGCTACATCCGAGCGCGTGGTGTCTTCGGGCAGGTCCTCTTCCACCTGCTGTTTGAGGGGTACTCGCCGCTTGCGCAGTTCCGGGAGCTCGGCCCCTGCTTCACCGCGCTTGATCGCCATGAATGCATCCATCAACCGAAGGCCTTCGAAAGCGTCCTTCGCGTAGCGAACGCTGCCGTCGAAAATGTCCGCGAGATCGTTCTCGACGTACGCGCGGGTGAGGGCGGCACCACCGAGGATCACCGGGAACTGTTCGGCGATTCCACGATTGTTCATTTCTTCGAGGTTCTCTTTCATGATCACTGTGCTCTTGACCAGCAGCCCGCTCATGCCGATGACATCCGCGTTGCTCTCTTCTGCGGCCGCGAGAATGGCGTTGACCGGTTGCTTGATCCCGATGTTCACGACTGAGTAGCCGTTGTTCGTCAAGATGATGTCGACCAAGTTCTTGCCGATGTCGTGGACATCGCCCTTCACGGTTGCCAGAACGATGGTTCCCTTGCCGCTCTCGTCCATTTTCTCCATATGCGGTTCCAGGTGGGCCACGGCCAACTTCATGACCTCGGCACTTTGCAGCACGAAGGGAAGTTGCATCTCACCTGAGGCGAAGAGTTCGCCCACCACCTTCATGCCCGCGAGCAGGTGGTCGTTGATGATCTCCAACGCGGGCTTTTGCGTGAGCGCCGCGTCCAGATCGGTGGTGAGCCCTGAGCGTTCACCATCGATGATGTAGCGCTCGAGGCGGTCGAAGAGTGGCATGGCAGCAAGGGCCTCCGCCTTACTGGCTCGCAGGTTGGTGACCTCGACACCCTCGAACAACTCCAGGAACTTCTGCAGGGGGTCGTAGGTGACATTGCCTTCTGCATCGAATTCCCGGCGGTCGTAGACGAGGTCGAGGGCAACCTTGCGCTGTTCCTCGTCGATGTTGGTCATCGGCAGGATCTTCGAGGCGTGCACGATCGCGGAGGAAAGGCCCGCCTCCACGGCCTCGTGCAGGAAGACCGAATTCAGGACCTGACGGGCAGCGGGATTCAAACCGAAGGAGACGTTGGAAACGCCGAGTGTCGTCTGAACGCCGGGGTACTTGGCGGTGATGTCCCGGATGGCGTCGATCGTTTCGATGGCGTCCCGTCTGGTTTCTTCCTGACCCGTGGCGATCGGGAAGGTGAGGGCATCGACGAAAATGTCTTCGACCGACATGCCCCACTCACCTGTCAGTTGGTCGATCAGCCGTGACGCAACGCGCACCTTCCACTCGCGGGTTCGAGCCTGTCCTTCCTCGTCGATCGTCAGCGCGACCACGCCGGCGCCATGTTCCATGACCATCGGCATGATCCGACGCATCCGCGAATCAGGCCCGTCGCCGTCTTCGTAGTTGACCGAATTGATCAGCGCGCGACCGCCGAGCTTCTCCAGGCCGGCCTGCAGCACGGCCGGTTCGGTGGAATCGAGCACGATCGGCAAGGTGGAGGCCGTTGCCAAACGCCCAGCGAGTTCCTGCATGTCCGCGACGCCATCTCGACCCACGTAGTCGATGCACAGGTCCAGGAGGTGGGCGCCGTCGCTGATCTGATCACGAGCGATCTCCAGGCAGTCCTCCCAGCGCTCCTCGAGCATGGCGTCACGGAATGCTTTGGAGCCGTTGGCATTGGTGCGTTCGCCAATCGACAGGTAAGTGGTGTCTTGACGGAACGGCACCGCTTGATACAGGGATGCTGCGGCTGCTTCGTGACGTGGTGACCGCTGCACGATCGGTCGACCCGTTACTCGCTCCACCACTGCGCGCAGATGCTCAGGTGTGGTGCCGCAGCATCCACCGACCAAGGACAGGCCGTAGTCGCGCGTGAAGGTCTCGTGGGCATCCGCTAGTTCCACCGGGGTGAGGGGATAGTGCGCGCCATCGGATGTGAGGACCGGAAGTCCGGCGTTGGGCATGCACGAGATGGCGAGTTCGGTGGATTTGCTGAGGGTGCGCAGATGCTCACTCATCTCCGTTGGTCCGGTGGCGCAGTTGAGACCGATCACATCGATCCCGAGCGGTTCGAGTGCGGTCAGCGCGGCGCCGATCTCCGATCCCAGCAGCATGGTGCCCGTCGTCTCCACGGTCACTTGGGCGATGACGGGAAGGTCCGCGCCAGCCTCGGTGAGGGCCCTACGGGCTCCGATGAGCGCCGCCTTGGCCTGCAGCAAATCCTGAGCGGTTTCGATCAAGATGGCGTCAACCCCGCCATCGATCATTCCGCTCACTTGTTCGAAGTAGGCATCGCGAAGCACGGCGAAGGGGGCGTGACCCAGGGTGGGGAGTTTGGTGCCCGGACCCACCGAGCCCAGCACCCAGCGCGGAGCATCGGGACGGGAATACTCGTCGGCCACCTCGCGGGCGATCCGCGCACCTGCGTAGGCCAGTTCCCGCACGCGTTCGGGGATGTTGTATTCGATCAGGTTGCCGTAATTGGCGCCGAATGTGTTGGTCTCGACGCAGTCGACCCCTACGTCGAAGAAGGCGCGGTGGATGTCGGCCACTACTTCCGGGCGCGTCACGTTCAAGATCTCGTTGCAGCCTTCGTGACCTTGGAAGTCCTCCAGTGTCAGATCGACCGCTTGGAGCATGGTTCCCATGGCACCGTCGGCCACCACCACGCGGGTCGCGAGTGCCTCGCGGAGAGCCTGTGCACGGTCGCTTCGACCACCATGTGGAACAGCTGATCCACGGCGCGAAGAGTCGGGGGCAGATGTCTGTGGGCGCGAAAGCGTCATAGTTCCACAATCCTAGGAGTCGCGGGCCCTACTCCGTAGAGTGCGCACCGTGCCTGACGAGCGTTTCGCTGACCACATTGTGGAATTTCTGCGTCGGCGGCCGACCATCTCCTTCGAATTGTTCCCGCCCAAGTCGGATGCGGGTGAAGCCGGGCTCTGGGAGACGGTGCACGCCTTGGAGCCGTTGGCACCGGACTTCGTCTCGGTCACGTACGGGGCGGGCGGGTCGACCCAGCCGCGCACATTGCGGATTGCGCGCGAGATAGTCGAGCGGACCACGATCCCCGTCGTGGGCCATCTCACCTGCGTGGGTGCCACTCGAGGTGAACTCGTCTCGGTGATCGAGGAGTACGCACGATCGGGGGTTTCGGCCATCTTGGCCCTGCGAGGGGATCCGCCCGATGGGGTCGGAGCGCCGTGGCATCAGCACCCCGGGGGGCTGAATCACGCAGATGAACTCGTGTCCTTGATTCGCGAGGTCCACGACTTCGCGGTTGGCGTCGCTGCCTTCCCGGAGGTGCATCCGGAATCGGCCAATCTGGACGAGGATGCCCGGGTGCTGGCGGCCAAGCAGGATGCCGGTGCTTCCTTCGCGGTCACGCAGTTGTTCTTCCGCGCGAGTGACTACTTCCGGTTGGTCGAGCGTGCCGACGAGCACGGCTGTTCGATGCCGATCATCCCCGGCATCATGCCGGTGACGAATGTCGCGCAGATCGAGCGTTTCGCGCAGATCTCCGGTGCCGAATTCCCCGTTTCCCTGGCGGCAAAGTTCCATGAGGTCGCCGACGATCCGCAGGCGATCCAGGCCCTGGGTGTGGACGTCGCTACCCGACTGTGCCGTGAACTACTCGACGGCGGGGCGCCTGGTCTGCACTTCTACACGCTGAATCGTTCGACCTCGACTATGAAAATCCACCAAGCCCTCGGGTTGGCCGTTAGGCATACAGGCCCGTCGTAGGGCTGGCGACTACTACGAGGCCAGGCGTTCGATGAACGCTGCGCTGCCATCGACGATGGTCTGGGCGTCGTTATCGAGGGTCGCAACGTGGTAGGACCTGGGCAAGACCACTTCCTCGGTGTCGACGGAGGCGACATGGGTCAAGATCCATTCGGCGTTCGACGCCTCGACCACGTTGTCCTGAGCACTGCGAAAGAGCAGGATCGGCTGACGCACCAGTGCGATGTCGTCGCGGACGATCGACCACATCGTCATCATCGAATGCGCGGCCTTCAAGGGTGTGCGGTCGTAGGCCACTTCGTCCATTCCCGGCTTCGCGATGTCGTTGCTGATGCCGGGGAATGAGCCGACCAGGTGCTTGACGACGGGCAGCAGGTGCCGATCGCGGCGCTCGGTGTGGACGGCCGCATTCACCAACACGATGCCGGAGATCGCTTCGCCGTGCTGCTCGGCCAGGCGCAGAGTCAAGGCACCACCCATCGACAACCCGCACACGAAGACCCGATCGCAGGCGACCGATAGATCCCGCAGATTCCTATCCGCCTCCGAGTACCAGTCCTCCCAGGTGGTGATGTTCATGTCCTGCCAACGAGTTCCGTGGCCTGGAAGACGGGGAACGCGAATCGACCAGCCGTGCTCGGCGAGGGCTTGTCCCCACGGCCGCATCGAGGCCGGTGAGCCGGTGAAGCCGTGCAGCAGGAGAACGCCGACTCGCCCCTCGCCGTCGTGGGACCAGGGTTCGGCGCCGGGGCGAATGGGCATTTGAGCTCCTCGTTCGTGTGGGTCGCACTAGTGTGCCACCTGCCATGGCAGCGAAACGTCCTTCTGAAAACGAACAGGTCACTCCTGAGGCCTCGGCACGTGCGCGGCTCGGATCCGCCGACGGCCCGGGCGCCTTGTACTGGTTCTTGAAGCACTTCGTGATCGGTCCGTGGCTTCGAGTTCTCTTCCGGCCCTGGGTCGAGGGCTTGGAGAATCTGCCTGCAAAAGGCCCAGCCATCCTGGCGAGCAATCACCTGTCTTTCTCCGACTCCTTCTTCCTGCCGCTCATGGCTCCGCGACCCATCACCTTCCTGGCCAAGAGCGACTACTTCACCGGCAAGGGTCTGAAGGGCTGGTTCTCCCGTCTCTTCTTCACCGGCGTGGGCCAAGTGCCGGTGGACCGGTCGGGGGGACGAGCGTCGGAGGCAGCGATCCTCACGGGCGAAAGGATCTTGAAGTCCGGGCGGCTCCTGGGCATCTATCCGGAAGGCACGCGTTCCCCCAACGGCACCTTGTATCGGGGGAAGACCGGGCTCGCGCGGATGGCCTTGGAGGCGAAGGTGCCGATCATCCCGGTGGCGATGATCAACACCTTCGAAATCCAACCCCCCGGGGTTGTTCGGCCGCGTCTGCGCCGAGTCGGGATGCGTTTCGGTGAACCGTTGGATTTCTCCCGATACGAAGGACTCGAGGACGATCGGTTCATTCTGCGATCGGTCACCGACGAGGTGATGTACGCACTGATGTCCCTCTCCGGCCAGGACTACGTGGACATGTACGCCTCGCGAGCGAAGGAATTGATCGCCGAGGGCGCACCCGCAGACGCGACCGCGCTGGTATCGGGTTCGTCCGCGCGGTAGTAGGTCAGTCCACCCAGCCTTTGCTTCTCTCCACAGCCCGGCGCCAGCGGACGTAGCCCTCGTCGTCTCGCGCATGCGGGGTGAAGATGCCCGATGAGCGGCGCGTATGACGCAGTTCGTCGATGTCGGACCACACACCCACGCCGAGACCGGCCAAGAACGCCGCTCCTAGCCCGGTTGTCTGCAGCTGCGCGGAACGATCGATCGGCAACTGCAATTGGTCAGCCTGGATCTGGCACAGCAGATCGTTCGCGGCGGCACCTCCGTCGATGGCGAGTGCGGGCAAGGTGATTCCGCCCTCACTCGCCATCAACTGGACCACATCGCGCACCTCGAAGGCGATTGCCTCCAATGTGGCGCGTGCGAGATGAGCGTCGGTGGTGCCCCGAGTGATGCCGATGATCAGTCCGCGCGCATCCGGATCCCAATCGGGTGCGCCAAGTCCGGTGAGAGCCGGAACGAAAACCACGCCAGCAGAATCGGGGACACTGCGCGCCAGTTGTTCCACCTGCGGAGCAGACTCGATGATGCCCAGCCCGTCGCGTAACCATTGAACTGCGGAACCGGTGACGAAGATCGCGCCTTCGAGTGCGTAGTCGAGTCGCCCGTCCGGATGCTTCAGCGCGACGGTGGTGAGCAGTCCTTGGCGACTTGCGACCGGAGTCGTGCCGGTGTGGACGAGAAGGAAGGAGCCGGTGCCGTAGGTGCACTTCGCCGCACCCGCTTCGAACCCGGCCTGACCGGCGAGGGCTGCCTGCTGATCACCGGCGATGCCGGCGATGGGAACCTCGAGCCCGCAGAAGGCGCTTGGATCGGTGGTGGCGAGTCGACCGTAGGACGCGACGACTTCCGGGAGTGCGTCGATGGGCACACCGAAGAGGTCGCACAACTGCGAACTCCACCCACCCTCGTGGATGTCGAATAGCAGGGTCCGCGAGGCATTGGTGGCGTCGGTGATGTGTTCGAGTCCCCTCGTCATGCGCGCGATGAGGTACGAGTCCACCGTGCCGATGGCCACCCGACCCTGCTCCACCTGAGCCCACAGGTGGGGTTCGTTGTGGCGGATCCACATCGCCTTGGTCGCGCTGAAGTACGGATCGAGTCGAAGTCCGGTGCGCTCGGCGATGAGTGGCTCGTGTCCGGCTTCGCGAAGGGACTGGCACAGGCCGGCCGTCCTGCGGTCCTGCCACACGATGGCGCGGCGGGCGGCTCCCATGGTCTCCCGATCCCACAGACACAAGGTCTCCCGCTGGTTGGTGATGCCCACGGCCACGATGGCGGAGGAGTCCACCTGATCGAGGGCTTCCTGCGTTGCGGCCAGCGTGGCGGTCCACATCTCACCGAGATCGTGTTCGACTCGGCCGTCGCCGGGGAAGTGCTGGGTGAACTCGCGATAGCCGCCGGCGACCACGCTCGCCGCCTTGTCGACGATGAGTGCGGTGATGCCCGTCGTTCCGGCGTCGATCGCGAGGATCAACGGCTCGGGGTGCATGGTGACGACTGTAATCGTGAAATCAAGTTCCCAACTCTGACCGGCAGAGAGTGTGCCGGCGCCGGATCGTCGGATAGGTTTGGTCATGACAGCGGTTACACCCAGACGAATTGCCGAGGAGGAAAGACCCATGCGGGTTGGAGTGCTCACGGGTGGCGGAGATTGCCCGGGACTGAATGCGGTCATTCGCGCCGTGGTCCGGCGTGGGGTCAGCGAGTACGGCTTCGAGTTCGTCGGATTCCGGGACGGCTGGAAGGGTCCGCTCGATGGACTGACCATGGAGTTGGGCATCCCGCAGGTACGCGGCATCCTGCCCCGTGGTGGCACGATCCTGGGCTCCTCGCGCACCAATCCGATCAAGGTCGACGGCGGCATCGAGCGCATCAAGGACAACTTGAAGCAGCTCGGCGTGGATGCCCTCGTCGCCATCGGTGGTGAGGACACTCTGGGCGTTGCCACGGCTCTGACTAAAGCGGGCCTACCTGCGGTGGGCGTTCCCAAGACGATCGACAACGATCTCAGCGCCACGGACTACACCTTCGGATTCGACACCGCGGTGACCGTAGCGACGGAGGCGATCGATCGTTTGCACACCACGGCGGAGTCTCATCACCGGATCTTGATCTGCGAGGTGATGGGACGCCACGCGGGATGGATCGCATTGCACTCGGGCATGGCCGGGGGAGCCAACGTCATCTTGATACCTGAAGTCCCCTTCGACCTAGATCAGGTCGTGGAGTGGGTGGAGTCGAGATTCCGTTCGCACTACGCACCGATCATCTGCGTTGCCGAGGGCGCTCTCCCGAAGGACGGCGATCTCGTCACGAAGGACGCTTCCCTCGATGCCTTCGGCCACGTCAAACTCTCGGGCATCGGCGAATGGCTCGCCGGTCAGATCGAGGATCGAACGGGCAAGGAAGCTCGCACCACGGTCCTTGGTCACATCCAACGTGGTGGCACACCCACGGCTTTCGACCGGGTGCTCGCCACCCGCTTCGGCCTCAACGCCATCGAGGCGGTGAAGGACGAAGCGTGGGGAACCATGGTCGCCTTGCACGGAACCGACATCGTGCGCGTGCCCCTGCAGGCAGCCACCGGCACCCTGAAGACCGTTCCGATGGCCCGTTACGAGGAGGCCATGGCCTTCTTCGGGTAAGCGACACCTACGCTTTGCCCGTGGACGCGATCACCTGGCCTGATCTACCGGCGGCGCAGCAGCCTCCGTGGCCGGACCAGGCTGAGCTCGAACGCGCGGTTGCGCAGCTGCGCTTGTTGCCGCCCCTGGTCTTCGCCGGTGAGTCCGATCTGCTCACCCAGCGCCTTGCTCAGGCGTCGCGCGGTGAAGCCTTCGTGCTCACGGGCGGTGACTGCGCGGAGACCTTCGAGGCGAACACCGCTGATTCCATCCGTGCACGCCTGAAGACGGTCCTGCAGATGTCGGTGGTGTTGACCTACGCGGCCTCACTTCCCGTCGTCAAGATGGGGCGGCTCGCTGGTCAGTACTTCAAGCCACGCAGCAAGACCATCGAACTTCGCGACGGCGTGGAACTCACGAGCTACCTCGGCGATGCCGTCAACGCGCTGGATTTCGCTGCGGATGCGCGTCGTCCGGATGCCCAACGGCTCGTGCAGGCCTACCACGCATCGGCCGCCGCATTGAACCTCGTGCGAGCCTTCACGCAAGGTGGCTACGCCGACCTTCGTCAGGTTCATGCGTGGAACCAGGACTTCGTGCGAGATTCGACCGCTGGTCAGCGGTACGAGGAGTTGGCCGCACACATCGATCGCGCCCTGGCATTCATGCAGGCATGCGGAACCGATCCGATCGAGTTCGAGCGAGTCGAGTTCTACGCGGCCCACGAAGCGCTGTCCATGGACTACGAGCGGGCCTTGACGCGGATCGACTCGCGCACCGGCAAGCTCTACGACGTCTCGGGACACTTCCTGTGGATAGGAGAACGCACTCGGCAACTCGACGGAGCGCACATCCACTTCGCGTCCACGATCAGCAATCCCATCGGGATGAAGGTTGGTCCGTCGGCGTCGCCGGACGACATAGTGGAGGCGGCTGCGATGTTGAACCCCGATCGCATTCCCGGTCGCCTGTCCTTGATCACCCGCATGGGTGCCGACAAGGTGCGTGATGTCCTTCCCGGCATCGTGCAGAAGGTCGATGCCAGCGGCATCCCGGTGGTGTGGATCTGCGATCCGATGCACGGCAACACCCGCGAGGCGGCCAGTGGTCATAAGACGCGCCTGTTCGACGACGTCATCAGTGAAGTCGAGGGGTACTTCGAGGTCCATCGAAACCTGGGAACATTCCCGGGCGGAATCCACGTCGAACTCACGGGCGACGACGTCACCGAATGCGTGGGCGGCACCGGTGGTGTTGCCGAGGCAGACCTCCACCAGCGTTACGAGACCGCGTGCGACCCACGATTGAACCGGGAACAGAGCCTGGAGTTGGCCTTCCTGGTTGCGGACATGCTGATCAAGCGCTGACGCACTTGCCCGCGGTGCCCTCGTCACAGCCAGATCGGCGGACTCGGCTATCGCTGATCCTGCAGCGTGATGGGAATGCGTGTGTGTGGTGCAGCAGGGTCATCGACACCGAACTCGTTCCGGCGACCACCGAACACCTGGTTCCCCGCATCAAGGGTGGGCCGAGTTGGCTCGAGAACGAGGTTGCCGCCTGTCGGCGCTGCAACGGCGAGCGCGGCCACACCACACCTGCGCAGTGGGCGGATGAATGCGAGCGCCGAGGGTGGAATCCAAACATCGTGGTGATCATCGCCACGTTGGAAGCGCTCCAGACTCGAATCCACGAACAAGGCGGGCAGCGCAGGGCGCGCCCGTATGTGGAGAGCCAGCTTCGGCGGTTACGCAATATGCGCTAGTCACACGATGCGTAACGTAACCGTGGTACCGCGTGGAACGAGTTCACCAGGAGACGGGGATTGATCGAAGACCCGATTCAGGCGAGTGAATTCACCGTCGTCGATTTGAGCCCGTAGTCCGAGTCGTTCGAGTGCCTCGACGGCTGCCTTACGTCTGAGGTCGATCAAGTCGGGAACCTCCACCGGTGGGGGGCCTTTGGACACGACCAGGGCCACCGCGCTCCCTGAGTCGACCACGGTCCCAGGGCGCGGACTTACCGACACGACCCGCCCCTGCGCAACCGACTCGGAGAACTCTTCGGTGGTCGTGACCTGGAGGCCTGCCTCCTCAAGGCGCTTCACGGCTGTGGCCTGCTTGCGACCGGTCACATCTTCGATCTCGACCGGTTCGGGACCTTTGGAGATCAGTAGGTCGATAGAGGTGTCCGGGGGCACCGGTTCACCGATCGCGGGGGAGGTTCCCGCCACCTGTCCGATGGGAGTCGCATCGTCGAAGACCTCGACGCGACCGCCTGTTGCCAGGCCCGCAGCCACGATCGCCTCGGTCGCTTCGGTGGCTGTGGCTCCCTGGACGTCCGGCACGGCGTACCGCTCAGGACCCAAGGACACGGTTGCCGAAACGGTTCCCCCTGGTCGGATCCCTTCGCCAGGTGATGGATCGGTGGACAGGATGGATCCGGCGGCAACGGTCTCGCTGTAGTCCTCGGCCACGGACTGCAACGTGAATCCATCGGCAGTAAGGACAGCGGCCGCATCGTCGAAGCTTGCGCCGACGACATCGGGCGTGGGCGAGTAGGTGCCAGGACCCGCTGCGAGCCACCACCCGGCGAACCCCGCAGCACCCACGGCAACTGCGACCAGTGTCGCGATCGCCGGCCGCACTCGGCTTCCCTTCGAGCGACGTCCGCGGCGTTGGGGTCGATCGTCGTCGTCATCGTCGTAGTCACCGTACGAATCGTCCATGGGCGCCCAGTCGCGTTCCACGTTCGTGTAGTTACCGGTACCGACCACCACGGTGTCGTTCATGGCGGGGGTGTCGATGAAGGGAACGGGTGCCGGCAGGGATGCGCGGGCTCGGCGGATGTCGGCAAGAAAATCCTGGCTGCTGCGGTAGCGCTGGTTCGGATCGCGCCGGGTGGCAGCACGGACGATGGCATCGGCTTCGGGAGGAATTCCTGCGGTGAGACTCGACGGAGCTGGCACGTCGGCATTGACGTGTTGGTAGGCAATCGCGAGCGGACTGTCGCCGCTGTGCGGAACCTGTCCGGTGATCATCTCGAACAGGCAGACCCCCGCGGCGTAGATGTCGGTACGGGCATCGGCTTCGCCTCGCTCGACCTGTTCCGGAGCGAGGTAGGCAACGGTGCCGATCAGCACTCCGGCGGTGGCATTCGTATCCGATGTGGCAACGGCGCGGGCGAGTCCGAAGTCTGCCACCTTGACCCGGCCGTCATGCGAGATCAGGACGTTCTCGGGCTTGATGTCGCGGTGCACCAGTCCGGCGGCGTGCGCAGCGGATAGCGCCTCGAGGACGGGTTCGAGCAATACGAGCGCCTGTTCGGTGGACAGCGGCCCGTACTCGCGGATCACATCGCGCAAGGTCCGCCCCGGGATGAACTCCATGGCCAGGTAGACCAGGCCGTCTGCCTCACCTTGGTCGTAGACGCCCACCACGTGCGGGTGGGCAAGCCGGGCCGCGGACTTGGCTTCGCGTTCGAATCGGGCGACGAATCCCGGATCGGCGGCCAGGTGCGGATGCATGACCTTCAGTGCCACTCGACGGTCCAAGCGCAGATCGATCGCCTCGTAGACCGTGGCCATCCCGCCACGGGCGAGCAGGGATCGCACCTCGTAGCGGTTGCCCACCGTCTTGCCGACGAGGCCCATGCGCGCACTCGTCTCCATCTTTGCGAGTTTAGGTTGGCGTCCAGGCGGCGAAGGGGAGCCACGCCCTCGTTCAGGGGTCCGTCACGCGAGGTGGTGCAAGACCTGGGCGACTCGTTCCCTGACGTCCCCGGATGCAACGGTCAGCGGAATGCGTTCGAGTGCGGGCACCACATGCGTTCCGATGAGCTCGTGGGTGCGCTCCCGCGCCTCGGGTCCATCGCGCTGGATGCCGTCGGACTGCCAGGGAATATCGGGGGCGCACCACACGACCAGATCCCGTGTTTGGTTTTCGGTGAGCGCCATTCCCGTTAGTGCTGGAGCGAGGAGGGAGTCGTCGTCGAAGTATTGAAGGCTGTAAACGGCGGTCATGATCGGGGCCGGATCGCAGATCACCAGACCGTCGGTGGAACTCGCCGCGATGGCTTCTCCAAGCAGCCTGGTCTGGGTTCGCCATATGCCCACCTGCTCATCTCGTGTGGGCGGGCGCCCACGTCGAGCCACGAATTCCCGCAGTACCTCCGAAACCACGGCGACCGTTAGTTCGGGATCTCGTTCGCGAATCTCCTGGGCGAGTCCATCGGCGAGCGCGGTCTTGCCGGTGCACTCGCCCCCAAGCAGGAGCGCGACGGTGACCATAGGCAAGTATTGGAACATGCCCGCCTCGTTGTCCTACGTCGGCGTCTTGGTATTCGTTCTCGTGGGCTCGTTGTGGCTGGAGATCTTTCTGCGAACCCACGTGCTCGCGCGCTGGCGTCGTCTGTTGTTGGTGATGGGACTAGTGATCTGGCCGTTCCTGCTGTGGGATGCCTACGCGATAGCGCAGGGTCACTGGTGGTTCGACACTTCGCGGATCCTGGGCATCTACCTTCCGGGTGAGATCCCGCTGGATGAACTGCTCTTCTTCCTGGTGATCCCGCTTGCGTCGATTCTCACCTTGGAAGCCGTTCGTAGCGTGAAGGGGTGGTCGGTCGGCGATGAGGCGCCCATTGCCGAGGGAGGGCGAACACCATGACCTACACCCAGTTGGCGATCACGGGTGCGGTGACCGTGGTGCTTCTCGATCTGTTCGTCTTCCGGACTCGCTTGGTCACGCGTAAGGCCTTCTGGGTCGCCTACGCCATCATCTTCTTCTTCCAACTGATCACCAACGGGATGTTCACGGGCTTCGGGATCGTCAAGTACGACGGCGATGCGATCGTCGGCTCGACCTCTCCCGAGCAAGGCACTCCGCCATTCCTCGGTGATGGCCGGATCTCCTTCGCGCCCTTCGAGGATCTGTTGTTCGGGTTCTCGCTGATCTTGTTGTCGCTATCGCTGTGGGTGATGTTCGGTCGATGGGGGATCGCCCGCACACCCGCTGCGGGTCCGCCGATCTGGCGCCGGGGCAAGGAATGAACCGGTCAGGGGTGCCGATTCATGCGTAGGAGGGGTTGATCCCATGCACGTGACCTGCTCCATAGCGCCGACGAGCGCGCACGGCGCGTCGCCAAGCCGGTAGCGCCACCCAGAGGCGCTCGCGCATCGACACCGTTGCGCGTTTCTTGAACACTTCGTAGTCGATGTTCACCACCTCGTCGGCGATACCGCAGTACAAGATGCGCGCGGCATCGATGCAGTCACGTGACGATGGATGCAGCATGTCTATGCCGGGGCGAGACTCCGCTTCGAGCCGCTTGACGCGATCGATCTGGTGTCGCAGCGCGGCTTTGACCGCGGGTGTTGCCTCGCGCCTTTCCAGCACCGCGCGATCCACGCCGAAACGCTCGAGTTCATCCATCGGCAGGTAGACACGTCCGCGCTCGAGGTCTTCGGACACGTCGCGAACGAAGTTCGCGAGTTGGAACGAGACCCCGAGCTTCATGGCGTAGTCGTAGGCGGCCGGATCGGACGGTTCCAGGATCGGCACCATCTGCAGACCGATCACTGCAGCCGATCCGTACACGTACTCGTAGAGGTCCTCGTACGTGGGGTATTCGGTCACGGTGAGGTCCATCCGCATGGAGTGCAAGAAGGCTTCGAAGTGTTGGCGGGGGATCTCCCAGCGCAGGACCGTGTCCACGACTGCCTTGCATACCGGATCCTCCGAATGCCCACGTTCGAGGTCGGCGAGGAATGCATCCCCCCAGGTGCCCAGCCAGTCGGCCTTCTCCTGGTCGGTCAGCGTCGAGGCGAGATCGTCGACGATCTCATCGGCATACCGTGCGAAGCCGTAGAGCGCATGGACATAGGGACGTTTGCCGGGAGGAAGCAACAGCGTCGCGAGGTAGTAGGTCTTGCCATGGGCCGCGTTCAGTTCCCGACAGCGCTCGTAGGAAGCGCGCAGTTCAGGGTCGGTGATCCCTGCGCGATCAAGGTCCCGAGAACTCATGCGCGCGAATCTATCGGCGGGCGCGCGAGCGATACGTGGGGTCGGGTCCGGTGATGCGCTCGGCCGCGAGCCGACCGGAGATCAGCACCATCGGAACGCCCACGCCCGGCTGGGTGCCCGAACCGGTGAACACCACGTTCTCGCCCCACAGATTGCCCGGTCGGAACGGTCCGGTCTGGATGAACGAGTGCGCCGAGGCGAAGGGGGCGCCGCGTTCCATGCCGCGGTCAGCCCAATCCTGGGGAGTGGTGATGTCCTCCACCTCGATGGCATCGCCGAAGCCCACGTACCCGCGCTCTTCGAGCGTGCGGATGACTTCATCGCGGTAGCGATCCTTGGTGAGAGACCAATCGATCGGTGAATCAAGGTTGGGGGTGGGGAACAGGACGTAGTAGATCTCCTTGCCCGGGGGAGCCAAGTCCGGATCGGAGTGCGAGGGATTGGTCACCAGCAGACTCGGGTCGCTCATAAGTTGCCTGCGATCGATCAAGTCCTCGAAGACGCCCTTCCATGACTTGCCGAAGTGGATGTTGTGGTGCGCGATCTTGGAGTACGACGCAGACGAACCGGCGAGCAACAGGTAGCACGAGGGGGAGTAGTCCAGACGGCGGATGCTCCACGGCTCCTTGCCGAGCAGGTCGCGGTACGCGACGGGAAGGTCGGGGTTGAGCACGAAAGCATCGGCGGTGATGCGCTCACCGTCGGTGGTGATCACGGCGGTGGCTCGCTCACCAACAGTTTCGACCGATTCGACCGTGACGCCGTAGCGGAACTTCACCCCGTGCTTCTCCGCCGCTGCAGCCATGGCCTGAGGTACGGCGTGCATGCCACCTTTCGGGAAGAAGACCCCCGCCACCGAGTCCATGTACGCGATAACTGCGTAGATGGCTAAAGCGTCGTAGGGAGACAAGC
>CAYPSE010000023.1:14605-16646 GCA_964413305.1 uncultured Rubrivirga sp. | reverse complement strand
CCGCCAGGAAACGCTCGGCGTCAGGCTCCCTGGTCCGCCAGGAAACGCTCGGCGTCCAAGGCCGCCGAACAACCCGTCCCCGCCGCCGTGATCGCCTGCCGGTACGTGTGGTCGACCAGGTCCCCGCAGGCGAAGACGCCCTCGAGGTTGGTCCGGGTCGAGGGAGCCGCCACCTTCACGTACCCCTCGTCGTCCACGTCCACGACGCCGCGCACCAGCTCCGATCGCGGATCGTGGCCGATCGCGATGAACAGACCCGTAACGGGCAGTTCCCTGCGCTCACCGGTCACGGTGTCCTCGATCACGATGCCGCTGACCTTGCTCTCACCGAGAACGTCCACCACCTGCGTGTTCCAAATCGGCTCGATCTTCTCGTTGGTCAACACCCGCTCAGCCATCACCTTGCTGGCGCGCAGCTCATCGCGGCGGTGGATCAGGTAGACCTTCTTCGCAAAGCGCGTCAGGAACGTCGCCTCTTCGGCAGCGGTGTCGCCGCCACCGACCACGGCGATCTCCTGATCACGGAAGAAGAAGCCGTCGCACGTGGCGCACCACGAAACACCGTGTCCGGACAGCCGCTTTTCGTTCTCTAGGCCGAGCTCGCGATAACCCGAACCCATCGCCAAGATCACCGCGTGCGCTGAATAGGTGTTACCCGAACCGTCGGTGACGGTCTTGATGTCGCCGTCGAGCTTCACGTCGGTGACGTCGTCGGTGATCAACTCCGCACCGAAGCGTTCGGCCTGCTTGCGCATCTCCTCCATGAGCTGCGGACCCATGATCCCTTCGGCGAAACCGGGGTAGTTCTCCACCTCAGTGGTGTTCATCAATGCGCCTCCGGCTGTGACCGCACCCTCGAAGACGAGGGGATTGAGTTGGGCGCGCGCGGCGTAGACGGCCGCGGTGTAACCGGCAGGGCCGGAGCCGATGATGATCACGTTTCTGACGTCGCTCACGGCGATCCACTCCATTGGTAGGGCTCGTTATGTCCGGCCTGAGATACCCGCGGGGGTATTTCACTTCCAGGTAACGATCCTAGGGGCGCGGATATTCCTGCGGGTGAACCGGTGGTGTCTGTTCGGTGACCGCGACTGCAACGTCAAGGTCGATTGTGTGCACGTTCGACGCTGAGGAGGGCAAGTTCGCGGGGGTGTTAGGGGCTCGGAGCGTTACGGAGCAAGGGTGAAGGACACGCGCAGCAGCGTCGGATCCTGATCCGGCGCTTCCATGCCGCAGGTGGGCTCGACCACGTAGATCGTGGTGGCACCCATCTCCTGACCCATCTGACGCATCTTCTCCTTGTTCATGCCGTCCATCGCGGTCATGTCCACCATGAACTCCGGCACCACGATCAAGCCGGCGTCGAGCCCGTTCACGTTGGCGCGCAGGACCAGGAGTGCCTGTGACGTAGCCACCTTCGTAACCTTGGTGACGCAGTTACGCAGCACCTGCGGATCGGAGGTCATTCCGTTCGCGGCCGGCTGCCACTCCTCGGTGGGCATATCCAGCACGTCCATCGGTTCCTCGACCCCCACAGAGTCCAGGACCTCGTCGATCTTCTGAACCACATTGGAGGAGGTGAGCTCTTCCGACAGATCCATCACCTTGCGAGCCGGTGGGATGAATCCGGCCTGCAGCACCTGCGGACCGGCGCCGGCAACGGCGCGGGTCGCTTCCGATTCGGGGATCGCCGAGGTCACGGGTTCGGCACCTGCGACGAGGGCGGGTTCATCCGCCGGGTCGGAGAGGCCGCCGAGCACATTGGCACCAACCACTAGGGCCAGGCCGGCCACACTCGCCGCCACCAGCGGGGTGGTCCAGCGCCCACCGGGCAGAGCTCGTAGTCGGCGGGACGTGGGGGCGGCACCTGCCAGTTCGGCCGTGGCGATCGCTGCGGTGATCCGATCCCAGACCACCGCCGGGGGCGCTTCGAGCGGATCGGCGTCCAAGGAGGTAGACCATTCCCGAAGCGTCTGGCGAACCGTGTCCTGGATCTGCGGGTCGAAGCCGGACGCGTCGCCGTCGGCCGCATGGAGGGCGC
>CAYPSE010000023.1:0-14505 GCA_964413305.1 uncultured Rubrivirga sp. | reverse complement strand
CCGAAGCCTGGCTCGAGTGCTCGTTCACTGGTCTGTCACCTCCTTCGGATCGTGTGCGGAAACTTGGTCGGGGGTTGCCCCTTCTGCTCCGACGGTCGGAGGCGGCGAGTGGTTCCCAGTCTGGTGCCCGCTGGAGTTCTCACGCAGGAAGCCCAGGGCCTCGGCCAATTTCGCCCGGCCTCGTGAGCAGCGGCTCTTGACAGTGCCGGGTGGGCAGTCGAGCATCGCGGCTGCCTCTTCCACGGAGTAGCCCTCCACGTCCACCAGCACGATCGCCTCCCGTTGGGCCTCGGGCAGGTCGGCCAGGGCGCGGGCGATGAGCAATTGGGTCTCGCGGGTTTCGATCGGATCGGTCGGGAAACCTCCCCGGCCGATCGGGGTAGCCGTTGCCGCCGGGCCACCGGCTGTGTCGTCCTCCGGGAGCGGGACGCTGCTGCGTACCGAACGTCGTCGAAGTCTGTCCAGGCTCGCATTCACCACGATTCGGTGCAGCCAGGTGGTGACCGCGGAGTCGCCGCGGAACTGATCGGCGCGGCGGAACGCCGAGATCAACGCATCCTGCAGTGCGTCGGCGGCTTCCTCGGGATCGCCTGTGGTGCGCAGTGCAACGGCCCATAACCGGTCCTTGTGTCGAGCAATCAAGGTGCCGAAGGCCGAATCGTCACCGTCGACGTGCGCTTCGAGCAGATCGCGGTCGGAGGTCTCCTCCGGCGCGTGATCCCAGGAATCCCCCTGGGAACCGGACTCATCAGGCACGGTCGCGAGCCTAGCGATCTCGGTGCCTGCGCTATTTCGATGCGAATCCGCCGGGTGTGACCCGATGAGTGGCTAGTCGCTGGCGAAGTTCTCCTGCGGATCCAATCCAGTGATGGTCACCTGGCGAATGCCACCTTGGTAGCGGGGCTCGTCGGTTCCGGCTGTTTCGGGGATGAGCGGTAGACCCGTGAGCCAGATGAGCACGTATTGGCCGATCACTGCGCGAGGTGAGCGCAGCGTTATCTCCGGACCGGCGTCTTTCACCGACGCGAACTCGGTCCACAAGTCCGGGTCGTCCAGGACCTGATCCGCGACGCGAATGTCCAGGTCGGTTCCGAAGCCGACGAGATCCACTTCCACTGTGGCGAGTTCTTTGGGACTGCCCAGATCGACGATAAGTCCGACGCCACCCTTTCGTTCCACGTTCGGTGAGTCGTACTTGCGGGTCAACCATGCGGTGGTGCCGTCGGCGTCGATCGCGCGTTCGGCTCGTGGATTGCGCTCCCGGCCCTCCGCACCGTCGGGTTGTCCGTCGCCGTCATCGTCACCGAGGGGGTCGTAGGAGCGAGCACTTTGGATCGGTAGCACCGCAGTCAGACCGGAGTCGAAGTTCTCCTCGAACGGCACTGCGTCCGATTCCAAGACGGCGGCGATCTCGTCGGCCGCTGCTGTCTGCTGCTCCTCCAACGCCGGATCGGACGTGAGTTGTTGCCAACCGAACCATCCGATCGCCGCCACGACCACCATCGCGACCACCACGGAAAGGATGCGCCGCGCATAGCCGCCGACAGACGTGGCGCGTGCAGATGTCGAACGCGCTGACGGCGTTTCGGTGATGTCGCCGCTCCCAGGCGGAGAGCTGTTCGCAGCACCGGGCTTGCCGATGCTTCCGGCTGCTGAGCGCAATCGGGTACCGACCTTGGGCAGTTGGGATGTTTGAGTCGTGGTGACGGGCGCCAGATAGTCGATCGCCGAACCGGCAGCCGAGGCGAATCCTTCAACGGAGGTGATGGGCATGGCTCCCCGGGGCCGCGCCACCTGGCGCACCGACCGGGTGACGAGGTCGTCGATCTCCGCTGGCATGCCCGCACGCACGCGCGACGGCATGGGAACCGTTCGGCCAGCCGCCGGCGCGAGCGGTATGTGCACGGTCTGCGGATCGATCGCCAGGGCTGGCCAACGCCCGGTCACCATCGCGTAGAGCAGACCGCCGAGACCGTCGATGTCCGCATCGGGTGCGGCTGGATCGATCGGTCCGAAGAGCGCCGCGTCGATGGCAAGACCACGGACACGAACCTCGCCGGCCTCGGTCCACAGAACGCACGTGGGACGCAGACGGCCATGACCGACGTCGTGCTGCGCACAGGTGGCCAGGGTGCGGGAGATCTCGACTATCACCTCCAACGCAACGGTCGGATCGAATAGCCCACCGCCACTCAGGCGATCTGCGAGTGACTGCCCCTTCGCCCACTCGCTCACCACCGCCGTGCGTGCCTGTTCACCCGTACCACCGGGGACGTCGAGCACGTCGAGGATGCGCAGCAGCCGGCGATCGTCAACCAGCGCCGCGGCTCGTGCGGCACCGAGGACGCGGTTGAGCCGCGCATCGTCCTTGCGTATCAATCGGATCGACACCGGGCGGTCGAGGATCTCATCGTGGCCCCGCCACAACTCGGTCGGGAACTGCCGATATCCCTCGAACTGCTCGCCGGGCGAATGGACGCTGATGAGTTCGAGCAGGGTGTATCGGTCAATGCGCTTGGCGTCGTCGGCGTTGGATGCAGGAGTGTCGTCGATCATCGTCGTACCAGTTTCGACGATGTCAGTTTCGATGTGAAGACCGAGACCACGCGGGACACCTCACGTATGCGCGCAGCCCATGCGAGCGCGAAGAACAGTAGTGATCCCACCACACCCACGATGATGATCGTGATCAACGATGCAATCTGCGCCGACGATCCGTCGAGCCACGACATGTCGAGCAGGACAGAACGTAGGAGGAACAGCGCAATGACCGTCACGATGCTGACGGCGATCAATCGGACCAGCACACCTGTGGTGCGCCCGGACTCCAAGCCACCCAGGCGTCGGGCCAACCAGATCCACAGCACCACGAAGCCGAACCAGTACGCCAGGACGTATCCAAGGGCGATCGACGCGATTTGCGGACCACCGGCGGAGTCGACCCCCACGCTGGTGAGCACGGAGAACAAACCGAGTACCAAGACCAGCATCACCGCGGAGAACATCACGGTGACGATGAACGGCGTCCGAGTGTCCTCGAGTGAGTAGAACCCCCGCAGCAGCACGTAGAAGAGCGTGAAGGGCAGCAGCCCGAGCATGAACACCGCCACGATGTCGCCCATGACGGACGCCTGCTCGACCGTTGCGGCTCCGTAGCCGAAGAGCACCACCGCGACGTCTGAGCCCAGGACGAAAAGCAGCACGGCCACGGGTGCGATCAGTGCGGCCACCACGCGCATGGCGCCTGCAATGTCGTGACCGACCTCCGTGAGTTTGCCGTCGTGGGCGAGGCGCGAGAGTGCCGGCAGGAGCGCGGTCACGATGGAGATGGTGATCACGCTGTGCGGAAGCATGAAGATCAGATGTGCCTTCTGGTAGGTGGTGATGCCCGCTGCGGTAGCACCTGCTGCGGCTGCATCCACGTTCGCCTGCGCGGCCAAGCGGGTGATCACGATGTAGGTGAGTTGATTGACCAGGACCAGCCCGATGGTCCAACCGGCGAGTTTGCCCGCCCTACCCAGTCCCTGGTCCTTCCAGTCGAAGCGCGGCTGCCAGCGGTAGCCGGCGCGCGAGAGGACGGGGATCAAGATGAGCGCCTGCACCACCACACCTAGCGTGGTGCCGATGCCGAGCAGCAGCACCTGGCCGGTGGTCAGCACACCGTCCGCCGCAGCCGACGTACCCGCCACCAAGATGAAGATCATGAACGTCGCGATAGCAACGATGTTGTTCGCGATCGGTGCGAACATCGGGGCACCGAACTTCCCGCGTGAGTTCAGCACTTGCATCAACATCGTGTAAAGGCCGTAGAAGAAGATCTGTGGCAGACACAGGCGGGCAAAGGCCACTGCAAGGTCGTACTGCTCTTGTGGGTAGTCCGCGGGCGTGTATAGGTCGACGATCCACGGTGCTGCGATCACCGAAATCAGCGCCAGGGCCAGCAGGATCGTTGCCGTTGCCGTGATCAAGCGGTCTGCATACGCCTTGCCGTCGTCGGCGTCCGCCTCTATCCGACGAACCAGTTGTGGGATGAAGACGGCGTTCAGTGCGCCACCGACCACGAGGATGTACACGATCGTGGGAAGTGAATTGCCGAGGGAGTATGCGTCGGAGACCAGGTAGAAGCCCAACGCGGCGGCCAACGCGATGTCGCGGGCGATGCCCGTCAGGCGCGAAACCACGGTGCCCGTGGCCATCACCGAACTTGCACCCACGAGGGCGTTATTCCTGCTCAAGGTTGAACCTCAGCCTCGGACCGACGTTGAGAGGTGCTCGCGCTGCGTATCCGACGCGCTACACCAACGACCACGAACACAACTATGGCAACGAATGCGATGGCGACCACCCAAGCAGCGGCTCGCGCGTACGCGGTGCTCGC
Organism: uncultured Rubrivirga sp.; assembly: GCA_964413305.1. Classification (GTDB taxonomy): domain Bacteria; phylum Actinomycetota; class Actinomycetes; order S36-B12; family S36-B12; genus S36-B12. Next base: position 10,127 of record CAYPSE010000023.1, on the reverse strand, counting down.
AACGTCGATACGGGCCGGTGTTCCGAACGCGGAACCGTCGGGGGTGAGCAGTTGCACGCGCACCGGCAGAGTGTTGCCACCAACGACGCGCGCCTCGATGTCCACACTCACCTTGCGGCCGGGTTCGATGGTGATGTCGGTGAGGGGCTCGGACTCAAGACGTATGGACGGTGATGCGCGTAACTCGACTCCCACCGTCACCGATCTATCGAGTGAGTTCTCGATGGTTATCGGAACGCGTCCGGTCTCCCCGGAGAAGGTGACCGTGCCCTCGGACAGCACACGCACCTGATCGACCTGCTCAGTCAGTTGCGATCGGACCGTGCTGAGCAGTTCGCGGCCGACTTCGGGTTCGCTACGCCACGCGCTGGACTCGGTGCGCAAGAGTGCCGATGCGAAGGCATCCGAGACCCCGATCGGGTTGTCCAGGACGCTGGTGAACGAGGCGAGTTCCACGCTCGCTGCGCGGACGTTGGTCAGATACTCCGAAGGCAACTCCGCTGCGAGTGCCTTATTGCCGTACTCACCGCGGTCCCGCCGCAACGGATTCGTCGGCCCGTCAAGGAGCTCCCCTACGGTCAACGGCGTGAGCCACGGCGCGCTGATCGTGGCTCGCAGCAGGGCGTTGACCATCGCCGGGGAAGGATCCCAGCGGATGTCGTCGGGTCCGACAACAACGGCACGCGAAGGTGCGTCCTGCGGAATGGTGCCGGCGAGCACGGCCGACTCAGCAAGGAACTGCTGGCGCAGGATGATCGAATCGGAACGCCCGGCTTGCGGGGCCGACAGCAGAGCCGACATCCGCGGTTCGCGTAGCACCGCCTGCAGGGCACCGAAGGAAGTTGTTATCACCGCGCGACCTGTGTTCGCTCCGGCGTAGGCGTCCTGCGCACGCAATGCCTGGCCGGACAAGATCACCGTGCGCACCCCCGCAGAGGCCAGCAGGTCGGCGGTCTCCTTGTTCAGTCGTCCGAAGGGTGCCCAGTAGGTACCACCGAGTACCGGCTGACCGATGGCCGTCGATGCGACGGGTGCCGCTTGGGTTATCGCCCGCACTACATCGGTCGACATACCGGCTCGGGTGAGTGCCGCTGCATCTACATCTGCGTACGGCAGGACTCGCAGCACCGGATTCGTGGTGGCCGGGGGCTGTGCTTGGGTGAGTACGGTCTGCAGTTCGGTCATCCACGTGCGTGCCTGATTGCTGCGATCACCCACCACCACTCGCGAACCACGCTGCACCTGGTAACCGTCGGCCATGTCCGCCACCGCTTGGAGCAATGCAGGGTCGGCGAACCAACTCACCGAACGTGGTTGCAGCGATGCCGAGTTCAGCAGGTTGGTCAAGCGACCGTTGTCGGAGACGGCGCGGGGTGTCTGATCGTTCAAAAAGACGCCATTGGCCTCTCGGGCCGGCCAGTCGGCGAGCGGCCACAGCCAGACGAGTTGCACCGGGTTCACCGGTTCGGGGAACCAGGGAAGGAATGTGCGGATGATCCCTTGGCGGACTGCGGGCTCATCGGCCTGCGCACCGCTACTTGCACCGAGCACCTCGACTGCAAGCGCGCGGACCCCGTTGCCCGCAAGTGGTAGCTCGGCGAGGGGGACACGCAGCGCGAAGGATGTCTGGCCCCGCGGTGGGATCGAGTCGGCAACGGTCGTGGCGGTCGCGTCGATGACCGCGTCCGTCGGTTCGCCGTCCTCAGGGTTCACGGATTCGTTCGCGATCGCGGTGATCTGCGAACGAGCGGTCACTACGCTCGACGACAAACGAAGTCGTACGGTCACATCGGTGATCACATCCGGGGTGTTGTTGACGAGCCGGCCTTCGATGCGTAGGTCGTCTCCTGGTTCAGGGACTATCGGCGTGAGCCGGTCGATCGCCACACCGATCGGTGCGTCAGTATCCGCGTGGGCCACCGGTGGGAGTGCGATGAGCAAGGCGAATCCGACTACCAGGGGAATGAAGGTGGCAACGGCCCAGCGCGTCGAGAAGACAACTGAGCGCAGCACGTGAAGCGAACCGACGCGTGGCCCGCTTCTAGCTGGCATCGGCCAGCAGTTCGGGAACACGCGCGATGAGTCGTCGTTCGTCTTCGTAGGCCAAGCGATCGGGGAGTTCGGCCAGCGGAACCCACGCCACCTGCTCCACCTCGGCGTCGTCGCTGCTCAGCTCTCCGCCCTCGGCGATGAGCAGGTAGTGGTGCACGGTCTTGTGGACGCGCTGCCCCTCGGCGGTGAAGTAGAAGTCGATCACGCCCAGGGGGGCGAGCACCCGGCCGCAGATTCCGGTCTCCTCGTTCACCTCCCTTACGGCAGCAGCCTCGAGGGATTCGCCTTCCTCCAGATGCCCCTTGGGCAGCGACCACAGCAGGTTCCCCCGGCCGTTGGTGCGCCCGATGACGGCTGCCCGGTGCTGGGAATCGACCACGAGGCCTCCCGCAGAGGTCTCTTCGAGCGTCCGGCGGGCCATGGGCCGAGGATAAACCGCGCCGCGGACTAGCCTTGTGCGTCGTGTCCGGCAACGTGCAGATCCTGCGCAAACAGGCGATCGCCTCCTTGGGCTCGGTCGCCGGTCTCCTGCAGCGAATCGGCGAGCGGTTCGAGGCCGCGGGCCACCAGATCGCCCTCGTGGGGGGCCCGGTGCGCGATGCGCTCCTGGCTCGACTGGATGGGAACACCGACCTGGACTTCACCACCGACGCCTACCCCGAGCAGGTGCTGGCCTTGCTGGAGGGATTCGCCGAGACGACCTGGGATGTGGGGATCCGATTCGGCACGGTCGGGGCGCGCATCGACGGACGCGAGGTGGAGATCACCACCTACCGTTCCGAGGCCTACGACACCGAGTCGCGCAAGCCCGAAGTCGCCTTCGGCACCGAACTCGCCGAGGATCTGATCCGCCGCGACTTCACCATCAACGCGATGGCGCTGACGTTGCCGGCTCTGGAGTTCGTCGACCTGTTCAACGGCATAGACGATCTCGCTGCCAGGCGCATTCGCACACCGGGAACCGCGCAGCAGTCCTTCGACGATGATCCGCTGCGCATCATGCGTGCTGCCCGATTCGCTTCGCAATTGAATTTCACGGTGGACGACGACGTCGTCACCGCGATGCAGCAGCAGGCCGAGCGCATTCAGATCGTCTCGGCTGAACGCGCGCGTGAAGAGTTGACGAAGATCGTCATGAGTGATCACCCGCGCATCGGGTTGACGTTGCTGGTCGACACCGGTGTCGCCGAGTACGTGCTGCCGGAACTACCACTACTTCGACTCGAGGAAGACGAGCACCATCATCACAAGGACGTATACGAACACACGTTGACGGTCCTCGAGCAGGCGATGGCGTTGGAGAAAGTCCACGAACCCACCTGCGAGCCCGATCTCACATTGCGACTTGCTGCGTTGTTGCACGACATCGGTAAACCCAAGACGCGGCGTTTCGAAGCCGGCGGCAAGGTGAGTTTCCACCATCACGAGGTGGTGGGTGCGCGGATGACCAAGAAGCGTATGCAGGCACTGCGTTATCCGAACGACCTCACTGACGACGTTTCCAAACTCGTCGAATTGCACTTGCGCTTCCATGGATACGGAACGGGTGAATGGACCGACTCGGCGGTTCGTCGTTATGTACGTGATGCGGGTGATCAACTCGTGCGTCTGCACAAGCTCACCCGCGCGGACAGCACCACCCGCAATCGCAAGCGGGCCTTGGCGCTGCAGCGCGCGTACGACGATCTTGAAGAGCGCATCGAGAAGCTCTCCGAAGAGGAGGAACTCGCGGCGATCCGTCCAGACCTGGACGGCAAGCAGATCATGGAGATCCTGGGCATTCCACCCGGACCTGTGGTGGGTGAGGCGTACGACTTCCTGCTGGGCCTGCGGCTTGATCGCGGTCCGCTGAAGGAAGCCGAGGCAATCGAAGCCCTGCAGGCGTGGTGGGCGGCTCGGTCCCAGTAGTGCGATCTAGATGGCGCGATCCGACTGAGTAGGTGACCGGGGTCAGCTCTTGAGTGCCGGGATGTCGGCGGGGCGATGATCAGGTGCACCGTCGTGCGGCGCGTACATCACGATCTGTGCGAGCGTCAGCAGGCCGAGTAGCAGCGCGGTCCAGCCGAGGGTGCGTTCCAAGGTGACGGCACCGAAGGCGAACACCACGATCAACCACAACGCCAGGAGCCCCCAGCGAACGAAGGGTGCGTACTCGCGAATGGGGCGCCCGATCGAGGACAGCCCCGTGGGCAGACGCCTACCGATCTCGGCCAAACCCGCATCGATCGATCCACGGGTGTAGGTGGCGGCACGGGTTGTCCCACTGAACCAGCCGAGCACGATGACCACTGCACCCAACAAGAACAGCCCCTGGACTGCGAGCAGCAAGTACAGCAGCAGTTGGTTGTAGAACGCCGTGGCCGCGGCCTCGAACAGGGTGTCCGAGAATGCGTTGACGAAACTCGCCTCGGCGAATCGAATCCCGTAGTTGAGTGCGAACGCCCACGCGAGCACCACGATGCCCACGGCTACGGTCGTGCGGGCGCGGCGCGTGGCGAGCAAGACGGCAAGGGTGAACAGCGCCGCGGTGATCAGCAGGACGAATCCCAGGATCGGACTGGCGAAGGCGTAGATGGTGCGCACCTGTGCGAGCGCGGGGGAATCCAGCAGCACGATCTGTGCGTCGGTATCCGGGATCGTCACGACCCCGGCGATCGCGATGCCGTCGTCGACGAGGGACTGCTGGACGTCTTGCAGCAAGGTGGAGATGTCGAGGACGAGCACGTCGCCTTCGAACTGAACCGGACCGCTCGGATCACCGGTGAGTGCGGCCATGAAGCCGCGCTGGGCAGCCTCGTTGATGCGAACCCACGCCTGTTGGAATGCGTTGGATTGCACGAAACGCTCGACGCCGCCGCGGATGAGGCCGTCGATGCCGGCCTTGATCGGGCCGGACAGCAATCCGGTGAGTTGGTCGTTGGGGATGATCGCCCCGAGCAGTCCACCGGCGAGTTCGGCGGTATCGACCTGTTCGATGATGGCGTTGCTCACCACATCGGAAACGGCCTGTTGGATCTCCGGATTCTCCGCCAAGGGACCCACGGTGCTGATGAATTGCTGGGAATCCACCACCGTCTGGTGCCCCCAATGCCCGATGACGGCGATCGGAGTGAGCAAGGTGGCGACGATGAACAAGATCAGGGAGACCACCGAACGGCCGCGCCAGCGCTTCCGGGTCACGGGACTTTGGGCGTAGGTGGCCGATGCGCCGGTCGTCATGGGCGCGAGCATAGGGCGCGGCTCGTGATTGCGTGACGGTTACGGGGAATCAACACCGGTTAGGCACGATTGCGGCTCTCACTCCTCCGTGAGTACCAGATCGCTGTCGCGAGAAGAACCACCGCGCACATCGCATAGCCCAAGGTGAACTGCCCTGATGCGGGTGAGGCGAACGCTGTGAGAGTGATGCCAGCAACGAGGCACACGTTGACGATCATGTCGAACAGCGCGAAGACCCGACCGAGTCGATCGTCAGGAATCTCACGCTGCAGCACGGTGTCCGCGCACACCTTCACCGATTGACCGGTGAAGCCGATGGATGTCGCGCCGGCTACCAGGGTGATCAAGTCCGGTTGCACGGCAGTGAGTACCAGTAGTCCGAATCCGATCACCCCGCCCTGTACCAGAACGATCACCACCCACCGCTGAATACCGATCCTGCGTGACATAGATGGTGTCAATACGGCGCCAACGAATGCACCGACCGCGGCACCCGCAGTTGCCAGCGCGAAATCGCCAAGTGCCGCATCGGCCTGATCGGCAGGGTTGAGACTGCCGCGTACCAACAGCAGCGCGCCTGCGGTGAGGACACCGAAGACGAATCTGTTCGCGATGATCGTCACCATGATGTCGCGCGCAGGTATGCGATCGCGCAGCGTCCGCGCACCGAGCACCAATCCGTGCACCACATCCGAGAAGGTGTCCACCGGTGCATCGAGGTCCGGACCCAGGGCATCCACAGCCAAACGCGCGGCGATGATCGCGGCGACGATGTAGGACACCAGAGCAGAGATCAACACCACCTGACTGCCGGTGTCCCCGCCACCGGCCAGTGCACGTATCCCCACACCCAGCACCGCACCTACGCCGACCGCGATGGTTCCGGATGTCGGAGCGAGCGCGTTGCCGGTGATCAATTCGCGCCCGCTCACCACATGCGGCATGGACGCCGACAACCCCGCGAGGATGAACCGTCCCACTGCCAAGACCAACAGGACGAAGAAGCCCAGCACCAGATCGGCCTGACCGAATCCGACCACCACGATTACTGGCACGGTCAGGAGGGACTTCAGCAGATTTGCGCGCACCAGCACATTGCGACGTCGCCATCTGTCGAGTAGCACGCCGGCGAACGGACCGATGATCGAATAGGGGAGTAGCAGGATCGCGAAGACCGCAGCCACGCGCACCGCATCGGGTTGGCGTTCCGGGGAGAACAGCACGAACGTTGCCAGTGCCGACTGCAGGAGTCCGTCGCCGAACTGACCGGCCAGCCGCGTGCTGTAGAGGCGACGGAAGTCATGGCTGGCGAGGACCGATCGCAGCGCCCCGCGCCCAGGATCCCCCTGGACCGCCTCCGCCATGGGCGCAGGTTACCCGGCGATGAATGCCTCGACTTCGTCGCGAGCGACCGAATCGGAGTACTGCTCGGGCGGTGACTTCATGAAATACGAGGCCGCGGCGAGCAGTGGTCCGGCATAGCCACGGTCCAGGCCGATGCGTGCGGCGCGGATGGCGTCGATGATGACGCCCGCGCTGTTGGGTGAATCCCACACCTCGAGCTTGTATTCGATGTTCAGGGGAACATCACCGAACGCGCGCCCCTCGATGCGAACGAATGCCCACTTGCGATCGTCGAGCCAGGAGATGTAGTCCGATGGGCCGATGTGCACGTTTCGGTCCCCGAGGTCGTAGTCCAGCTGCGATGTGACCGACTGTGTCTTGGAAATCTTCTTGGACTCCAACCGCTCGCGTTGCAGCATGTTCTTGAAATCCATGTTGCCGCCGACGTTCAACTGATAGGTACGGTCCACGACCACCCCGCGGTCGGCGAACAACTTGGTGAGGACGCGGTGGGTGATCGTCGCACCGACCTGGCTCTTGATGTCGTCACCGATGATGGGCAGGCCGGCCGCCTCGAACTTCGCCGCCCAAGTGGGATCACTTGCGATGAATACGGGCAGCGCATTGACGAACGCGCACCCGGCGTCGATGGCGCACTGCGCGTAGAACTTCGCTGCCTGCTCCGATCCGACAGGCAGGTAGCACACCACCACCTGTGCACCACTTTCCTGGAGGGCCGCAACCACGTCCACGGGTTCGTGGGCAGACTCGGTGATGGTCGCCTGGTAGTAGTCCCCCAGACCGTCGAGAGTGTGACCGCGCTGGACGATCACCCCGGTATCGGGAACATCGCACAACGTGATCGTGTTGTTCTCCGAACAGTGGATCGCCTTGCTCAGTTCCACTCCCACCTTTGCAGCATCCACGTCGAATGCAGCGACGAACTCGATATCCGAGACGTGGTAATCACCGAAGCGCGTGTGCATCAGACCTGGAACCACCTGATCGTCGCTGGCGTCCTTGTAGTACTCGACGCCCTGGATCAACGAGGATGCGCAGTTTCCCACCCCAACGATCGCAACGCGGATGGGATTCTTCACCGATGAATTCATGAACCTTGCTCCTCTTTCCGTTCGGTTGCCGATGAGCGGTCTAGTCCTTGTTCGCTTTCGATCAATTCGTCGATCCAGCGCATCTCGCGTTCGGCGGCCTCCACGCCGAGGCTGCGCATCGATGCGGTGTATGGATCGAGTTGCTGGCGTGGTTCGCCCAGGGTGGTGCGCAGGGCCGTGAGACGCTCGTCCAGCCAGGTTCGCCGTCCATGCAGGATCCGAAGTCGGGCGCGGCGTTCGGTGCGCGAGAAGAAGGCCATGTGCGCGGCGAAGCCTTCGTCGTCCCATGCTCCCGGCCCAGGACGGTTGGCCCACTCCTCGAACTCCTCCTTACCGGAGGCGGTAAGTGAGTAGACGATGCGGGCTCGTTTGCCGCGAAGGGCCAGGGAGTCCTCGGCGGGGCTGAGCGACACCGGTGCGATCGCACCGCGATTCACCAGTCGCCGCAGCGTCGGATAGAGCGTCCCGTAGGACAACGACCGGAACGGGCCGAGCGTGTCGGTCAGCCTCTTGCGCAGTTCGTATCCGTGGATGGGCCCGTCGGCCAGTATCCCGAGCACCGCGAACTCCAAGATGTCGCGCCTGACCATGTGCCCTCCACTTGATTATGATCCAAAGATATAGCGACAAGATATATCATGGTCGAAATTCCCGTGGCCTAAAATGCACGGATGGCAGTTCCCCGTGGATCGAGCAAGCGCGCCAGCACGGTGCGCGGCACCTTGGCTCGCGGGGAATCGACCAAGAAGAGCACCACGCGTCGCCAACCACTTCCACCCGCCGAGCCGGTCAGCGATCCGATGGCTCCGCGGGGCGCGATCGATTACGCGCTCCAGCGTCGGGCGGACATCACCCGATTCCACCGCGGCGGAATCCTGTCCAGCGACTTCTGCGACGCCGATCCGTATCTGCTTAAAGCCGCCAAGTTCCACGGTGAGGACACAGCCGACGACTGCCCTGCGTGCCACTCCTCGAATCTGGTTCATCTGACCTACGTGTACGGGGACGAACTCGGCCCGTATTCCGGACGGATCCGTGAGACCAAGGACTTGCCCAGCCTGGCGGTGCGGTTCGGGGACGTCGGCGTCTACGTGGTGGAAGTGTGCCCGGACTGCCACTGGAACTACCTGCTGCGGACCTACCGGATAGGCGACGGCATTCCTCGCCGGGCGCTGCCCACTCCCAAGGACCTCCGCGACCTCACGGACTGACCCCCCTCTCCCCGTTTCCCCCGGATTCCGGGGGGTTCGCATCGATTCACCCGGTTTATCCCCGAAACAGCCCGAACCCCCCGGAATCCGGGGGAAACGGGGAGACGGCGGATGGGTGGGCGGGCGGCGTGCCGTCGCTATTCCTAGGGGGATTTCTGATGGACTTAGGGGGTCAAATCCCAGGAGTCACACCAGTACCTGTGGTCCCGGTGTGAGTTCTGGGCGGGCGACACCACACAGCAGGTTCCCTTCCCCGACCTGGCGAGGACATGAGCAGCAGCCGAGCACCCGCGCGGAGCACCCGCACGGTATCCGCGCGCCGGTCTAACTCACGGCCCAACCCCCGTAGCTCGTCAACGTCGGGTGCACCGACACGTCCGGTGGATCCCCGCGCAGTCCCGCCGAAGAACCCCAGCACTCCGGGTCGACGCTTCCGAGCAGAAGGCTCGGCGAGTACTCGCTCGCCCTCCTCGCGGGGTACCAGGGCAGTACGAGGACGAGGTTCCTCACCACGCGCCGACTCGACAAAGACAAGGCACGGCTCCGGTGGTCGCGGCAAGCCACCAGGTGGTGGAGGAGCTCGCGGAAGAGGTCGCCGCGGTGATGGCCGACCACCGCGTCCACCGCGCTCGCCTGTGAAGGTCTTCTTGTGGTTGATGGCCGCGCTAGCCGCGCTCGTCACCACCACCGGCGTGATCGCTTTCAGCATCCTCCTCGCGCGCACGGAGATTCCCACGCCTAATGAACTCGCAACGACCGAAGCAACAGTCGTCTATTACTCGGGCGGTACGTACGAAATTGGTCGCCTCAGCGATGCGAACCGCAGAGTCAGCGAACTCGCGCAGATCCCACTGCACGTGCAACGGGCTGTTCTGGCCGCCGAAGACCGCGGTTTCTACGAACACGGTGGCATCGCACCATGGAGCATCGCACGAGCGGCGATCAACAACGTCTTCGATTCCGGTCCGTGGACGCAGGGTGGTTCCACCATCACCCAGCAGTACGCGAAGAACGCATACCTCACCCAAGATCGCACCTGGAAGCGCAAGGCGAAGGAAGCCCTGCTCGCCTTCAAACTCGAGACGCTGGTCTCCAAGGATCAGATCCTCGAGGACTACCTGAACATCGCATTCTTCGGCCGAGATTCCTACGGCATCGAAGCTGCGGCCATGGCCTACTTCCGCAAGCC
>CAYPSE010000022.1:9275-16935 GCA_964413305.1 uncultured Rubrivirga sp. | reverse complement strand
GTACCAATACCAACCGCGCTGTTCACGACGAACATCGATTGCGCTGTTCATGACCGGCCCCGGGGCACGGCGCGACCAGTTGCCCATGCATTCAGACCAGTCATCGAGGCCTCCGGAGACAAGAGTGGCCCAGATGAGCCCCCGCCGTCTAGCGGCCGAGCACGACAATCTCATCTCCCACGACGTAGCCCACGTCGTGAACGAAGGCGACGCCGGCGGGGTTGATCGGAACGTCGACCGTCGCGATTACTGCCTGTTGACCGATGTCGACCACCCAGACCGCCCTGGATTCCCAGCTCCACACGTATGCGTGGCCGCCGTGCCAGGCAATGCCGTCGCCGACACCCGGCAACGGGACCGACCCGCGTTCGGAAAGGGTGCTCGGATCGAGGATCAGTACGTCGTCGCGAAGGCCGACAAGCGCCGCCAACGAGGATTCATCGGGAGCCAGACTCAGCTCGCCCACCGAGTTGCCAAGCGGCAGCAAGCCCAAGGTTTCCCCCGTTTCGCGATCGAGGACTTCGATTCCGGCGTGGTAGGACGAACCGCCGCCACCGCCGTAGCCGACGAAGAGGCGCTTCCCATCGCGCGAAAGTGCGATAGCCGAACTGACACCCGAGACGACCGGAATGCGACAGACCTCCTCGCCGGACTCCACGTCGATGACTCCGATTTCCGTCACGAGCGTCAACGGCTGGTACACGCGGCCACCATCGGAGCTGAGGGCCAACCCGCGAGGTTCATCGCCCAACCGTTCCAGGGCGAGGGTCTGTCCCGAGTCCACGTCGACGCGAATCGGATTGCCACGCGCGAGATTCACAGTTACTGCTCGCTTCCCAGCAAGGTGAAGCGACCACGGTTGACCCGGGACCGACCAACGCAGGATCTCGCGTCCATCCGCGTCCAGACCGAGTAGCGAGCGCTCCCCGAAATTCCCCACGTCCGTTAAGACCAATACGAGATCGTCACCCCCCGCCACCGAAACCGCCCTACTCGCATCGGGTAACTCGATCGTGCGTTCCACTCGCACGAATGGTTGCGACGTTCCGAACGGCTGCGCGGACACCGAGGGGTCGTGGTCGCAGGCAGATCCATAGGCACGCTCCTCCTTCGTCAGATCCACTGTGGACGTACATCCATGGAGCACGAGTGAAGCTCCCAGCGCCGAGACCAACAGCCGGCCACCCATCATGGGTGTGGAGTGCCCAGGATCGCCGTGAGCAGTCGGGCTTGGCATTGGGCGTCCGCGAATGCCTCATGCGGCAAGGACATGGGCAGACCCATGTCGTCGGCGAGGCTCGCGAAAGAGGTCATCTCCCACGGTCGATCCAGCCAGCCCATCGCCAGAGCCTTGATATCGATCGCGCCGTTTCCGAACGGGTTGAAGCCAAGGTGAGCCCTGAAGTAGTGGTTGACGAACATCCAGGTGAAGGACGCGTTGAAGGCGACCATCACCGGGGCCCCGGGGACGCTCTCGGCCAACCAACCGGCCAAGGACCTCATCCCTTCTGCAGGGGACAGTCCGTGTGTGCCCAATCGCTTTATCGACAGGCCGTGCTCGGCCATCGATTCCGGATCCACCTCCTCGTGCGTTGGCGCCAATTCCAGACTGCAACCGACCAGCGGATCCGTCGCTAAACACGTACCGATTGCCAGCAGCGCGTGTGAGCCCGGATCCGGGCCCGCGGTCTTGACGTCGACGACCACCCAACGGTCGTTGCCGATCATCGAACGGTCTCCCCGGCGTCTGGACCTCCCGGTGCCGGGCCAAACGTCGCGTGCATCCAAACAGCCTTACCCCGCTCGACCTCGGCGTCCACCAGGTTGTCGGAAACTGAGAAGCCGTTATCCCAGCCCGCACTCGGGAGACGGTCTCAGCGGTACGGACGCTCCAACGACACATCAACAGGCCAGTGAGTGCACTAGCATTTCTTCAGTCAGCACCTCCGCTCCGGCAGGTACGCGCATAGGGGTGATATGGGCAACGATCGCCGGCAACACACCACCGAACTCATCAAGGCAGCAGCCATAACGGAGTTCACCACGGTGGGCCCACGGGCCTTGTCGTTGTCGTCCGTTGCCAAGCACGCCTACATCTCAGTCGGTGCCGTCTACGAGCGTTGGTCTAGTCGTGAGGCATGCATTGCGGATCTTGTCGCGAACGAACTTCCCAAGCAGACGGCGTCAATCGCTACTCGATGGCGGGAGGCGAACGTCGAACTCAGCGAAATCATCCGAAGCGACCTTCGGGATCCTGAGCAACTGGAGCGGGCACGCTTCGTCGTCGAGGCGATCTTCGCAGCCCGTGACGAACGCAGCCTCATCCCCCACGTTCGGGCGGCGCTGGGCACCTTGGAGGTGGAGATCGCACGTCGGATTCCGGGGTCGGACAACACCCCCGCGATCGTGTGGTGGTTGATGTGCACGTGGTCCGGTGTTGCTCTTCTTCGCACATCGGGATGTTCGGTCCCCTCGACTTTCGACGATCACGTGGAACAAATCCTGTCTTCCGTTGCCGCCATGCAGGCGTTGCCACAGGTGGGGAGGTCCGCTCCTCGTCAGGACATCGACCACCGGATCCCGGAACGACTTCCCCTTCCCGTTGACTCGACCACCGCGGCACTGGTCGATGCCACGCACCTGCTGCTATCCCAGCGTCGAGCGGGCGACACCAACATCAGATCCGTGGCCCGCGAGGCGGGCGTCACGACAGGGGCGGTCTATCGACGCTTCTCCAGTCGTTCGGAACTGATGATCAGGGCCTTCATCGCCGGCTTGGATCCCGGGCGGTACGCCTGGACACCTGAGTTCTTGAACACGCTCGATAACGGGGGCCTAGCGGGCGTCGGTGCGTTCTGGGCGACCCTGTGCCGCCGTATCTGGGAGGACGCCGCGTCGTCCAACCTGCTGTTGGAGTTCACCGTGGCAGCGCACACAGACGAGCAGGTGCGCACCTCGGTCATAGACGAGATCGCCACCGTTGCCGGTAATCGCGAGTTCTTCTATTCCTCGCTGATCGCCGCAGGCATCGTCAGACCGATGTTCCAGGCAGACGCTCTCGCCTGGACACTTCAGATTCCACCCATCGGCATGCGCTTGTTGGCGTCCATCGACCTCGTCCCAACCAACGAGGAACTCGAGGTACTACTCACCCGGTATCTGTACTTCCTGATCGAACCGAGCTAGCTAGGTCAAGGTCACTGGGGTGCCACGCGGACCGAGTAGATGTCGCTGTTGCCGTTCCCCGTCTCCTGCCAGGCCAACAGTTCCTCGCTCAGCGACGGGAACGCCTGCTGGCCGCGCTGGTTCACCATGCGGTAGTAGCGCTGCGGGCCGAAGGCGAAGCCACGAAGTTCGGTATCCGGGAAGGCGAAAGCATCAGCATCCTCACCGAAGATCGGAGAGGCCTGCGGGCCACGGTTCTCGACCCAGACTACGAATCGATCGTTCACCGCGACACCCAGCGGGAACGCGTTGCTGGAAAACGTAGTCTTCGTGCTGGCCGCGAGGTCGAACACCTGGACCAGGCCCGGCGCAATGCTGGAGGCCGCGACCGCAATGCGATCACCATGCATCGCGAGCGATCCGACGGGCAAGAGAAACTCCTGGGACCGGAACGATTCGAGCGGACTGGGGTCATAGATTGCGAGGTCGCGTACCGCGTTGGTGGCGGCGTTCCACGCTCGAAGGCGGCCGTCGCCCATCAAGATGGCAACGCGGTCACCGCTGGTCGCGACATGTGCGATCGGACCGCCGGCGGCGAAGGTCTTCGCCGCCCCACCGGCTACCGGCTGATAGACGACGTTGCCGAACCCGTCCACCCAGACGTACGCGGACTCGCTGGCTGCGGGGGCCACGAGGACGTCGACGTCGCGCGCGAGTACCGAGTACTCACCGGAGGCGGCGTCCGCCACACCGATGGAGTAATTCTCCTGCGTGCCATCCGCGCTGAAGATCGCCTGGGCCTGCAAGACGGTGGAACCACTGCCGGCGATGTGCACGGTGAGGTCCGCCGGCGGCCCCAGCCGTTGCTGCTGCGGACTCCCGGGGGTGGCAACGACGCCCCCCGGTGAGCTGTCCGGGGTGGTCAGCAGGTAAGCGACCTGATCGCGCAGGGCCACCGGGTGGGATTTGATGCTGGTGGACACCGAGACCGGCGTTACGACCTCGCCGGACTTCATGATGACACCGCAATCACGGCACAGCCCGTTGGCGCGGAAGCGATCACGAATCAAATTCAGTTCGTCGGGCGTCATACCCACCTCGGTGGCTGCGCGCACCACAGCCTCGGCCGCTTCGATGAAGCCGGTACCCGGTGTCAACCGCGTGGCCGCCCTAATGACCGATCGGTCGAAGGCCTTGACTCGCTGAGAACTCGCCATGTCGCCACCGTCGACCGAGGCAACGGCCCGCCTTGCCTGCCACAGGGCATTCGTCCACACCATCGAGTTGATGTGACCGGAGTCGGAGTAAAGATCGGCAGCCGTCCCATAGAGGCCGTCTTCGATGGTGAATGCATAGTCGTTGAAGGTGGCTCCGGTATTGACACTTCGAATGCCCACCCCGTCCCTCCATCGGCTGCACCACGGATGGTCGCCGGGATAGTCAAGGCAGATGTCGGCACTAGACACCGGTGAGGCTTCTCCGAAGACTCCGTTGCGCAGGATGAGTCCCAGATAGTCCGCCAGACCCTCGTCCAGAGCACCTTGCTGAATGGTGTTCCGGGTAAAAGTGTGCGAGTGGGTGACCCCATGTCCGATCTCATGGGCGATCGTGTCGATGTCCGCGACGGTGGCGATTCGGTTGCCCGAGGCGTCCGGACATGGAACTCCGACGGCCATGTGTGAGAGGCCAGGAGCCGTCAAGAAGAAGGCGTTATCCAAACAGGAGTCCCCGTAGGTGAAGTTGTAGACGATCGGTACTGGACTGTTGAAGCCATCGAAGGACAACATGCCGAGTTCATCCTTCAAGTAGTCGAGCGTTTCCCGCGCACCCCACATCGCATACAAGGCGTCCTTCGGGATCGCATCGACACTCGGATAACGCACTAGCGAAGCGGACCCGACCATGTTGCCCTCTTGGCCCGTCAGTCCGGACCCGTCAAGAGCGACGATGGCTCCCTTCTTGGTGCGCCGGTCAGCCCCCTGGCCGGTGAGATCGACCAACACGATCGAGCCGTCGGGCAACTGCTCCGCATTGACCGCGATCGGGATCTTGCCCAGGTAGTCGGTCTCGATTCGGACCGGACGCCCACCTTCGGGGATCTCGAAGGCGTAATTTCCGTAGTCGACGCCCGACGCACCGCCGGGCGAGGACTCAGAAGGCACCGGCGCACGACCAGAGGGATTGGTTGCAGAGCGTCGATAGCTGATGACCGAACCGTCTTGCGCGTCGACGAAGACAAGCGCGGGATACTCCACTCCGAGACCGAGGACAGAGTCCGAGGTGTCCTCCGGCCCGTTCTCCACTGAGACGACCCACGCAAGTCGCGCCAGACCTTGATCCGTTGTGACCGTCAGTACCGCGCCGGGGCTGGCTGATACGCCTAACGCCGACGACACGATCGCCTCGGCCTGCTGGGCCGTGATGGTCGGATTCTCATCGACCCCCGTCGTGTCGACCAGACGACCCTCGACGTATTGCACCTCGGATGACGCACCTCTCAGGCGCACCGAAAACATCAAGAGCGCCCCGTCGACGGGGACCTCCCCCACGAACTGCTCGACCCGGACGGTGACGTATTCCTCCTCGTCGTACCCGCTCTCCTGGAACACCAGGCCCGACGCCGGACCGAATAAAGCGCCGTACCGATCCATGAAGGACTGTGCAGCCTGTAGCGCCGTGCCCTGCGTTGGGATCCGACCGCCGAAGACCTCGGCGGCGTAGCCGGTGGCATCGCTTTGCCGAGCCTGCCAGCCGGACGTGGAATCGGCGCGCAGGCGTTCGACGATCTCGGCTAGTTCATCGATCCGACCGCGTTGAGCGGACTCACCCACCTGCAATCCGAAGATCGTCGACGCGATAACCGGATCGGAGGCCGATGCGTCAACGACCGGAACGGTGATCGGTTGCTCCCCGGAAGCATCGGGCATGACCTGGGTAGTGGAGGACGAACATGCCGCGACGAACAACACACATGCGGCCGTCGCGCTGATGGCACCGAAGAGACGTCGAGAAGTAGTCACCACGAGAGAACTATGGGCATTGCCCCGACACCGCGGTGCCTCAACGCGATCAAGTCGATTGAAAGTGAGAGTGCGTTATCGCCTCGACGCCCGCGCACGGGTCCACCGGCTACCTAACCTCAGCACAGTTCGACAAGCCCGTCCCGGCGCTCGCCGCAAACGGGGAAGGGAGACCCCATGTCCGAGACCAGCGCGGAATCCGCCGCGCTCACCTGCAGCACCTGTTCCACGAACAACCCGCCCGCAGCTCGCTACTGCTCCGGGTGCGGCACGTCATTGTCGGCTACCTCGCCAGGTCGCTCCTTCGCGGCCGCACCGAACGAGTCGGTGGCCTCCTTCGCACTCGTCTCGACGGTGATGCCCTACGCGTCCGCCCGAAGCGCCCGCACCTACAAGCTGGCCTTCTTGATCGGGGTCGCAATTCCGATCCTGGCGGTGCTGTTCGGCCAGCCTTCGTTCGCGTTGGCCACCGCAGCCTTCGTGGTGCCCGTCGTCTTCATCGTCTACCTGTACGACGTCAACCTGTGGGAGGACCAACCCATCCGAGTCGTGATCGCGGCCGTGGCCCTCAGCGCCGTGCTCGGGATCGCTTTCACCGCGCTCCTGCGCTCGTGGTGGGCCTCCCAATCCGGTGGACTGCTGCCTCCGACGGCCGGCGGGTTCGACCTCATGGCGTTCCTCATCCCGAGCGTCATCGCGCCGATCGTCGGTGTCGTGCTGATGCTGATCGGTCCGCTCGCGCTCGCTTCCCGGCCCGCCTTCGACGATCTGATGGATGGCCTCACCTTCGGGGTCATATCCGGCGTCTCGTACGCAGCGGTCCAAACGCTCACCATCAACTGGTCGGTCATCACCTCCCCCGTGGACGGTTCCGAGGCCATCGCCTGGTGGTTACCGGTGATCGTGAACGCGGCCTTCCTCAAGCCCATCATCTTCGGTTGTGTGATCGGCGTCGTCGCCGCTGAGTTCTCCGGACTTGGTGCCGGCTACGACGGATTCACCGGACGCTTCTTCATCCGGGTTATCGAGGCGATGATCGTGCTGGTCGCGTTCGAGTCCGGTCTCTATCTGACCGGCTTGCTCGGGGGAAGCACCGGTGTCGTCCTGGGGATGATCTGGGCGCTGGTCATCGCCGGTGCCGCGATCGTGCGCCTGCGGACCGCCTTGCAACGGGCCCTACTGGAAGGCGCCCTCGAGGCCGCGGCCCGCGCTGACTCACCCAAATGGAGCGCCGGTGAGGACGACTTCTGCGCCGAGTGCGAGATGCCGCTCCTCGTCGACGCACTGTTCTGCGTGTCCTGTGGGGCATCGGTCCGCGCCCGATCCAAGGACGCACGAAAAGCCACCCAACACACGCACACCACCAGCGAAGGAGTCACCCGATGAGCACTCCGACCGATCCCACGGCGGGCGAGCCGGTTCCCACCGAACCGACCCCTCCTCCGGCCGCACCGACGCCACCACCGGCTGCTCCA
>CAYPSE010000022.1:0-9175 GCA_964413305.1 uncultured Rubrivirga sp. | reverse complement strand
CCACCGGCGGCACCGGCTGCTCCACCACCGGCGGCACCGGCTGCTCCACCACCGGCGGCACCGGCTGCTCCACCACCGGTTGCCGAGACACCAGCTCCAGCTCCAGCTCCAGCTCCGGCTGCGGCTCCAGCTCCGGCTGCGGCTGCCGCTCCAGTTGCGGCTCCGGCAGCACCCGTAGCCGTCGCCGCGGGCGGGCTGGGTCGGATCTCTCCGGTGGTGCTGATCGCAGTGGTTGCTGTGGCCGTCCTGGTCCTCGGGGGGCTCGTGTTCATACTCGGACGCGCGTCATCGGGAAGCGCGGTGGCCGCGCCTTTGGAGCAGGAGCAGGTGATCGAGGAATCCGCCGAGATCATCGCCCCGATTCCCGACGAGCCTGCTCCGACGGTCGAGCCCATTCCGGAGGAACCGACGGTCGAGTCCATTCCGGAGGAACCCACGGTGGAGTCGACGCCGACCCCAGTGGAAACGGTCACCGAGACGAGCTCCGGCGGCGGTTCATCGCCCTCGGGTGGCGCGAGTATCCCGCTGGGAGCGGGGATATCCGTCACGGCGCCCGCGGGTTGGACGGGCAAGCAGGTCGGTGAAGGTCAGGTCTCGCTGGGCACCGAAGGCGGCGGCGCATTCGTGTTGCTCTATACCGTGCCGTCCGGAGCTTCCGGGACGGAACTGATCTCCTTCTACATCCAAGAGGAGCTCAGCAAGGTCATCACGGACCTCGAATACACGGCCCCCGAGTCACTGCCCATCGATGTTCCGTCCGTGGTCTCCGCGGGGTCGAACCTGTACCGAGGGACGTACGTCGGCCAGCAAGGATCCCAGCAACTCGACGGGATCTTGTGGGCGTTCATCCGGTCCGACGGCACGGCCGTACTCATTGATGGCTACTTCGCTCCGGGAGCGAACATCACCGAGGGTCTGGCCGAGATCGGGGTGTCAGTCCTGAACACCATGTGACGGGACTGCCGAACTCCTCGCGTCGGCCTCCTTCCCGGGTCTACTCATCCAGGGAGAGGCCGACGCGAGGACGACCACCACGATCATGGCACTACCCAACATCTGTAGTCCTTGCGTAGCGGCGGCCGAGAGCAGAAGCGATGTTCCGACGTCCTTGCCGATCACTGCCCAGCCGACCACGGTGATGGCGAACAGGAACGAACCAAGAAGGACCAGCATCTGCCGGTCCTTCGGGTAGCGCGGGGAGTCCTCGTGGGCCTCACCACCCTCGGTGAGGAAGCCCCAGATCAAGCCGACGATGAGCAATGCCGCCGCCGATGCACCGATCACGAAGCCCAGCGGCACCGCGAAGAAGTCGGCTTGCCTGACGAGTGCAGAGAGCAGGCACAACACGAGGATGAATGCCGCGCGATCGCGGTCCCATGATCGCCGTGCCGTCCACCACAAGCCGAGGAACGTCGCGTAGATCAGACCGATGTTGCCCAACGACGATGGTGTCCACGGCCAATCCGGCGCGATCTGACCACCCCAGAAGGTGGTCGCGACAACCAACGCGTTCACGCCCGCGATAGCGGCGATCAGGTGCGAGCCGCGACGAAGGAGTACGAGGGTCGCCACCGCGAGCCCGGCCACGACGAGTACGCGGGTGGTCGTGATGAATGCGTTCGAGGCAACGAGATCCAGTAGAGCGGAGATCTGCGCGATCACCTGCTCGGGCACCACGGTGTTCAACGAAGCGACCAGTGCGCTCAGTAGTGCAGCGATGAAGGCCGAAGAGGTCACGCCATACGCGACGGGGATCGCGACGCCGACGCAGGCCGCCGCCACATCGACAGGGGAGGAATCCTCGCTCGAGGCCCTCCTGCGTCGGACCGACAGCCACACCAGGGTGCACGCCGACAACAACACGAACGCGGCCACGCCTTCACGCGCCAAGGACCCCACGGCATCTAGTCCGGAGCCAACGCCCATGCCAAACGAGATCCACTGCCAGCCCAGGACGAAGACAACGATCGCACCGACGAACCACCACACGGCGCGCCGACCGATGTCGTCACCGCTCCACGACACGATCGAGACTCCGAAAGCAGTTGCGTTGACGCCCGAGAGGAAGGCACCGGGAAGGGCCAATGAGGCGACTTGCGTCAAGATGAAGGACACCGTGATCAGTTCTCCCGATTCGGTGCCGAGCAGGGCCTGCAGCACAAGGGACCGGTAGGCGGCGAGCAGGATTCCGGAGGTAAGCACCACGAGCACCACGGCATCCCACGCCGGCGCCGTCCGCCCGAACCACATCACGATGCAGTAGGCCAAGACGACGAACGCGAGCACGACGCTCGTGATCGCGAGTGAGCGGCTCGCGCCGAGACCAACGCAGATGCCCACCACTGAAATCAGCGCGCCCCACACCACGGCGAGGTACAGGATCCGACGCCACCACGGAGCCTGCTGCGAGCCGGCGAGCAGCAGGCCGAATGCGATGCCGAGCAGGCACAAGACGGCGGGCAGGAGTAAGGACGGTACGGCTACGAACCCAGTGGCGTTGACGGAGGTGCGCAGGGACGACGCGGACCGGATCGGATTGGCGAACAGGATGGATGCGACGGTGAGCACGTACAACGCGGTGACGCCTAGCACGATGCCCGCAACTCCGCGGGAGTGACCCTTCAGGCTCAAGGTCCCTTCCCGCACGGGCTGGAATATGACGATGCGCCACAGGTCAGCTAGGAAAGTGCGCACCGCGCGTAGCATCGATATCAACTCATCCATCGCTCACCCCGAGGAATGTCATGGCGCCCTGTTGGGTGACCGCTACCCATTCGGCACCGAGTTGCGCGAGAAACAAGTTGCTCGGCTCGCTGCCGTCGACCTCGGTTATCTCTGCGATGACCGAGGCGGTCCCGTCCTCACCGACTCGGTAGACCTTCCCCGGTGCCGTGACCAGACCGACGGGCGTGACGCGGGCGCGGGTCAACTCCGGCAACGACCACAGCACTTCCCCGGTTTCCGCCGACAGGCCCAAGAGGCCCCCGGAAGTCGGCACGGCGACCACCCCCGCCCACGTGGTCGCGGGGGAGAACACATCGCTGTCGGGTGGGGCGAAGGACCACTGTTCATTGCCGGACTCGTCGTACAGGGCGAGCACCCCGGACGTTTGTGCCAGCAGCACCGACCCATCGTCGAATCCCGACAGTGGGGAATCCACCGGGTCCACCGATGCCGACCATCTCTCGCGGCCGCGTTCGTCCACAGCGACGACGTACCCGGAGGTATCCGCCACCACCACCACCTCCCCCGCCCGCACCGGGCTCACGGCGATCACATCGGACAACCGCACCAGCCACCTAGCCGCGCCGGTGGCTTTGTCGAATCCGCGCATCGTGCCGTCGACAAGCGCCACGACGACGACGTCGCCGACGGTGACCGGTGCGCCCGAAGCGATGTCGGGCAGGTCGACCGACCACCGCATGCGTCCGGCATCGTCGAAGGCCCTCAGCACCTGAAGCGATGTCGTCACGAAGATGTCCGCGTCGCCGTCCACCGCCGTTCCGACGACCGTCCCGCCGGGATGCTGCATCCAGCGCAGCGTCGAGGAATCCGCAAGGTCCGCTTCACTCGGTTCGCCCACGGTCACCAAGGCAAGGTCGCCGAGCGTGGAGTTGACCACGACGAGGCCCGAGGCGATGCTCGACGGTGGCCGAGTGATAGCGGTGACCGCCACGGGGAAGGACAGTTGGGTGCCTGCCGGCCGGGTCTGCGGCACCGGGGGTGCCAGCAGCGCCGGCCAGTTCGCTTCCGAGGGCAGGGCCAGTCTGGTGATCACCCCATCGATCAGGTTCTCCGAGACGACGCTTCCCAGCCCCGGGCACCAGGTGGAGCGCCGCTCGGTCGTGTAGCCCTCGCCGCCGGGAATCTCCTGCACCAGCTCCGATCGCACCTCCAAGCACCCGGCGCGCCCGTCGAAGCCGGCGACCTCCTCCCCCACCCGACCGGGGCCCAGGACTTCACCGGTGAAGGTGAATGGGGCGAAGTCCAAGGTCAGCCCCTCACTTGTCCACGTAGCACCCGGGGTGAGGTCGGTGGCCAACTGCAACACCGCGGGGGTGTACCACAACGCGTTGCCGTCCGGCGTCAGCCCCACGACGTCGAGGTAACCCTCGTCGGTCAACAGCCCCAACGTGATGTACGGGGTTGGCGATCCGCTTGCATCCACCGAGGTGAGAGTCGAACGCACCGCGGTGGCCTCGAATGCCTCAAGGCCCGCCGCTTCAACCGCCGTGAGTAATTGTTGGGCGGCCTGGAAACCGGGTACGGACAGCGCGAGCGTCGCCGCGGGGGCAACCACGGTGGTGATCGTGAACGGTGCTTGGGTCTCACTCGGTGGATCGGCTATCACGGTGAGTGGAACGTCCTCGACGTCAAGCATCTGTTCCACGAGCGTCCGGTCCGCCGGCTCGCTGCGTGATACCAGAACGAACGCTCCCGCAAGCACGACGACCAGCACGGCAAAGCCCAGGAAGGGCGCGAGGGGTCCGCGAACCTGCCTTGGCTGCTGCGTCTCGTCGTCTGCCATACCTGCTCCCGTGTCGATGAGGTTGCGCGCCCGGATGCACGACCGAGCCGGCTCCGCTACGAAGTCGGCCGTGCGGGCTTCCTCAGCCCAGTCCCCCTTGCAGCCGGGACTTGGACAACTGCATCAGGTCTTCGAAGCGATCGATTTCCTCGGCTTCCAGCGCTCGGCTACTGACCAGGCTCAGCCCCCAGAGCGAATCGTCGACGAGTCCGATGGCGCGCAAGGACGAGTCGTCGAACATCGCCACCGTGTCCTGGTAGGTGGGGTTGTCGCCCCCCAGGGTGACGAACACGTCCAACCAGGCGCGTTCGATCACCCCTCCGCCGTCGTCATAGGAGTTCGATCGACATTCCGGGGCGTTGGCCACAATCGTGGAGAACGCCTGGGATGCGGCGTCCGCGGAGGCGAACACTTGGACGGTCTCAATGATGCTGACCGGCCGTCCAGGAACAGAGGCAACCTCCCCCTCAAGGAAGAGCACCGAGGCCGAGCCGATGATCGGGCCACTGGGATCGGGGACGGTGCCGGCGAACGGACCTTGGACGAATCCCGCGCACGTGGGCGGCTGCACGGTGTCGAAGGTCGCATAGGACTGCGCTCCGGGCTGGGTCTGGACCTGCTCGCTGAAGGGGCCCTTGGGAAAGGTGCCCGCTCTCTTGAGATCGTCCAGCGACAACATGATCGACCTCAGTTCGGCCTCGGAGATCGTCGCCGGCTGCGCATCCGCCGGCGCCTCGGCCGGGGATTCGATTGCGGTGAATTCCTCTTCCGGCACGGGCAGTTCGATCGTGGCCTCGGGCGCCGGTTCGGGTTCGACTACCGGCTCGGCCTCCTCGGCCTCCTCGGTCACCGTGACCGTGACCTGGGGCGTGGCTTCGGCAACCGCTTCTTCATTGCCACCCCCGCCGCAGGCGACCAGCACGAGGCACACCTGCGCTCCGATCGCCACGATGGCTACCCGACCTCCCAGGCCGTGCACTCGCGCACGATGACCGCTCATGAAGCCCTCCCGTCATACGCCGATGGCCCAGCGTGGAGCCTCGGCCTCGCCAAGAGAGTCCGAACGCGCAAAGAACAAGCTCCGGCCGGCTGAAACTGAGAACCCGTTATCGCTGGTTCAGGGCTCAGGGTCAGCGAACGCCCATAGCGTGGTGTGGGACGTCACGGGTGCAAGCACTGTGCGCGAACCGCACGCCCATCAAAACCGCACGCCCATCAAATCGGGAGGAACGAATGCGACGAGCACTGTGCATGATGATTTCGGTGGTGGTCCTAGCCGCAGCGAGTGCCGCAGTCGCGCCGGCTGCGCAGGCCGCACCTGTGGCGAAGGCGGGGGATTGCCTCGCGATAGCCGACGTCACCGGGGATGACGTCGACTTCGCGTCCAAGGTGGAGTGCAGCCAGGAACACCAGGGCCAGATCGTCGCGGTTCGCAAACTTCCGAGTTCACTCACGAATGCCTCGTACGCAGACCTCGGCAAGCAGGGCAGCGCTCGATACAAGGAGTGGACGCAAGCCGGTTACCGATTGTGCGCAGGAACGTCCATCGCCAAGGCCCTGTGGGGCAAGAAGGGCTCGGCGTTGATGAAGGCCCTGGGTAGCCCCGCTGTGACCGTTGGCCCGACGAAGTTCTTCGGGTCCTCGGCCCTGAACGTCGGATGGAACCTGCCGGACGAGAAGTCGTGGCAATCCGGGGACCGTTCCTTGTATTGCATCGCCCATGCCGGAGGCACACCGTGGACGGGCGACTTGCGCGACCTGCGCACGAACAAGCCCGCAAACTCACTGCGTTCCTGCTTCGACGCGCAGGGACAGCCCGTCTCGTGCGACCGCCCGCACGACTCCGAACAACTCTTCATGTGGTACGCGAAGGGTTTCCCTCGGACCGATCCCACCACGATGTCCGATGCCGAATGGGCCGCTTGGGATAAGCGCTGCCAGGCTGCCCTCGACGTAGTCGTTGGCGCGAAGCGCACCGACATCTACGGATATGCAGACGTGGACAACGGTGCGCGCAATCTCACCTGGGGACCGAACAAGGATGTTTCCGTCATGTACTGCTCTGTCCGCAAGGTAGTTGAAGAGAACTTGCCCGCAGGCACCGTCGTAGCGCTGGGGTCGAAGGCGTTGGGCTAGGGCGAACACGCTCCGTGCACTCGACTGTGCGAATCTGAGGCTGCGTTATCAGCTCACTCCGAGTCACGGTCGCATCAGGCGACATACGGTCCGCTCATGACACGTCGATCCCTTCGCGTACTCGCGGCCCTGGCTGTCGCCATGGTCGCCCTCGCCTCCCCCGCGCATGCCGTCAACGAGGCGGCCAAGAAGCCCAAGAAGCTCTCCCCCAAGACCTTGACCACATTGCTACTCACCGGTCCCGAGGCGGCCCAAGCGACGGGATTCGCTGGCGGCGTCGAGTACCTGGAGAACTACACCCCGGCGTGTTTTCCGGAAGGCAAGGCGACCGTGTGCCGCACGGTCTACAAGCCTGACGCAACCCCCGGTGATGCGCCGTACTCCCTTGCCGTCGTGATCTACCCCACCAACAAGGCGGCGCGAGCCGGGATCGGCAGGCTGCCGACGGTCGGAGCTTTCATTCGCGACTCCGTGGTCGGGCGTACCCCGAACGAGATTGACCTCTTCCTCGACAACGAACCCGGGGCGGGAACGGCAGACACGTTCACCCGGCTGGCGGTGGTCGGACGATTCCTGGTGATCACGTCGTGCACCAACTTGAAGAACGTCGCAACCCAGGCCGGGCTGGACACATGCGCAACGTCCCTCGCGAACGCGATGGCGACACGGTTGGTTCCGTACCAGCCGCAGATGGGTTGAGGCGGCGGGCTGGAGCGCTCGATTACGAATAATCACGTCCAGGCCTGAGCGCACCCGAACCGCGTGTTCCGTTGGTGCTCGACGAGGCAACCCCGGGCGACGTTGTGTGATGCGAAGGTGAGTGACGAGCGCCACTGAGCCCTCGATCGCCTTTCGGCCCTGCTGAAGCGGGGGTTACCCGACGGAACTCCGATTCCGGCACTAGTCTGTCAAGACGCCGACTACCCGGCGGCGGTAGTGCCGACGAGCACGCGTTTGCACCACTGCCGGCTGAACTCCAGGGCAGGACGAGTGTGCGTGCAGGGGGGGATGCATGAAGGTCTCGGAATTCAATCTCGCGGGCCTGACGGACTTCCTCGCCCGGGTGGGCGAACTGCCCGACGCGCATTCCGTCGCGGAAATATTGGTGACCGAAACATTCCGACCATGCGGTGCCTTCGCATCGTTCGTCGCCGGACGCGAAGGCTCAGATCTAGTCATCCTCGGCTCGCATGGCTACTCCGACGTGGACATGGAGGGTTTTCATGTCATGCCGATCGGCGCGGACCTTCCTGTGTGCCATTCGGTCCGCGATGGCGTGCCGCTGATCGGTGATGGTCGAGAAAGCGCTGAATCATTCAGTGGACTAGCGCAGGTGCGCGACCGGTGGGACTCTCAGGGCGAGGACCTCCAGTGGGGCAGCATCGTGAGCGTCCCGCTGATGTGGCACGGAATGGCCATCGGGGCCTACGGCCTGACCTGTCGGGATGACTTCGGGTGGGGTCCGCAGGACGTCACCTTCTTGGACGCGGTGGGTCGAGTGCTGGCGCTGTGGCTCATCCCAGGTCGTCACTCGGAGGACCACGCAGGCCCGATCGAGGTGGAACTGAGCCCCAGGCAATTGGAAATCGTTCGCCTGATCTGCCTGGGGAAGACGAATCCATCGATCGCCGTGACCCTGGGGTTTTCTGAATCCCTCGTCAAGCAAGATGTCGCCAAGGTCATGCGCCTGCTGTCCGTCCGGACCCGGAGAGCGCTGATAGCGCGCGTACAGGATCTCGGTCTCGATCAGGCAGTTCGACGATGAACAGCGTCGGTTTCAACGGAATCCCGGAATTCCTTCGGGTGCTGACCACGTCCACCCCACCCCATGCGGTTCTGCGGCCCCTGATTCGGGGACCGTTATCAGGACTAGGAGTGCGCCAATGTCGCTTGTGGGTGTTGGACTCGAAGACGCTGATCTCGGTTGCCGGAGAAGGGCTTACCCGGGAGGAGCACGAGCGCTATTCGGTGCTACCGGCTTCATTCCAAAGCCCGATGTGGACCGTTCTCGACTCCCGCGAAGTCCTCGTGCAGCCCCTCAACGATGAACTGGAGCGTCTTCGGGAATCACCCGGAGACAGGTTCTGGGCCGCGATGCTGGATCGGGTGGGGGCCGTGAGCGTAGTGCGGATGCCACTAGTGCTGGGAACCTCGTCGATCGGGGGGCTGACCTTGGTCACCGGCACGCCGTGGCGGGACGAGGCAACGCCCGTAGTTGAGGCAGCCGCTCGGGCTCTGGCCCTGTGGTTGGTGAGTGAGCGTCGGGCCATCGATGAATACATCGCCGAGGTTCGAGGTGGACGCAAGGCGCACCTGGTATTCACCGATCGACAAAAGCGGGCCCTCCAGATGGTCCTCGACGGTCGCAGCAATCGGCAGATCGCGACCTCGTTATGCGTGTCCTTATCCACCGTCAAGGCCGACCTCTCACGCGCCATGCACGTCCTCGAGGCGCCCCGACGGGACTTGGCAGCTCAGCGGGCCGTCGATCTCGGGATCATCGACCCCGAT
>CAYPSE010000021.1:11771-17042 GCA_964413305.1 uncultured Rubrivirga sp. | reverse complement strand
GATACCCCAGAGGGTATTGGGGTATTGTGCGGTCATGGATATCGATCCGGTCATCAGCAAGGACGTGCTGATGCGACTCAAGCGGGCACGCGGTCAACTCGACGGCGTCATCAACATGATCGAAGAGGACCGCAGTTGTGGCGACATCGTCACCCAATTGGCTGCCGTCTCCAAGGCCCTCGACCGTGCCGGATTCAAGGTGGTGGCTACCGGTCTGAAGCAGTGCTGGGAGGACGGGGAGAAGGCCCCCATGTCCGCTGAGGAACTCGAGAAACTGTTCTTGTCCCTCGCCTGAGAAATTTTTTCGTCCCCGGTGCATCCGAAGGGGGCCTACGAAGCGAAGTCCTAGATAACCGGCCGCACGGTCGGGGTACTGAAGACCAATCTAGGAGCCGAACATGAACGACACTTCCACCCGGGCACGCTTGGTCGCCCGTCGCGGGGCCGTCGCAGCGGCAGCCCTCGTGCTTCCCCTCGGTGTGGCCGGACTGGCCGCCGCACCGGCGTACGCGGCCGATGCCACCGTCTCCGTCTTGCACGCCATCCCCGAAGGTGCGGGAGCGGACGTCGTCGACGTCTACGCGGGCGATGCCATGCTCATCGACAACTTCACCCCCGGATCCTTGGAGACGCTGACCGTCCCCGAGGGCACCTACGACCTTGCGGTCTTCGCCGACGGTGAGGGTCCGGACGGAGGCACCGCTGTGCTGGAGGCAGCGGGTGTCGAGGTTCCAGGTGGAGCCAACGCGACCGTGACAGCCAACCTGGATGCTGACGGCAACGCTGCCCTCAACGTCTACGTGAACGACATTTCCGAGGTCGCTGCAGGTGAGGGGCGCTTGACCGTTCGTCACATCGCCGCCGCCCCCGCGGTAGACGTGCGTGCGGATGGCGCGGTCATCATTGAGAACCTGGTCAACCCGGATGAGGCCGTCCTCTCGGTCCCGGCCGGCACCTACAGCGCCGACGTGGTGCTTGCGGGAACCGACACGGTTGCGCTCGGCCCGGCCGATCTGACCCTCGACGAGGGCACCAACACCATCGTGTACGCCTGGGGTTCCGCTGAGGCGGGCAACCTCGCTCTGGCCACGCAGGTCATCGACGGCCTGGACGGCGCACCGACCGGTGTCGCCGCCGGCGGCGGCTCCACGGCTGCCACCGGTCAGCTGCCCGTGTGGACCGCTGGCCTGATGGCCCTCGGCGCCTTGGGCGCAGCGGGTGCCATGGTGCGCTTGGGCCGCAACCGCGCGTAACGCGCGGCTGACGAACAGGTAGTTCCACGATGCGACGACCCCGCCCCGCGGTGATGGTGCTGATCGGCAGCTTTGTGCTGCTGATCGGGGCGCCACTCGCGTGGGCGGGGTTCGTCGCATCCCAGCCTGCTGTAGGCGAGCAACTCGAGGCAGTGGGTGAACGTCCGGAAGCGGATGCTTCGCAAGCAGGTGATGTTGCAGCCAAGCCTTCGGCGCCGGAGATCGCCGGATCGGATGTGCCACGGATCGGAGTTCCTGTTGAAACGTCCGAGCCCCGCCAACCCATCCCGCCAGCATCGATCTCGATTGCACGACTCGGCCTGCAGGCGCCGATCGATCAGGTGGGCGTATACGACGACGGCTCGGTGGAGATTCCCGAGGACATCGCGCGGGTTGGCTGGTATCGATTCGGTTCCGGTCCCGCCGAGTGGCCAGGACAGGGCGCTGGTTCGACGGTGATCGTCGGCCACCGAGACGGTTTCGACGAGGGTCGGGGGGCGTTCTACTCCATCAGTTCACTCGAGCCAGGTGACGTGATCGACCTGACATTGGCCGACGGCAGCACGCGCGAATACGAAGTGGTTGCTCGCGAAGCGATCGATAGGGAACTGCTGCCTTCCGACGACGTCTTCTCCGAGGACGGCCCCGAACGGCTGACTTTGATCTCGTGCATCGGCTACTTCGATCGGGACAACGGCGGCTATCGGCAGAACGTTGTCGTCACGGCGGTCCCTCGTCTCGAAGTCCCCCCTGCCAAGGAGGTGACCTCATGAGAGACACTGAGAGGGAAGCCGGTGTAGGGACTGTCGATCTCGCCGGTCATCTACCGAGCAACGGGGAGAGGTCCGTGCGTTCACTAGCCGACGCGGAGATCGAGGCTGCGTTCGCCCGAGGTGACGAGGACTCCCTGTACGGCGTCTACACGCGCTGGTCGCCGCTTGTCTACACGGTTGCCCACAGAAGCGTGGGGGATGGACACGATGCCGCGGATGTAACCCAGGCGGTCTTCGTGGCCGCGTGGCAGGGTCGCCAGGGGTTCGATCCCGACGCGGGCCGCCTCCCCGGTTGGCTGCTGGGGATCACCCGGCGCAAGATCGCCGATCATTTCCGAGCTCGAGGCCGACTTCCCCATCTCGACGGCGATCCGCCAGAGCGGGCGGCTTCCGATCCGGCAGTGGAGACGGTCATCGACCGCGTTTTGTTGGCCGATGAGATCGCTCGGCTGGGGGATCCGCAAAAACGAATACTCGAACTGTGCTTTTTCCAAGACATGACACACGCGCAGGTGGCTAGCCTTCTGGACTTGCCCCTGGGGACTGTCAAGAGCCATGTACGTCGTTCGCTAGGACGGCTACGAGACCGATTGGAGGTGGACGGTGTCAGGCATTGATCATGTCGATGAGGAGACGATCGCACTACTCGCCCTCGGGGAGTCGAGCGCAGGGTCCGACGCCGAGCACCTGAACTCGTGCGCGTCTTGCCAGGCGAAGGTGGATCAGCTGCGGGCCGTGGTCGACACTGCACGATCGGTGACGGATCAGGATCGGCCGATGTCGCCCCCGGACGACCTGTGGCAGGCGATCACGAACGAGATCGAGTCCGACGGTGGGGTTTTCTCGCAGCACCCGCCGACGGGGCGCGCTCGCGCGGGTTGGTTCGCGCTCGCTGCAGCGGTCGGAATCCTGCTCGGGAGTCTGGGCACCATCGTGGCGCTGGATCAGCAGAACCCTGCTCCCACGATCGCCCAAGCTGAACTCGAGCCACTTCCGGGTAAGGACGCGCGGGGGGTCGCCCAGGTTCGCCAGACCGCCGACGGCCCGGTGCTACTCGTGGATGTCCCCGACCTTCCTCAGCCAGACGGTTACTACGAGGTGTGGATGCTCTCGCCGGAGGCCGACTCCATGGTGTCGGTCGGGGTTCTCGGTGCCGGTGCGGTGAACGAGTTCCCCCTGCCGGTGGGGATGGACATGACTGCCTTCCCGGTTGTTGACATCTCGGTCGAGCAGTTCGACGGCGACGTCACCCACAGCGCGGACAGCGTGGTGCGCGGCACGCTCGCCACCTGATCGCGCCGTACTCGCAGGATTCCGAAGCACGTGCCGGCATGCTGACCTCGTGGCCATCGACGATCGCGATCTAGCGAACCTCCGGGAACGGACCAGTGCCAAATGGCGGTCCTACGGCCCCGATGTCGTTCCTGCGTGGGTAGCCGAGATGGACTTCACCCTGGCCGATCCGATCGCGCGGGTGCTGCACGACGCTGTCGACCGGTCCGACACCGGATATCGCTGGGCGGAGGAGGTGCCAGAGGCCCTTGCCGCGTTTGCACAACGTGAATGGGCTTGGTCGATCGATTCGTCGAAGGTGATCGTTCTGGCGGATGTGATGTCCGCCATCGCTCAGGCCGTAGTGCACCTGACCGATGCGGGTGCGCAGGTCGTGATCAATCCCCCGGTCTACCCGCCCTTCTTCTCGACGGTGGACCAGGTGTGCGGGCGACAGGTGCGGGATGTGCCTTTGATGGAAGTCGATGGTGCATACCGATTGGACCTCGCAGGGGTTGCCGAAGCGTTCGCCGATCCGCGGGTGCAGGCATACATCTTGTGCTCACCGCACAACCCAACGGGGACAGTGCACTCGCAGTCCGAGCTACTCGCAGTGGCGGAGTTGGCGAGGTCTCACGATGTCGTGGTTATCGCCGATGAGATCCATGCACCCATGACATTGACCGGTGCCCGTCATGTTCCCTTTCTGTCCGTGACGGGTGACGTGACGGATCTGCGCGCGGTGTCCTGCGTGTCTGCGTCGAAGACCTGGAACATCCCCGGCTTGAAATGTGCTCAGTTGGTGGGTTCGGATTCGGTGGGCGACCTCTTGCGTGATGCGATTCCCCTCGAGTCGACCTTCGGTGTCGGTCACTTCGGGGTGCTGGGAACGCTGGCTGCCTATCAGCAGGGTGATCCTTGGCGAAGGGAAATGCTCGAGACCTTGGACCGTCGTCGTCGGCAATTGTGTAGCAGGCTGTCGGCCTTGGGGGAGGTTGAGGTGACATGGCCCGAGGCGTCCTACCTTGCCTGGGTCCATCTGCCGATGTTGGGGGAGGACCCGGCGGCAGTGCTGCTCGATGAAGCGAAGTTGGCCGTGAATTCCGGTGCGCCCTTCGGTGCGCCAGGAATAGGGCATGTCCGGATCAACTACGCCACGAGCGAAGCGATTCTCGATGACATCCTTGACCGGGTGGGAGCCGTAATCGATGCCCACTCGTCCTAGTGCCGTGATGCGTGGGTTCCTTTCATGGTTGCTCGTCGTTCCGCTTCTCGCGGGCGCGACGGTCGTGGCATCGCCAGTATCAGCGCAGGAACTGGATGCGATCGCCATCGGAGACTCTGTGATGCTCGGAGCCAGGTCCCAATTGCGTGATCGTGGTGTGGGGGTAGTCGATGCCGCGGTGAGCCGTCAAGCGGTAACGGGACCTGGACTACTGCGTGAGCGTGGTGACAACTTGCCCGAGCACGTGGTGGTCCACCTAGGAACCAACGGGACGTACACCCTGAAGATGTGCAAGGACGTGGTTCGCACCGCCGGGAAACAGCGCCGCGTGTATCTCGTGACGGTCAAAGTCCCGCGGAAGTGGGAGAGCGTCAACAACGAGATGTTGCGCTCCTGCGATCAGGCCTTCCGCAGCGACAGAGTGGTGTTGCTCGACTGGAACGCGGTGGCAACGAAGAATCCTGAATACCTGTATGCCGATGGGGTGCACCTTCGGCCGGAGGGGGCCCGTGCCTTCGCCCGGATGATCGAACGCGCGGTCACGGCCCCTCGGGCGCCCTACTCCGATCGGCTACCCACGGCCGTCCGCCGCTAATTGGACCGATCCAGAAGGATCTCGAGTAACGCGCATCACAGAGTGTCTGTGCGGTTGCTCACAGGACAGCGTTTACACGTCTGTCTGAACTCGCTTTCCCGGCGATTTGGGGCCATCCTTCACGGAACTTCCCGAACTTCCCGAACTTCCCGA
>CAYPSE010000021.1:0-11671 GCA_964413305.1 uncultured Rubrivirga sp. | reverse complement strand
GAACTTCCCGAACTTCCCGAACTTCCCGACTTCCCCGGGACGACAACACATCGAGACAACGGCGTCACGAGCGGAGTTGCTATGGCAATCGCAGGTACCGAGCAAGCCCCTACGCGCAACAAGCAGTTGCTGGAGTGGGTCGAGGAAGTCGCCGAACTCACGCAGCCCGACCGGATCGAATGGTGTGACGGCTCCCAGGAGGAGTGGGATCGGCTCTCGCGTGAGTTGGTCGACTCGGGAACGTTCATCCCCTTGAACCCTGAACTGCGTCCGAATTCGTTCCTGGCGCGCAGCGATCCCAGGGACGTTGCGCGGGTGGAGGAGCGGACGTTCATCTGCTCACATCGGGAAATCGATGCGGGTCCCACGAATAACTGGGCCGATCCCACCGAGATGCGTGCGACCTTGAAGGGCCTCTTCGCCGGAAGTATGCGGGGGCGCACCATGTACGTCATCCCCTTCTCGATGGGCCCGCTCGGCTCCCGTATCTCCCAACTGGGAGTCGAAATAACCGATTCGCCCTACGTGGTGCTGAACATGCAGATCATGACGCGCATGGGGACTGCTGCGCTCGAGGAGATCGGCGAACTCGGCGATTTCGTACCAGCCCTCCACTCGGTCGGCTACCCGCTGGTCGATGAAAGCGGCCAGACCCGACCCGATGTGGCGTGGCCATGTAACGACACCAAGTACATCGTTCATTTCCCGGAGACCCGGGAGATCGTGTCCTTCGGTTCCGGATACGGCGGCAACGCACTGCTGGGCAAGAAGTGCTTCGCGCTGCGGATCGCCTCTGCGATGGCGCGTGATGAAGGCTGGCTGGCCGAGCACATGCTCGTCTTGAAGCTCACGTCCCCGCAGAACAAGGTCCACTACGTTTCCGCGGCTTTCCCGTCAGCATGCGGCAAGACCAACCTGGCGATGCTCGATCCGACAATGCCCGGTTGGAAGGTGGAGACCATCGGCGACGACATCGCTTGGATGCGCTTCGGCGAGGACGGACGGCTCTATGCGATCAACCCGGAGGCTGGTTTCTTCGGAGTGGCGCCGGGCACGGGCATGCAGACGAATGCGAACGCCATCCGAACCTTGACCGGCAACAGCATCTTCACCAACGTTGCCCTGACCGATGATGGCGACGTGTGGTGGGAAGGGTTGACCGATGAGGCCCCCGACCACTTGATCGACTGGAAGGGCCGTGACTGGACGCCGGATTCCGATGAGCCATCGAGCCACCCGAATGCTCGATTCACAGTTCCCGCGTCCCAGTGCCCGACCATCGCACCGAATTGGGAGGACCCCGCGGGTGTTCCGATCGATGCGATCTTGTTCGGGGGTCGGAGGGCAACCAACGTGCCGCTGGTCACCGAGTCCTTCGACTGGGCACATGGCGTCTTCATGGGTGCCACGATGTCCAGTGAGAAGACTGCAGCAGCAGAGGGAACGGTCGGTGAACTGCGCCGCGACCCGTTTGCGATGCTGCCCTTCTGCGGCTACAACATGGCCGACTACTGGGGTCATTGGTTGAAGATCGGGTCGTTCACCGATGCTGGAAACCTTCCGCGCATCTACTCGGTCAACTGGTTCCGACGTGATGCCGATGGTCGTTTCATCTGGCCGGGGTTCGGCGATAACTCCCGAGTGCTCGAATGGATCATCCGCCGGATCGACGGTGAGACGGATGCCGTCGAGACACCCATCGGGCGCATTCCCGTCATCGAGGAGCTCGATCTGGAAGGTGTGGACATCTCCCCGGATGACATTGCCGAGCTTTTCCGAATAGACGCGGACTCCTGGAAGGCGGAAGCCACCATGACCGAGGAGTACTTCGAGCAATTCGGTGACCGAGTGCCGCAGACCCTTCGCGACCAGTTGGCGGATCTGCGCGCACGCCTCGGGTGAGGGCTGAGGCGCTACGACCCGTCCAGGGTGGCAACGAGTAGGGCCTTGATCGTGTGTAAGCGGTTCTCGGCCTGATCGAACACGATGCTGGCGGCGGAGTCGAACACCGCGGACGAAACCTCGACGCCGTCGGTGAGCCCGAACCGATCCGCAATCGAGCGACCCATTTCGGTGTTCGCATCGTGGAAAGCTGGCAGGCAGTGCATGAACTTCGCCTGCGGGCCCGCTGCCTCCATGACGTCGACGTCTACCCGATACGGACGTAGGAGTTCGATGCGCTGCGCCCACACATCTGCGGATTCACCCATCGAAACCCAGACGTCGGTATGCACGAAGTCGACTCCCGACACACCTTCGTCGACCTCCTCGGTCAAGGTGATTCGTGCACCCGACGCGGCGGCTCGTTCGCGCGCCAATTCCTGCACGTGGGGATCCGGCCACAGAGTTTTCGGAGCCACGATCCGAACATCGGCACCCATGATGGCTCCCATGACGAAAAGTGAGTTGCCCATGTTGTAGCGGGCGTCGCCCACGTAGGCGTACGACGGTTGAAGGGTGCCGCTGTACTCGTGCATCGTCATGAAGTCCGCAAGCATCTGGGTTGGGTGCCACGTATCCGTCAGGCCGTTGAACACCGGCACATCCGAGTAATGCGCGAGTTCCTCGACGATGCTGTGTGCCGACCCCCGGTATTCGATGCCATCGAAGACCCTCGAGAGGACGCGCGCGGTATCGGCGATGGATTCCTTGTGTCCGATTTGACTGGAGGAGGCGTCCAGAATCGTCGCGAAGCCGCCCTGCTGCGCGATGGCGGCTTCGAAGGCGATCCGTGTTCGGGTGGACGTCTTCTCGAAGATCAAGGCGATCCCGCGGCCGGCAAGTCGTTGGCGCTCCCTACCGCCTCGTCGTTCTCGCTTCAAGGACGCAGCCAGTTCCACCAGGAAGCCGAGCTCGGCTGCGGTGAAGTCCTTTTCGGCGAGGAAGTCGCGACCGCGTAGGTCGGTGCCTGCTTGATCGGTGCCTGTTTGATCGGCACCTTGGCTCGCGGGGGCGTCCATCCCCGAAACCCTAGCGAGATCACGTCAGGAGATGACGTCCAGTGCCTTCGGGGAAATCGCTCGATCGACATCCGCCGCGGCTGCGCGGAGACCCTCTCCGCGACCCCGGGGGTAGTGGCGTGAGCCCAACCGGCGGTATATGTGCTCGCGGTCCTCCTCAGTGAGCCCACCCCATACGCCGTACGGTTCGCGGGCGCGGATTGCATAGTCCGCGCACTCCAAGCGCACGGGGCACGTTGCGCAAATGACTTTCGCCTGACGGTCCCGGTGAAGACGCGCCAGCCCTCGTTCATTCTGTGGATGGAAGAACAGCGTCGGATCGGCGCCCCGGCACGACCCTCGTTCCTGCCAGAACCAGGTGGCATCGTCGGGCACTTGCGCCAGTGGTTGTTGGGGCAAGGTGACCTCCCGATTTGTCGCGCACCCGTGAGGGTGCCTGCGTCAACGGTAGGTGTTCACAGTGGCGCCCGGAACAGCCAAAGGTCCCGACCTCGCAGGACCAGCGTGAGGGATGGAGGATCTACTGCGCCTCCGGCTCCCCCTGTGACTGCCCTTCCGCGATCTTGCGACGAACGTCAGACATATCGACGTCACGGATTGCCCGCACCAGGTTCTCCAAGGCGGGCTGCGGGAGGGCACCGGCCTGAGAGAAGAGCACGACCCCGTCGCGGATCGCCATCAACGTCGGAATGGAACTGATGTGGAAGTAGCCCGCGAGTCCTTGTTCGGCCTCGGTATCGACCTTGGCGAAGACGATGTCCGGATTGTCCGCGGACACGTTCTCGTACACGGGTGCGAATGTGCGGCACGGACCGCACCAAGAAGCCCAGAAGTCCACCAGGACGATTTCGTTGGCGCTGATGGTATCGGCGAAGGTCTGTTCGGTGAGTTCGAGCGTTGCCATGTACATACCCTAGGGGGTATAAGTCATGGCTGTCCAGTCCGGTTCAGCGCTCCGTACGGAGCTTCGTCTTGCACGTACACTCACGCCATGTCGTTTCCGTCCCTGTCAGCGCCACTCGAGTCGCCCATGCCCAGCGGTGACACGCTGCTCGAGGAGAAGGCATCTTCCTACGACGACGGAGACCACGAAAGATTCGCGCACTACGTCGAGAAGGACAAGATCGTCGAGAGTGCCGTGACGGGTAAGCCGGTCACCGCGCTGTGTGGAAAGAAGTGGACACCCGGTCGGGATCCCTCGAAGTTTCCCATCTGCCCGGAGTGTCAGGAGATCCATGCGTCGCTGCCGCGCGGCGGTGAATGAACGCGTGAAGCCCGGTTCGCTCCTCGGTGTCGTTGGCTTCGTGAGCCTGCTCCTGGGTGCTTGTGGCTCCGCGGCAGGTGAGGAAGCGAAGCAGCCGCCGATCCAGGTGGACGATCAGTCCGAAGCAGTGGCAGCGATGCTGGATCCTTGTGCGAAGCCGAACCTCACCACAGTCGAGCCGGGTGCGTTGACCTTCGCCACATCGACGCTGCCCTCACCACCGTTCTTCCTGACGGACGACCCTGCCGACCGTCGAGGGTTGGAAGCCGACCTCGCCTACCGACTCGCTGAAGTCCTCGGCTTCCGCCCGGGTCAAGTGACCTGGGAATTCGTCGACCCCGAGCAGTTGCTCACAGGCGAATTTGTCGACTTCGATATCGCCATAGGTGGACTCTCGCCGCAGGCCGAAGAAGGATCGGCGATGGTCTTCACTAGGCCCTACCTGGAGTCCAATCTCGTGATCTTGGTCCAGGATCCGGAGACCGCCCAGGAGCTCAGTGCCTCCTCCATTTCCGGCGAGGGCGAAACGAGTGCCCTGCGCTGGAGTTGGCCACTTCAAGGTCCCGCTGCGTCGTCGCTCGCTGATCGAGGGTGGGTGGTCGATGAGCCGGTGACCTTCAGTTCCGTCGATCAACTCGTCAACGGTGGGCCGGTTAGCCAAGCCGTCGATGTCGTCGTGGTGGACGTACATGCGGGTCGGTGGCTGGAGATCGTGGCCGAAGAGCGATTGGTACCGGTCGAGGTTGTCGATTCCCCGAACGTGGAATACGTACTCGGGCTCGTGGCCGGGAATCCACTTTCGACGTGCGTTGACCGAGCACTGAGCGAAATGTCCGAGAATGGGAGCCTCCTTGACTTGGAGAATCTGTGGTTGGACCCGCTGCAGTGGGTGGACGACTAATTTCCGGGGAAACCCGCGACTTGCGTCCCGCGTTACAGCATGAATTAGCCCTACCATCGGTCTGCACGATTTCAGCGGCACATGGGAAACCCCCACGCCGCGCATCAGGAGGATGCACATGTCGAACACTGAAACTGTTGTCATTGAAGAGAACCCCGACAATCTCATGACGGCCATCGGCCGGAATTGGTGGGTGCTGCTCTTCGCCGGAATCTTGAGTCTGGCGGTGGGTGTAGTTGCACTGATCTGGCCGGGCAAGACGGTGATCGTGGTAGCGATCGTCTTCGCCATCTGGTTGATCGTCTCCGGAATCTTCAGCATCGTCCGTGGATTCGCCCACGGCCTTACCGGAGGCATGCGCGCACTCTTCATCATCACGGGCATCCTGTCCTTGGTCTTGGGCATCTTCGCGATACGCGGTGAATTCCAGGAGCTCTACATCCTGAGCCTGTTCATCGGTATCGGCTTCCTGTTCCGTGGCTTTGCATCGTTGTTCCTCGGATTCGAAAGCAAGGAAGGTCGCGGAGCCAACATCTTCTTCGGAATCCTGATGATCATCGGCGGTGTGATCGTGCTGGTCTGGCCCGGTATCTCCTTGATCACCTTGACCTGGGTCGTGGGTATCTGGCTGATCATCATCGGCATCTACGAAGTCATCGCTGCGTTCAGCGTCAAGCGGTTGTCCAACGCGTAACCCCTGACGGCACTTCAGCGAAGGGCGTTCCACCCCCACGGGTGGGCCGCCCTTTGCTGTGTTCGCAAAACGTGGTTTGCTGAAGGTATGGCCGCAGAGACCTCACAGACACTGGACCGGGGACTGCGGGTCCTTGAAGAGGTCGCGGACTCGAGCGAAGGGCTCACGGTCACCGAGTTGGCTGGTCGATTGGGTATCGGTCGCACAGTCGTCTATCGACTCGTGGTGACCCTTGAGCAGCACGCACTCATCCGGCGCGGCACGGACGGACGTTGTCGATTGGGCCTAGGCGTGCTGGCCATGGGTCGACAACTGCAGCCTGTAGTCAGGGACGCGGCTTTCCCTGCGTTGCGCCTGCTGGCTGACGCGGTGTCCTGCACGGCCTACCTGGCCTTGGTCGACGGCGGTGAATCGATCGCGGCGCTAGTAGCCGAACCGACTCGCTCGGACATGCATGTCACGTATCGGGTCGGCAGCCGCTCGGCTCTTGAGGCGGCAGCGGCGGGACGGGCGATTCTGGCAGCTCGGACCGCCGGTGTACGGCCTCTCGACCCTCCGTGGGTAGTGGCCAGTGAGGACATCGCGCCCGGCATCTTCGGGTTGGCCGTCCCCATCCAGGGGGTCCCGGGTCTCGAGGCGAGCGTGGGCGTGGTCTCGTTCCGCGAAATCGACGAATCCGACATCGGTCCGCGTGTGGCCCGAGCTGCGGGGGACATTGGTCGCGTTCTTCGCTAGAGACACTCCCAGGGCCCCGGGGTGCGCAGCCCTCAAGGCCGCATGACGCAGAATGAATCGATGCGCCGATCGTTCCTTCCCCTCGCGGCAGCGTGCAGTCTGATCGCCGGCCTACTGGTCGGTCAGGTGGCGGTGAGTGCTCCGGCGAGCGCAAATGCTCCCGACCGCGTCTTGAGCGGCTGGATGCCCTATTGGATGACGTCTCCGGGACGCCCGAGTGGCGTGGATAGCGCAGTCGCCAACGCGGACCTTTTCGAAGACGTCTCACCATTTTGGTACTCGGCCACACCCCGACCAGGGGGCGGAGTCCAGGTGCGGTTGAATCCGAACTTCTCGAATGCCGCGGCGAATGTTGCATGGGCGATGCCGCGCTTCCGCGAGGCAGGGCTGGTCGTGATCCCGTCCATCGCGGATGCATCCGGCAAAGGCCGGATGGCCGCCACACTCGCCGATCCGACACTGAGGGCTCAGCACGTAGCTGATCTCGTCGCGCTCGCTGTAGACAACGGCTACGACGGCCTGGACATCAACTACGAGAACTTCGCCTTCCGCGATGGACGAGCGAGTTGGGATGCAACTCAGCCCAATTGGACGACATTCGTTGCAGAGTTGGGTGCCGCTTTGCGAGCTCAAGGCAAGGTGTTGTCCGTTACCATCCCCGGCCCTTGCGACACCGGGAACCGCTGCGGAGGACGCAACGGCTACTGGGTCTACAACCTCCAAGGAATCGCGCCGCACGCGGACCGGATCCGAATCATGGCTTACGACTTCACGGTGCAGTCCATCGGACCGATCGCGCCTATCGGTTGGGTCCGGGCGAACGTCGAATACGCGGTGACCGTCATGGATCCGGCCAAATTGCAGATCGGTGTTCCCACGTACGGGCGCGCCCGAACGAGAACCGTTGCCGGGGGTGGATTCCGACTCAGTGGTGTGTGTCCGGACAAGAACGGCACATCGGTCGAGCAGCGGGCGTGGCGATCGGCCACTGCGATGTCGGCCATCACCGCACGCGAGATCCCCGAACTCTTGGCCACATACGGACTTTCCGATGCCGACGTCTCATGGGACTCCGAAACCCAGGAGAGCTTCTTCCGTTACACGAAGCCGGTCGAATGGACCGATGCCGCGGGTAATCGTCAACTGTGCAACGCCGAACGCCAGGTCAACTTCGTGGGTCCTGATGCGGTTCTCGCGCGAACGCAACTCGTCGGCCAGTACGGACTGAACGGTGCAGCGCTGTGGACGATTGGTGGTGAGAACCCCGCCCAATGGGCTGCTCTACGCAGTTACGCGCAGTCCCTGGCTCCGGCCCAGGCGGCGGTCGCCATCGACGCGACGCCGGCCGTGGCATACGGACAACCCACCTCGGTTGCCGGTGGCGTGACCGTGAACGGCACTCCCGGGCAGGGACTGCCTGTCACCTTGGAATTCCAGTCGATGGGCTCCGAGGAATGGCAGGCTCTCCAGACCGCCACGAGTGGACCCGATGGGGCGGTGGCCTACCAGGTCGTACTACCCACCTCCGGGCGCCTCCGGTTGACGGTCCCTGAATCCGGAACCATGGCGGCTTCGCAGAGCGCCGCATTCGACGTCTTGGTTGCCGCGACGGTCACAGCGCGAGTGAAGACGAAAAAGGTCGGCGCCGGTGATCGAATCCGCGTGCGCGCGATCGTTCGTCCGGCCCTGGCGAATCAAAAGGTCGTTCTCCAGGTCTACAAGGACGACAGATGGCGCAAGGTGAAAGCGGCCCGCACCAACGCGAAGGGGCGCGTCACCATCAAGGCCGCCGCGGAGCGATCGAAGCAACGTTGGACCTATCGGATCGTTGCCCGCAAGGCCGGCGGGGTAGCTCCAGGTCTATCGGGGGAATTCACGATCCGGGTTCGCTGACGCGCATGAACCTCTCGTGCTACGGCTGAGCTACGTCGAACCAGCGAAGATGTTCGAAATCGGCGGAACCACCGGGAACCGACTCCGCAAGGTCGGGTTCCGGCAGTGAGTCGAGCAGGTCACAGGCACTATCGAGGTATCCGCGCAACGCCGCTTCCGGTGCGCGATCGTGGCGAACGGGATAGGTGAATCTGCCGTCGGCGTCGTAGCTGATTTGGTTCAGTCGCAACGGTGGCTCGACTGCTCCGATGCTGTGCTGCCAGAGTCCGGATGCCGGCTCGAATCGATACAAAGGCAGGAGACGGTGTCCGAATTCCGCGGTGAGGTGCACAGCCTTGACCAGGTAGTCGAAGACGGCATCGGAGATGAAGTAGTTGAAGTTGATCCGGGTCCAGCCTGGCTTGATGCCTTCGCAGCCATGACTGATCTCGCGTTCGAACTCGTGTGAACGTTCCACATCGATACCCAGGAGCCGGTGACCGTACGGCCCGGCGCAGGAACAGCCTCCTCGAGACTGGATGCCGAACAGATCATTGAGAACAGCCACTACGAAGTTGTGGTGCAGATAACGTGCGCCAGGACGTCGAACCACGAAACTGATGATGGATAACCGATCCGCATCGGTGTTGCCGAGCACTTCGATCGCGGGGTTGGCGCGCCAACTCGACAGGGCCCGACGAACGAAGTCGTCCTCGCGGGCGCGAATCACGTCGACGCCCACCTGCTCCTTGAGGTCGAACACCAGCCCCGCGCGAATGGATTCGATGATGGCTGGAGTTCCCCCCTCCTCGCGGTGCTCGGGATCGCTGAGGTAAAGGTGCTCCTCGGGATTCACGTAAGCGACGGTTCCCCCACCCACAACGTCGGGAACCGAGTTGTGGACATGCTCGCGACGAACCAGCAGGATCCCGGGCGTTCCGGGTCCTCCGATGAACTTGTGCGGTGACAGGAAAACCGCGTCCTTGTACGAAAGTGGGTGCTCGCTGCAGCGAGGTTGCATGTCGATGTCTACGTAGGGACCACAGGCCGCGTAGTCCCAGAACGCTAGCGCCCCGTGTTCGTGGAGGAGCGTGCTAATGCCATGAGTGTCGGTCATGATTCCGGTGACGTTGCTTGCCGCGCTGAATGAGCCGATCAGGAGGGGCCGGTCGGAGTAGTCCTCGAGGCATCGGCGCAGAACGGTCTCATCCAAGTGTCCGTCGGAGTCTTCGGGTATCGGAACCACATCGGCGATGGACTCACGCCAGGGGAGTTCATTGCTGTGATGTTCGTATGGCCCGATGAAGACCACAGGCCGTTCGTCCCGAGGAATATGAGAACTCAGGGAATAGCGGGCGTCGAGGTCGGCCGGAATGCGCAGGTTGAGGATGCCAAGCAGCTTGTTCACGGCCCCCGTCGAACCCGAGCCGCAGAAGATCAGACACGTATCGTCGTCTGCGTTGACTGCTGCCTTGATGAGTGCTCGCGCATCTTCGCGAAGGCGGGTTGTCTGCAATCCGGTTCCGCTGGACTCCGTGTGCGTGTTGGCATACCGAGGGAGCACCTCGTCGCGGATGAAATCCTCGATGAACCACAGGGCTCGACCGGAGGCGGTGTAGTCGGCATAGGTGACTCGCCGGGCGCCGAAAGGTCCCCACATCACCTGGTCGTCGCCGATCACCGAGTCGCGTATGCGATCCAGAATCCGAGGGTGGGGGATCGTCGGATCCGGTGCGGGAATTGCATAGCGAGCCAGACGCCCGGAGGGCTGCCGATCGGGCTGGTCCATGGGCTCAGGGTACGTCGGCTTCGGCCCGTACGCGGCGTGCTGCGAGACTTATGGTCGTGGCGCGGCTATCGGTGCCGGTGGAGGTGTCCCCGGAGATCGACGAGCAGGCGCAGGACATCGTCGAGCCTCAGCGGCCATGGGTGACGATCGTGTGGAATGACCCCATCAACCTGATGTCCTACGTCACCTACGTGTTCATGACCTACTTCGGCTATTCCCGAGAAAAGGCGGAGCAGCTGATGCGAGATGTTCACTACGAAGGTCGGGCCGTCGTATCTTCAGGTACCCGCGAGGAGATGGAGCGGGACGTCTCCGCCATGCACTCCTACGGGCTGTGGGCGACCTTGCAGCGAGATGACTGACGGAGTAGCCATGTCCTACGGATTCCAGCGAACTGCCACAGGGCGCATCGTCCTGCGGGTCGATCAGGTGGAGCGCGGGCTGCTGGCGTCCGTAGCTCGGCAGGTGATCGACTTGGTGAAGCCGGATGAGCCGGCCGCCGACGTGGATCCACTCGCTGCGCAGATCGGGTGGGTCGAGGGCGCGGTGGGTCCCTCTGACGACCCTGCCGTTGCCCGTCTGCTGCCGGATGCCTATGCCGATGCGCAGGAAGCAAGTGAGTTCCGTCGATTCACCGAGCACGATCTTCGCCAGACCAAGGTCCAACACGCCACCACCGTGCTCGCCGAGATCGAGCGATCGGGGGACAAGATCACCGTCGGTTCGGCCGAGAGCTGGCTTGGGACGTTGAACGACGCGCGAATCGCCATCGGCACTCGAATCCAGATCGCCGAGGACAATCACGAGGAACTTGCGTCGTTGCCCGAAGATGATCCGCGCGCCGGGCTGTTCCATGTGTACGACTGGCTGACGTTCCTGCAGGAGTCGTTGGTGCGCTGTCTGGATCCGTCCCTGTACGGATTTTCCGACGACGACATCCCTCTCATCGACGACTGAGTACACCGACTGTTGAGCTCCCGCGTGCGCCAATAAGAACGTGCGGCAATAAGAAGACGGCGGATCGG
Source organism: uncultured Rubrivirga sp. (assembly GCA_964413305.1). Classification (GTDB taxonomy): domain Bacteria; phylum Actinomycetota; class Actinomycetes; order S36-B12; family S36-B12; genus S36-B12. Next base: position 431 of record CAYPSE010000021.1, on the reverse strand, counting down.
ATGCCGGGAACATCCGATCCGCCGTCTGGACTACGGGGAAGAGTGAAGTCAGGCGCTTGAGGGCGCTGCCTTCATCTCGTTCTCCGCGAACTCGGCGGAGTCCACGGCGCTCTTCTCGCGCGCGATCTTGTAGATCAGCAAGCCGAAGAGACACTTCGCAAGCACGTCGGCCAGCGAGTAGCCGACCTGGCGCCAGACGAAGGCGTCCGCACCGTCGAGCCCGAACATCGGGAACATGTACGAAATGGGGTAAACGCCCCACGTGGCCAGCAGCAGCCAACGCAGACCGTTGACGTCCTTGGACACCTGGCCAGGCTGGGTCTTCGTGGCCTTGGTCAGCTCCACGAACAGCACGTACAGGATGTACAGGAACGGGATCGTGGACAGCGCGCCCCAGATCGCCTTGGGAGCGGTCTCGATGGCGATCTCGC
>CAYPSE010000020.1:0-17166 GCA_964413305.1 uncultured Rubrivirga sp. | reverse complement strand
TGACGGTGCTCCCAGAGTGAACGCACGGCGTTTACGATAGGCCAACTGTGTCCAAAGCCCCGATGTCCGAGTCCTGGCTGCGCCGTCAGGGCAAGCGAGCCGCCCGAAGTCTGGCTCGCCGCATGAGGGAATTGGGACAGGTCGAGCCAGAAGGATTCGATCTCGACGACATTCCGCGCGCTGATGTAGCGCTGTACTTTCCCGACGGGCCACCCAAGCTCTACCAGTTGACGCAGTGGCTACCGGTCTTCGAAGCGAACCAGGACGTCACGACTTTGGTGATCGTTCGACAAGTCGACGCTTACGACGCACTGGTGGGCCGGACGAGTCTTCGAGTGATCCTGGTCCCGCGATATGAGAACCTCATGGCGCTCCTGGATCGCGCCGACTTCCATGCCGTCATGTACGTCAATAACGGATGGACCAACTTCCAGGCGTTGTCCTTTCAGCGCGCGGTTCACATCCACGTCAACCATGGGGAAAGCGACAAAATCTGCATGGTCAGCAACCAGGCGAAGGCCTACGACAAAGTTTTCGTCGCCGGTGAGGCTGCCGTCAACAGACATCGCGCGGCACTTGCGTGGTTCGACGAATCCCATCTTGTTCGCGTTGGCCGACCGCAACTCGACCTTCAGGTGCCACCGGCTCTCCCCGCGTCCGAACGCACCACCATCACCTACGCCCCCACGTGGGAAGGCGAGGACGAGGCGAACAATTACTCATCGGTGGATCGGTACGGACCTGCGATCATCGATGCTGCGCTGAGGCAGTCCAATGTGCGGGTCGTCTACAAGCCACACCCTCGGGTGATCGACTCAGACGACGCGAAGATCCGCCACGGTCATCAGGAGATCGTCACGAGGATTAATGAGGCGATGGCTGCCGACCCGAAGGCCGGTCATGCGGTGTTGTTGAATGAACAGATGCTGGGAGTCATCGGCTCCACCGACCTGCTGATCGCCGATATCTCGTCTGTCACCTTGGATCACCTCTATCTGCGTCCGCAGGCACCGATCGTCCTCACCGATCGACGCACCAATCGCGAGGCCCTGCTGGCCGAATCCCCCGTGGCCCAAGCCGCCCACGTTGTCGACGAGTCCAACGTCTCTTCCTTGGCGTCCGATCTAGCGCAGATGATCGATGAGGACACTCGCGTGGACGACCGACACCGAGTGCGGCACCTGTACTTCGACGGTCTGGCACCCGGTGAGAGCACTGCACGCTTCTGGCGGGCCCTCCAGCGCGAGATCGCCGAACACGATGCGGCATTGGCGAACCTCAGTAGGGTCCGCACCATCGAGGGGAACCGGACATGACGATCCAAGCCGTGATCTTGGCTGCCGGAATGGGCACCCGGCTCGGTCGACCATTCCCCAAACCGCTGACTCCCCTGTCCGACGGCCGAACGATCATGCAACAGCAAATGGACAACCTGACCCATGCCTTCGGAGAGGACCTTCGCATCTCGACGGTCGTCGGCTTCAAGTTGGACCTGATCTTGGAGGCCTTTCCCGATGTGAACTACATCTACAACGAGGCCTACGACCAAACGAATACCAATCGCAGCTTGCTGAAAGCCCTACGTCTTTCCACCGGTGGCGGCGTGCTGTGGATGAACGGCGATGTCGTCTTCGATCCAGCAGTCCTGACGGCGATCACACCCCACATCGAGGCCGAGCAGAGCTTCATTTGCGTCAACACCGCGGCCGTGGGAGACGAGGAAGTCAAGTACACCGTCGACGCCGATGGCCTCGTCGCTCAACTTTCCAAGCAGGTCATCGACGCTCGCGGTGAAGCCGTCGGCATCAACTACGTGAGTGCCCTAGACAAGGCGACCCTGATCCAGCGGCTGGCCGAATGCGTGGAGTCGGACTATTTCGAACGCGGTATCGAAATCGCAATCGAGAAGGACCGAATGCGAGTGCTACCGGTCGACATTGGCGAGATGTTCGCCGTGGAGGTCGATTTCGAGGAAGACCTCGATCGGGCGAATCAGCACCTCTAACCGCGCGCTATTGCAGTAGGCGCTCGATCAATCGTTCCCACTCACCCATCACCACCTCGAGGCGGTAGCGATCCATCTGCGTTCGCCCATTCGCGCCGCAGGTCACTCGCCAGTCCCTATCGGACATTGCCGCGTCCAGTGCCGCCGCCAGCGCTCGCGAATCGCCGCGCGGCACCAACAGTCCCCACTCGCCTAGGAGTTGTCGTACACCGCTCGAACAATCGGCGGCCACCACCGGGACACCGCAGGCCTGCGCTTCTGCGACGACGAGCGGCAGCCCCTCCGTGCGCGATGGCAATGCGAAGAGATCAGCCTCGAGGAGGACGGCGCGGGGGTCGGTGACGGCCGGGTGCCAGTCGATGCGGTCGGCGCCGGCGAGATCCTGGGCCTGGTCGCGCAACTCCAACGACCGGGGTCCATCACCCACGATCGACAGTGTCCAGTTCGGATGCGCGTCGGCCACCAGACTCCACGCATCCAGGAGAAGATCCACGCCCTTCTCGTGCGACAAGCGGCCCAGGGAGAGAAGATTCGGCTCATCTCGAGCCGACAGATCACTCACATCATCGGGCCAGAACGCCAGCGGATTCGGCATCGCATGGACGTTGTTGAGGCCGGCTCGAGTGAATGCCTGCGCATCCTCGGATGTGAGAGCGGTGAATAGGGCCACGGGCGCGTAGGACCGCACTATGCGTGCGAGATCTCGACCAGACGCAGCCGCTGCGTAGGAACCGTGGTACTGCCCGATAACCGACCATCGGGACCGAACATCAGCACCCACCACCGACAACGCGTCGGCAAGGATCTCCATCGCCCACACCTGCGCAGTGATGAGCACCGCTGGCTCACCATCCCCACTCGTGAGGATCTCCACCATGGCGGACACTGCTTCGGCACGTAAGCCGGCTCGCACCCGCTCGTTTTGAGTCGTCTTGTGTGGCCAGGGCGCCGACATCAACACCCGTCGTGGATAGCCGTCGTCCACCTGATGCGCGGGCTCGAAGGGCGTCACCCCGACGAGCGTCACATCGTGCCCACGTCGCTGGAAGCCTCCGGCGAGCACATGCATGACTCGCTGCGCACCACCGAGTTCGTCGATGTTGTTGGCGCACAACACGATGCGGGTCACGGTGACTCTCCCAGCAGGGAACGAACCTCACGCTCGAGATCCGCCATCGATTCGATGACCGGATATCCCGTGGGAAGAACCGGCAACAGGTAGCGTCCAGCGCCTTCGTCTGGCCGGAAGACGATCGATCGACCCACGGCATCGATCAACGCAGGATCGTCGGTGATGAGGAGGTCGGCACGATCCAGCACCTGTCCCAGGGGTTCACTCCGTGCGTCGCGCACCGAACCCCACAGTCGAGTGGGGATCGACTCATCGATCTCGCCGCAGCACAGTAGGTAAGTCAGACCTCCTAGATGCTGATCCCAATACGACAGGTCCATCGGCCATGTGCGACCACCTGAGGCAACACACGACGCGGGAATGTAAGCGACGATCCGGCGATCAGACGGTAGATCGAAGTCCCCCGGGAGCAACGCAGTATCAAGGCCCTGCCTGTCGAGGGCCGTGCTGCCCGGCACTCGGCGCTTGGCTGCATGGCCGAGTCGACGACCCCACGCGACCGGTCCACGCGAAAGTCCACCCGGCCGCCAGGCGACGCTGGCTCGTTCCCCTGCGATGAAGGTGACACCCGCCGGTCGGTCGGCGAAAGCGATCGCTGGGAGCGCGACGAAGACCGACTGCACATTCACCCCCACTGCACGTGCAGCAGTGGTGTTGACTGCACGTTCCCGTTCGAGCCGAACACCCACCGATCCCTTGTCGGGCTTCATCAGGGGTCTTTCGATGTGCACCGTGGGAGCAGCGCTACCTCGCCAGGTGACGTAGCCGCGGGCGTCACGATCCATTCGCTCCAGCGGCAAGGAGGCGATCACCGCACCGGATTTGTCGGTCCATACCAGGTGGGCAGTGATGCCGCGATCCAGATCGTGCGCGTAGTCGGCGGTCCGCACTTCGATCGACACTCGAGAGCGTCGGACATCCAAGTTCACAACCTCATGGAAGTACCGGCGCGTCGAGAACGGCATGTCCATCAGGTGCAGTGCGGATACGTCGAGCCAGTAGCGAGAATCGCGCCCGAGGGCCTCGCGGTCGTCGTGCTCGGTCCAGAATTGTCGTTCACCTTCGACCACGATCGAGGTATCGACGACAGAGGCCCACCGCTCCCACCGCATGGCTCGCCGGATCAGATCCAGGTCCTCGATGAGCAGCCCGAACATCGCCACGCGCAATGCTGGGCGAATGTGGTCGAATGCCCGGACGTCGACGGATCGGACGTAGTCACGGAATACGGCAGCCGCATCACGAGCCGCATCGTGATCCGGATTCTCCGCGATCGCCCACAGATACAAGTACCCCTCGTGACGTAGGAACTTGATGGCCTTCGCCAGCTGCAACTCCTCGGTGGCCGAGGCCAAGATGTCGTCCATGAGTCGATTGACCGCCACACGATCGACCACGTTCCGGCGCTGCATGCGACCTTGGGTGATGGAGGCCTCTTCGGCCACCCGGTCCACGTTCCAGACATACGTCGTGGCCTGCAAGATCCCGATGCGACGAGCGGCCAGGAAGCACTCGAGCGTGAACACCTGATCCTCGAAGAGCAGCCCAAGCGGAAACTCGATGTGGTTGTCCACGAGCATCGAGCGTCGATAGATCTTGTTCACGCTGATGGTGTCGTAGAGCAAATCGGGCTCCGATTCCAGGGATTCGACCACTCGATTGCGAGCGTGCAATTCGGGCCGCCATGGCTTGTCCTTGTCCTTACCCACATCACGACGCACCGCCATACCGCACACCACATCGGCGTCCCAGTCCTCGGCGGCTGTCAGCAGATTCCAACAAGCGTGCTGCTCGAACTCATCATCGGAATCACAGAACATCACCCATGGTGCACTCGCGGAGCGCAATCCGTCGTTGCGCGGTGCACTACATCCGCCGGAATTGTGCTCACGAGTGATCAAGCGCACCCGGGGATCGTTGCTCGCCACCGATGCGATGATCTCCGACGTCGCATCGGTGGAGGCGTCGTCCACCACGATGATCTCGATGGACTTCAGGGTTTGGTTCCGAAGGGAGTCCAGCGCCCGCACGATTCGCTTGGCGTCGTTGTATCCGATCAAGATCACGCTCACAAGGGGAGGACTCACCCGCCACCTCGCAGGAAGTCGGCGCGCTCGACGAGAATCGCAGCCCGCTCATCGAAGGAGTGCTCGCGCGCGATGCGCCGAGCATGGGACAGCCGATCGGCCCGTGCAGGAAAGACCTCGTCCACGGGGGATTCCAGCAATCGCGTCAGATGCTCCTGATCGTCGAACACCACCACCGAATCCCCGAAGACCTCGCTGATTCCCGTGGCTCGATCGGTCAACACACGCGCACCAGCTGCAACCGCATCGAATAATCGATTGGACAAGAAGCCAGCATCAGCCATGTCTCGATGGTGATCGTTGAGCACGACGCCGGCTCCGGCGTAGGCCGCCGGTAACTCGGCGTTGGGGAGGAACTCCCCGGCAATGCGTTCGGCGGGGAGGAACTCCTCCCAACCGACGCCGAATACCGACAGGTCCCTTGAGCGCGCCGACGCGATCGCGCCCCGCACCGCCGGACGGAATTCCCCCCGCGTGGATCCGATGAACAGCACCGGGGCACCGGAGTCGGGCTCCGCGGCATCGGGGTTGAAGCGCTGCGGCGCGGTCGCTTGGAGCAGTGGTGTCACCTCGACTCCACCGGGCGCCGTCCATGAGGAACTCGCAGCGAACACCGCGTCGTAGTCGCGAAGTTCGTCCTCGGTCACCATCTCCGGGTGCGAGATCACCCACAGCATCCACACTCCGCGTCGATCTGGAGGCGGGCTCACTGCGCGCAGTCCACGCAGCACCAAGACCACATCGTCTTCCACTCGTCCGGGGGAGTCGGCTCCGGCGCGCGAGACCACCTTCACGTGCTCACCTGCTCGACCCAGGGCATCGGCGAGGTCGTGGGCGAACCAGGTGTCTCCCCATTGTTGCCCGGCCTGTCCCTTCGGGGCAGCGGTCACGATCGTCCAGCGCAGCGCGCGCCTGCGGCTGCGAGCACCCCGGATGCGGTCGAGAACGCTCACATGCGCCCCGAAACACCGCGAAGGAAGCCCCAACCCCAGGCACCATGCATGGTCGCGAATACCGCAGGCAGCCGTCGGGCAACCGACCAATCACCGGATCGCACGCCGGTGGAAACGGATGCGAGGAGGTTTCCGGTTGCATAGGCGGCGACGGGCGTGAGTCCGGCAACGACCAAGCCCGCCCGACCACTTGCGGCACCGGCAACCGTCACGACCACGCCGGCACCGATCGCGGCAACGGTCACCGGGGCAGCGAGGTAGCGCATCGAAAGAGTCGAAGGATGGCGCTGGGCCACCTCGCGACGCCACTTTCCGTAGTCGCGATATTGACGAGCCAAAGCGCTCAATGAGTGGCGGGGTCGGTACGTAACGCGAAGGTCCGGGGTGAAGTACACGACTCCACCCGATTCGCGGATGCGCAAGTTCAATTCCCAGTCCTGAGCGCGCTCCATGGTTTCGTCGTAGCCACCCACTCGCTGCAAAGCCGATCGCTGGAAGCACCCCAGGTAGACGGTCAGGGCCGGACCCTCGTCACCTCCCACGTGGAAGGAGGCGTCGCCCACGCCGAAACGAGACGTCATGGCGGCAGCCACCGCGCGCTCGAAATCACCCAGGCCTTCCGCGGCCATGATGCCGCCCACGTTGTCGGCCCCGGTTCGCATAAGGACGGCCACTGCGGAACTGACGTAATCGGTGGGGATCATCGCGTGTCCGTCGACGCGCACCACGATGTCTCCCGACGACGCCCCGATCGCGGCATTCAACCCCGTGGGAGTGGACCCGCTCGGATTCGACACCACTCGAACCTGAGGGAACTCCGCAGCCAGGGAGGCGGCGACGTCGGCGGTCGCGTCCCGACTCGGACCCACCGCCAGGGTCACATCCAATTCACCGGGATAGTCCTGCGACAAGATGCGCTGCACCGACGCCCGCAGATGACGCTCCTCATTCACCACGGGCATGACCACGCTCACGGTCGGCAACTTCGAGGAACTCACGCGCTTTCCTCCGTGCCCAGGGCATCAGAGCGCAGCAGTCCCGGGTACTGGGCAACGGTTTTGGTCAGGAAGTGTTCCTGTTGGACCTGGGAGGTATTCGCCGAGCCATCGGCGGCGTTGCGAACGTAGGTGTAGCCAAGGCCGTGTGTTCGATAGACCAAGCCGCCGGACTGGAGCACCCGGTCCAGCAGCGCGCGATCAACCGATCGGGGCACGGCTCGCCATCCACCCACCTGGGCGAGATCACCGGCCGAGATCAGCATCGTTCCCCCGGCAACGAAGGTCGCGAACCGCTCCGCCGGGTAGGTAGGCCGGAAAACCGTGACGTCCGCCCCTGCGAGATACACCCAGTCCAGTGCCTTGCCGACGACCTGCGCACCCGAGTACATGCGCGCCAGTACGAGATCCCATACGTGAGTCGGTGCGTAGTAGTCGTCGTCGTCCATCTTGGTGAGCAATTCACCATCGGCGCGAGCACTCGCCGCCGCGAGTGCGTGCCCGAGGTTGCGCTCGGCCGGCACTCCGATGAGCGCCCACTCGCCCTCCCAACCATCGAGGGCCGACCGAACTCGCGGTGCGTGGTGGGCTACGTCCTGTTCATCGCCGTGCAGCACGATCACCGCTTGCAGGTGGGGATAGTCCTGGCGGCGCACCATGGCCAGTGCGTGATCGAGACGTTCGGGTCGATGAGTGGATAGCAGGATGCTCACCGTGGGCCACGGCTGCACCGCCGGCCACGGCGAGAAGTCCCTCAACGCCTCGCGACGCCCCGATACCGAGCGGTTCTGCCACGCCAGGTGGTCATCTCGAGCCGGTAGCTCACCTGCTGATTCGACGAGGACCACACCGAGTGCGGCCAATTGCGCCCGAAGCCAGGTGGGTAATGACGACGCGTTGGTGACCGCGGATATGGCCCGCAACGGCTTCACGTCCGGCATGTCCACACCGAGTCGGTACTTGGCAACGATGCTCGCCGCGTCGACCACTTCGCCCACGAAATCCGAGGTTCGACCGTGGGGTCGGTGGATGGTGGGATCGATCAGTACGCTGCGTTCTCCCCATTTCCCCTCGGTCACCACCACCACACGTTCGGCGACGGCTTGGGTAGCGTCGGATTCGGTAGCGTCGGCTTCCGAAGGCACGAGCAGCACATCCGCACGCCGAAGGTGCCGATCATCGTCGCCGTCACCGAGCACATCGCGCACCTGTTCGGCCAAGATCCCCGAAGCTGGAACTCCCGCACTCCAGGTGGGCGCAGGGAAACCCGTCACGGTCGGCTGCACAGTGCGCAGCACGCCCGCGAGCAGCGCTGCCGGGTCGACAGCCTCGCGAACGCTGATCTGCACCTCGACACCCTCGGCTTTGGGGTTCACCGCACATGAGTCCACTCCGGCCAATCCCGGGGAACCGGTCCATCCGTGGTGGGGGCGACGCCACCGATCGATGCGAACGTGGACCCGGGTGATCGGCTCGCCGCCCACGCAAGCGGTCACCAGACGCCGGAAGGCTCCCACGTGGTCGGCTCGCACGTCCCACGAGCCCGAGCGTTCCTTCACCCGCGTGCCGGGGACCGATGGTCTGCCCTCTCGGTTCGCCTCGTGGCCCGCGGAGTTCGCCATGCTGCAAGCGTAGGGGCGCGCTCGCTACGCTCGACTCATGGCGCAGTCGGCTGCAGCACCCTCACCCGTGCTATCGGTGATCGGGACCGGGTATCTCGGCGCCACGCATGCGGCGTGCATGGCCGAACTCGGCTTCACCGTTATCGGGGTGGATATCGATCCGGCCAAGGTCGAGATGCTCAATTCCGGCACCGTGCCGTTCTTCGAGCCCGAGCTCGAGGAACTGCTCCAACGCAGCCTCGGGGCCGGTCGATTGCGCTTCACCACATCCTTCGAGGAAGCCGGCAAACAGGCCGATGTCCACTTCATCTGCGTGGGGACTCCGCAGCAACCCGGTGCGTACGCCGCAGACATGTCGCAAGTCTTCGGGGCTGTGGACGCACTCGCCCCGTTCATCTCGAACACCGACGTGGTCGTGGGCAAGTCAACGGTCCCGGTTGGCACCGCAGATGCCATCGTCGATCGCTTGAAGAACATCGCGGCGAGCGGTGTGGAGGTTGCCTGGAATCCGGAGTTCCTGCGCGAAGGGTTCGCGGTCCAAGACACTCTCAAGCCCGATCGACTCGTCGTCGGCGTGACCTCTGAGCGCGCTGAGCAGATCATGCGCCAGGTGTACGCACCGCTGATCGCAGATGGCGTTCCCTTCCTCGTCACCGACTACCCCACCGCCGAACTGGTCAAGGTCGCCGCGAACTCCTTCCTGGCCACGAAGATCTCCTTCATCAACGCAATGGCCGAGGTGTGCGAAGCCGCCGGTGCGGACGTCACGATGCTCGCCCAGGCAATCGGCTACGACCCCCGAATCGGCAATCGCTTCCTGGCAGCCGGCCTCGGTTTCGGTGGCGGCTGCCTACCCAAGGACATTCGTGCATTCATGGCACGGGCAGGGGAACTGGGTGCGGAGGAAGCACTCACGTTCCTGCGCGAGGTGGACCAGATCAACCTGCGCCGCCGCGCTCACACTGTGGACCTGGCCCGCAAGACCCTTGGGGGTGATTTCCGGGGAAAGGTAGTGACGATGCTCGGCGCCACATTCAAGCCCGACAGCGACGACGTCCGCGATTCACCCGCCCTCGACGTTGCCGTGGCGATCTCCAACGCCGGCGCGACCGTCCGCGTGCACGATCCGAAGGGTCTCGCCAACGCCCGACGCGTCTACCCGAATATGGACTACCGCGAGAGCCTGCTCGATGCCGTCACCGACGCGGATCTACTGCTCCTCGGCACCGAATGGCGCGAATACCGCGACCTCGATCCACAACAGATCACCGACAAAGTGCGCAGCGCGGCCATCATCGATGCTCGCAACGCACTCGATCCGCATATCTGGCGCTCTGCCGGCTGGACCTACCGCGCGCTCGGCCGCCCCACTGCCTGACGAACAGCACGTGGTGAAGGGACTAGCAACGGACGAGCAGATTCGCGACCTGCTCGCCGATTCTCACCTGTGGTTCATCGTCGGGCTGGGCGATAACCCCGACCGACCTGCCTACCGCGTGGCCAGATTCCTGCAGTCCATCGGCAAACGCATCGTGCCCATCCATCCGCGCGCTCATGAGGTGCACGGTGAGCCGGGTTTCGCGACCATCGCGGATGCAGTGAACGCGCACGGCGTCCCCGACGTGGTGGATGTGTTCGTCCGGTTCGATCGCGCCGGGGAATTCGCCGATCAAGCGATAGCGGTCGGCGCGAAGGCGGTGTGGTTCCAACTTGAGGTCATCGACGACGATGCCGCCGAGCGGGTCACCGATGCCGGACTGACCATGGTGATGGATCGCTGTCCGGCAATCGAGTATCCGCGGCTGTTCCCTACAAGGAATTGAAGGTTCCGAACTACACCTCGCGGTGAATCCCGTTGCCCTTGGCCCGCGCCGCCACGTTCAAGTCGACCTGGAACTTCTCCATCCGATCGAACAGGGCCTCATCGGAGATGCCCAGCATTCGCACTGCGAGCAATCCGGCGTTTCGCGCGCCGCCGATCGCCACGGTCGCAACCGGAACCCCAGCCGGCATCTGTGCGATGGACAGCAGCGCATCCATTCCATCCAACGACGTCGCGTTCACCGGGACGCCGATCACCGGCAGAGCGGTGACCGAAGCGAGCATTCCCGGCAGGTGCGCCGCACCACCGGCACCCGCAATGATCACTCGTAATCCTGATGATCGCGCACTTCGTCCGAACTCGATCATCTCCACCGGCATCCGGTGCGCAGACATGACGTCCACCCGATGGGGCACCGAGAATTCATCGAGCGCTTCCGATGCCGCCTGCATCGTGGTCCAGTCGGAGTCCGAGCCCATACAGATACCGACCAAGGCCGTGGTGCGCGAACTACTCATCGATGGCCCCCATGAAGTAGTCGGCGGCGTGACGCGCGCGAGCGATCAAGGAATCCAGATCATCCCCGACAGCGGTCACGTGTCCGACCTTACGGCCCGGCCGCACCTCCTTGCCGTACAGATGCACCTTCAGACTTGGATCGCGTGCGAGAACGTGGCGATACGCGGAATACAGGTTCCCGACATCCCCACCCAAGATATTGACCATCACCGCATGGGGTGCCACCGATCGAGGGTCGCCCAAGGGTAGATCCACTACCGCGCGTAAGTGGTTCTCGAACTGCGACGTACGCGCGCCCTCGATCGACCAGTGTCCGGAGTTATGCGGGCGCATCGCGAGCTCATTGACGAACACATCGTCGCCTGTGTCGAACATCTCCACCGCGAGCATCCCGGTCACATTCAATGCCCCGGCGATGTCGAGCGCGATCCGCTGTGCCTGCACAGCACGCTCACCGGCCAGCCCCGGTGCAGGTGCCACAACCTCGGTGCAGATTCCGTTGGTCTGGATGGTCCTGACAACCGGGTAGGCGACGCTCTGGCCGCTCGGTGAGCGTGCGACTTGGGCCGACAACTCCTGCACGAATGGCACCGCTTCCTCCGCGAGCCACTGCGCACCCGGCGGCAACTGCGTGGTCATCACCGAGGCCAGACCCGCAGCATCCTCGATCCGCCACACGCCCTTGCCGTCGTAGCCACCGCGGGTGGTCTTGAGGATGAATGGGTAGCCCACGTCGTCGGCGAACTCCCGGGCCTGCCCTACCGACTCCACCACGTGCCACCGAGGCACCGGAGCCCCTGCACCTTCCAAGGTCCGGCGCATGACCGCCTTGTCCTGCGCGTTGATCAAGGCATGGGGACCCGGTCGCACGGCGACGCCGCGAGCTTCCAACTTCTCCAAGATCGGCGGCGGTACGTGCTCGTGATCGAAAGTCACCACATCGCAGCCGTCGGCGAATTCGAGAACCGCTCGTTCATCGTCGTGCGAACCGAGGAAGACGTCGGGCACCACCTGGGCTGCGGATTCATCGCGAGAGGCCGCCAGTACCCGGAATTCGATTCCCAGAGCCGCGGCGGGTGCTGCACTCATCCGCGCAAGTTGTCCGCCGCCGACCATGCCTACGCGTGGTCGATCAGATCCGGAAACCGACAACGCGGAAAGCGAGGCATCCGAACCGGTCACTGACACAACTTAGCCGCCCGGATCCACCGACATCGGTGCTCGCGCTGGCTAGACTCCATCGATGCTTGGGCCGCACTCGATCACGCGCGGCTACCGCTACCTGCAGGCCACATTGGGGGACCTCTACCGCGAAATCGCGAAGTTCGGCATCGTCGGCCTCAGCGCGCTGGTGGTGGACATCGGCCTGTTCAACATCCTGCGCTTCGCCGGTGGAGAGGGGCCGCTCTACGACAAGCCGCTCACCGCGAAGGTGATCAGCGTGGCAGCGGCCACCACCGTCGCCTACGCCGGCAATCGCTTCTGGACCTTCCGACATCGTGGCCGCACCAACATGGGTAAGGAATACCTGATGTTCTTCGCCCTCAACGGGGTGGCCATGCTCATCGCGGTGGGGTGCCTGTGGTTCAGCCACTACGTCCTGCGGCTCGATACGCCTCTCGCGGACAACATCAGCGCGAACGTGGTCGGCCTCGGGCTGGGCACCTTGTTCCGCTTCTGGTCCTACCGCAAGTGGGTTTTCCCGGCCATCCCGGCGGAGGAGTTGGCCGATCCCGCCAACGAAGAACTCCTCGAGCGCGACGCCTCCACCCCCATTTAGTTTCGTCGAGACCTGCAGTTTGCGTCGCAAGAATCAAGTCTTGCGACGCAAACTGCAGGTCTCGGCGTCGTCCGAGGGTGCTACTCCATCGCCGGCAGTTGATCGGGTGACCCATCCCCCGCCCGCCGCCGCGCATCATCGAGTTCGTGCAGTTCGTAGACCAACCGCTGGATCTGCTCCACATTGGGAACGTCCTGGATGTACATATCGCCGTCGTCGCTCGCGGATTCGATCTCGAGGGTTCCGTAGTTCAGTACCCGACCGAACAGTCCCACTTCGAAGGACACGTTGTTCACCTTGGCCAGAGGCATATCGCGTCCCTGCTTGGTGAGCAGCCCGCGGCGGATGATGATCCTGCGTGTGGTGAACACATATTGCGTGGTGAACCAGCGGGCGAAGGGCAGCACGACCCGCCAAATCAAGATGCCGAGCAAAATCAACAAGATCGGCAACTGCAGCCAGGACAGCGAGAACGAGCCGATGCTCCAACTAGCTACCGAGAAGTACAGCCAGGTACCCACGAACACTTCGACGATCAGCACGATCGCCGGCCAGATGAGTCCGCGCCAATGTGGCTTGAATTCGAAGGCGATCAGTTCGCCGGGGGCCAGCAACTTGGTGGGGTAGCTCATGGCGCAATGCTCGCATGCAGGACATCGCCGGCGACGACCATTCGCCGCGTTTGCCCGGTATCCACCACTAGGTGGCCGGATGCGTCCACGTCCACCCCCACGCCATCGAACTCCTCACCTCCGGGGAGCACCACGTGCACACGGGAACCCACGGTGCAACACAGGACGCGATAGTCCCCCAAAGCCCGATCCCACGACTGATGAACCCGCGCGTGCAGCGCGACTAGTAGCCCGGCGAGCAACTCGCTTCGATCTGGGCTCGTTCCGGTATCCCCGACCCACGAGCCTGCCTGGGCGAACTCCTGGGGCGGTCGTTCCACATTGAGCCCGATCCCCACCACTGCGGCGGCGCCATCAGAGCCACCCCGTATTCCTTCGACCAGGATCCCAGCCACCTTGCGGCCCTGGGAATCGAGCACATCGTTGGGCCACTTGATGCTCCACGACACACCGGCGAGGTCGTGGGCGACGTCCACCACGGCCAACGCGGCGAGAAGTGGGAGCCGGGTTGGGATGCCGAGTGAACGGATGATGGTGCTCGACCACAGGCCCGCTCCCGGGTCGCTGATCCAGCTTCGTCCATGCCTGCCTCGGCCTGCGGTTTGTTCACCGGCCACCACACAGGTGCCGTCCACGGCGCCGCGCAACGCCAGCGCGGCGGCATCAGCATTGGTCGAGCCCGTCGAGTCCACATAGGTAGGCGCCGGCCACGGGCACCCAGCGGCAATCAGGAGATCGAGCACTCGCGCACCATCGGGCACCCACGGGGCTTCGCTCACGCGGCTAAGGTACGCAGGATCGCTAGTACACCCACCAGCCGCGTGGAGGGATGAGCAATGAGCGCCGAGGTAGCCGAAGGCACCGAACCGCAAGGGGCCGAGCGCCGCACCACCGCCGGCAAGGCCGAGATCTTGAAGGCCCGGCGCGCCAACGCGGCGGATCGACGCAAGGAGGCGATCGACAAGCAGCACGCCAAAGGCAAGATGACGGCCCTCGAGCGCATCGAAGCCTTCCTCGATGAGGGTTCCTTCCAGCCGATCGACGGCCTCACCCGCCACCGCTCCCACAACTTCGGACTGGAGAAGAACCGTCCATTCGGCGATGGCGTGATAACCGGCTACGGCACGGTGGATGGTCGCCCGGTATGCGTGTTCGCCCAGGACTTCACCGTCTTCGGTGGGTCCCTTGGCGAGGTATTCGGGGAGAAGATCGTGAAGATCATGGATCTCGCGCTGAAGACCGGATGTCCGGTGATCGGGCTGAACGATTCCGGTGGTGCTCGCATCCAAGAGGGCGTGGTGTCACTGGGCCTATACGGAGAGATCTTCCGCCGCAACGTCCAAGCCTCCGGGGTGATCCCGCAGATTTCGGTGATCATGGGTCCATGCGCCGGCGGCGCCGTGTACTCCCCCGCCATCACCGACTTCACGGTGATGATCGACAAGACCTCGCACATGTTCATCACCGGTCCGGACGTGATCAAGACCGTGACCGGTGAGGACGTGACCTTCGAGGATCTCGGAGGGGCACGCACGCACAACTCCACTTCCGGAGTCGCTCACTACATGGCAACGGACGAAGGCGACGGCCTGGACTACGTACGAGCGCTGCTGTCGTATCTGCCGAGTAACAACCTCTCCGACCCCCCGGTGTTTCCCACTGACGTGCATATGGAGTTCACCGACGAGGACTACTCGCTCGATTCGATCATCCCCGACTCACCCAATCAGCCCTACGACATGCATCGGGTGATCGAGTCGATCCTGGACGAGGACGAATTCCTCGAGACCCAGCCACTCTTCGCACCGAACATGATCACCGGCTTCGGGCGCATCGAGGGTCATGCCGTGGGCATCGTGGCCAATCAGCCGATGCAGTTCGCCGGAACGCTCGACATCGACGCTTCGGAGAAGGCCGCCCGATTCGTGCGCACCTGCGATGCATTCAACATCCCCGTCATCACCTTCGTGGACGTTCCGGGATTCCTGCCAGGAACCGAGCAGGAGTACAACGGCATCATCAGGCGTGGTGCGAAACTCATCTACGCCTACGCCGAGGCGACCGTTCCATTACTGACGGTCGTCACGCGAAAGGCATACGGCGGTGCGTACGTGGTGATGGGTTCCAAGCACCTGGGCGCGGACATCAATCTTGCGTGGCCCACCGCGGAGATAGCCGTCATGGGCGCGCAGGGTGCGGTCAACATCCTGTATCGCAAGGAACTTGCCAGTGCTGGCGATCCGGACACCCGACGCTCGGACCTGATCGATGAGTACACCGACACCTTGGCCAACCCCTACATGGCGGCGGAAAGGGGCTACATGGATCGCGTCATCTTGCCGCACGAGACTCGCCTGCAGTTGGTTCGCGCCCTGCGCGCGCTACGCGGCAAGCGCGCCAGCGGGCCACCCAAGAAGCACGGGAACATCCCCCTGTGAACACGGCGAACACGGTGAACACGGTGAACTCCGGCGACGGGCACCCACATATCTCGGTCACCGCCGGTAACCCCACCGACACCGAACTTGCGATCGTCATCTCGTTACTCAGCCGACTGCCACGGACCGAGGTCGTCCAACCCAACCCGCCGAGCCACTGGTCCAACCGCGCAGCGATGACGCGCCCGGCACTCCGCCCCGGACCAGGGGCTTGGCGCGCTTCCTGTTTCCCGCAGCAGTAATGCCTCGACTCATCCTCGCTTCACGCTCACCTGCACGGCTGCAGACTTTGCGCGCAGCGGGCATCGATCCCGAGGTGATCGTGAGCGACGTAGACGAAGAAGCGATCGAGGCAGCCTTGTCCGATGCCACTCCGCAACAACTAGCTCAGGTGCTCGCGCAGGCCAAGGCCGAGAAGGTGGCCGCGGAAGTCGAAGGACCTGCCCTGGTGGTCGGGTGTGATTCGGTCTTCGAACTTGATGGCATTGCGTACGGAAAACCAGGCACGGCCGAGATAGCCCGCGAGCGTTGGCACCGGATGTCCAACCGGACCGGCACTTTGCACACCGGGCACTGCGTCATCGACACAGCAACCGGCCAACGTGCCGAATGTACGGCGAGCACCGAGGTGACGATGGGGACCCTCACCGATGAAGAGATGACGGACTACCTCGCCACGGGTGAGCCTTTCGAGGTGGCCGGTGGTTTCACCCTCGACGGCTTGGGTGGAGCGTTCGTGGAGCGGATCGACGGCGATCCCTCCACCGTGGTGGGAATCTCCCTGCCCACCCTGCGCCGGCTCCTCGCTGACCTCGGCGTGAGATGGACCACCTTGTGGAATATGCCCGATACCGAGCCCGCCACTCACCGCTAGAGTCCGCATCCATGCGCAAGGTCCTCATCGCCAACCGTGGCGAGATCGCAGTCCGGGTGATTCGCGCCTGCCGCGACGAAGGCCTGATTTCGGTGGCGGTCTATGCCGACCCCGACCGCGATGCGCTGCACGTTCAGATGGCCGATGAGGCGTATGCCCTCGGGGGCGAGACGGCAGCCGAGACCTACTTGGACATCCCGAAGATCATCGCCGCCGCCAAGCAGGCCGGAGCGGACTCGGTGCATCCGGGCTACGGCTTCCTGTCCGAGAACGCCGACTTCGCCCAGGCAGTCATCGACGCCGGCCT
>CAYPSE010000019.1:7595-17246 GCA_964413305.1 uncultured Rubrivirga sp. | reverse complement strand
AGCTTGCCCGATCCGGTTACCTTGAACCGCTTCTTCGCACCGCTGTGCGTCTTCTGCTTCGGCACTGTGGCCTCCTTCTTCATGAGCACGTTGTTCGGCGTGCAGGTCCTTCTTCGTCGTGCAGGTCTGTGTTGCCCTCGGGTCGAGCGGTGCTCGGCCCGAACACTTGCGGGGATCTAGGCGGAGTCCCGTTCTTCACCGATCTCGTCGATCTCGCTGCCGCCTGCCACGCTGTCCGCACTTTCCGCCCTGGCTTTGCGGGCCACATCGGACTTGCGCTTGTGGGGCGCCAGGACCATCAGCATGTTGCGACCGTCTTGCTTGGGAGTGGCCTCGACGAAACCGAGTTCCTCGACGTCCTCGGCTAGCTTCGCCAGGAGTCGAAGTCCGAGTTCGGGTCGACTTTGCTCGCGTCCGCGGAACATGATCGTGATCTTGACTTTGTCGCCGGCCTTCAAGAATCGCTCCACGTGACCCTTCTTGGTCTCGTAGTCATGCGGATCGATCTTCGGGCGAAGCTTCATCTCCTTGATGACGGTGTGCGTCTGGTTCCGCCGGGACTCGCGCTCCTTCAGAGCTGCCTCGTACTTGAACTTGCCGAAGTCCATGAGCTTGCACACCGGCGGCTTGGCCATGGGTGCAACTTCGACGAGATCCAGATCGGCCTCGACTGCTAGCCGGAGGGCATCTTCGATACGAACGATGCCGACCTGCTCGCCGTTCGGTCCGACGAGGCGCACCTCGGGTACGCGGATCCGGTCATTGATCCGGGGTTCGACGCTGATGGCGCCTCCTTGCATGCCGTGTCCTTCTGCTGGTGCGGGTGCCCCAGCCGTCTGGTCACTCTGCGCGAAGACGACGAAACCTCCGCTGCAGCGCAGACGGAGGCCCGAAAACGGCAGCCCGAAGGCTGCTGCCAGACCCGGACAGTCCGCGGACCGCCAGGTGGGAGTCGGAACCCCGCTTGCGCAGCCCGGGTCGCCCCGGACTGTGTGGAGGTGCAAGGGTAGCAGCCGTGAATCAGCCCCCCGATCCCCCGCTCCGCGACGATCTCCCCGCTGACCTGGAATCTGCTGTCCCGGATATCGGTGACGTTCCCGCCGTAGAGATCGTGCTCACGGTGGCCATGCACCTCATGACGGCGTCGGCCGTTGCCTGTGGGTTGACCACGAACCCCGACGGCACCGCGCGGGAGCCGGATCTGGCTGAAGCACGTATCTTGATCAACGCCCTCGCTGCCCTGGTGACCGCTTCGGCACCGGACCTTGGCGCGATGCATGCCGCACCGCTGCGCGATGGCCTCACCGCCGTCCAACGGGCATTTCGTGAAGCAAGCGCGATCCCGGACACCCCCGGCGAGGGACCCGGCGAGAAATGGACGGGACCTGCATTCGCTTAATCCTGCGTACGGACATCCACCACCTCGATGCCTTCGGGAACGAGCGCGATGACGCGCTTGGGGACCGCTGCAGCCACATCGTGCGCGGGAATGCGGGCATCGCGACTACGCAGTCGCAACCGGTCATCGACGACGCTCACATCGACGCACCCCGCCCCGAATACGTCCTCCAAAGCCTGGAGCACCAAGTGGTGGGCATGCTCGAGTCGGTCCACCCGGGCCAGTGCGATCAGGTCGACCTCCGGCACTAGTTGAGTCCGCGGACCGGCGACGTCAAGTACGAGTGCCTCGCACCCATCGTCTAGTGCCGCCCGTGCCGCATCGGGTCCGGCGACCGGAACCGGACGTGCGGTTGCGTCCCACGCCAGCAGCGCATCGAGGCCGCTGAAGGCCAAGAGGCCACGGCGACCATCGGGCGCCACCATCGACACGACGGACATATCGCTGCTCTTGTCAACGGCGATTCCCTCGACTACCTCGATCTCATCCGCACGGGCCACCACGGCCACGAGTACGCGACCGCTGTCGAGGGCGCGGGTGAGTTCGGCGTGATCACGGGCATCGCGGATTGCTGAGTCGGGTGCGCCGTCGTCGCTGGCGAAGCGACCTGGGGTGACCAGTCGTCGGCCATCCCCCGGCCCATCGGTCGGCAGGTCCCCGTGCACCACGCAAGCACCTTAAGCGGAACAATCCACCAGTGAGGTCGACCTCCAGCGCTTCCCCGAACGGCGTCGCTGCCCGCTCCACCGGCGCGATCCTCGCCGTGGTGGTGCTCGTCGCGCTCAACTTGCGTCTGGCGCTGGCGAGCCTGCCGGCCGTGGCAACCTCGATCCAGGCCGAAACCGGCTGGAACGACGCGTTCATCGGAGCCCTCACCACCGTTCCGGTACTGGCAATGGGCCTATTCGCACTGGGAGTCCCCCGCCTGGCCGAGCACATAGGTCGGCGCGCTGCGGTCAGCGGGGCACTGGCAACGATGGCGATCGCGCTGCTCCTTCGGCTCCTGGGTGCGGTTGCGATCACGTTATTCCTGTCTGCCCTCCTGGCCGGTCTGGCGATCGCGATACTCGGCGGCTTGGTTCCAGGAATCGTCCGAGAGCAACTGTCCGGATCTATGGGTACGGCAACAGCGCTATGGACCGCAGCCCTGATGGGTGGTGCCGCCTTGGGTGCCGCCTTGACCTTGCCACTCGCAGAACTCCTGGGCAGTTGGAACGCAGCCTTGGCCTTCTGGGCGCTTCCTGCCGTAGCTGGCCTCATCGCGTGGGTGAGCCTCGAACGCGGCGGCAAGGGTCACGATCGACCCGAACGGTTGGTCACTCTTCGCGAACTGCCCTGGCGCAGTCCTGTGGCGTGGGCGCTGACCGGCTTCATGATGCTGAACTCGATCGTCTTCTACAGCTCCCTCGCGTGGGTAGCTCCTTCGTACGAGGAGCGGGGCTACTCACCGCAGGTAGCAGGTGTCTTCTTCGGAATCTTCACAGCCTTCCAAGTCGTGGCTGCCTTCACATGGCCTCGTTGGGCTCATCGCACCCGATACGTGCGCACCCTGTTCGCCGCGAGTGTGATCGGCAGCGTGGCCACGTTGCTTCTCATCGCTTTGGTTCCGACGTTCCTCCCACCCGTCATCCTTGCGCTCTTCGCGTTCTGCCTGAGCGGAGGATTCGCGATGTCGCTCGGGCTCTTGAGCGAGTACGCCGAGGACGCCGCGAGCGCCGCCCGTCTGACGGCCATGGCCTTCTTCGTGACCTACACCGTTGCAGCCTCAGGTCCGTTCATCGCGGGCGTGCTGATGGATACGTTCGATTCGTGGACCATCGTCTACGCGCTGCTCGCCGGTGTGGCCATGGTGAAACTCGTGACTGTGCCGATGTTCAAGAAGGGAGCCACAGTTCGCTAGAGCCGACAGGCGTGGATGTCGGTGACCAGGATGCCTCGCGCACCAAGTTCGTAAAGCTCATCCATGACTCGGTGTACGTCGGCTGCCGGGACCATCGCCCGAACCGCCGACCAGGCTTGATCGTGCAACGGTGAAACGGTCGGGGACTCGATTCCCGGCGTCACGGCACATGCGCGGTCGAGGCGGTCGTTGGGGATGTCGTAATCGACCAGGACGTACGACCGCGCAACCATGACACCGTGCAGACGCCTCAGGAACGTCTGGACCGCAGGGGAATCCTGCTGCGGGTCGTCGTGGCGGCAGACCACGATCGCCTCGGACTGCAGGATCGGATCACCAATGACCTCCAACCCCGCTTGCCGCAAAGTCGTGCCGGTGGCCACGACGTCCGCAACCGCGTCCGCCACCCCGAGTGCCACGGCATTCTCGACGGCCCCGTCCAGGCGTACCACCCGCGCCTCGATGCGGTTGTCCTGCAACCACTGGTTCAAGAGCCCCGCGTACGAGGTAGCGATACGCAGGCCCGACAGGTCGGCGACGGAAGTCGCTCTGCCGGCAGGCACCGCGAGCCGGAACGTGGACGGTGCGAATCCCAAGGCAACCCGTTCGAGAGCCTCGGCCCCGGAATCGATGAGCATGTCACGGCCTGTAATGCCCAGATCCAAGGTGCCTTCACCGACGTAGATCGCCACGTCCTTGGGACGCAGGAAGTAGAACTCCACATCGTTCTCCGGATCGTGGACCACGAGATCCCGCAGCCCGGCATTCTTCAAATAGCCGGCTTCGGTGAGCATCGATCGAGCCGGGTCGGCCAACTGCCCCTTATTCGGAACGGCAACTCGCAACGTGGCCACTACAGCCTCCGGTACACGTCTTCGAGGCTCACGCCGGCGGCCAACATCATCACCTGCACGTGGTAGATGAGTTGGGCGATCTCCTCCGCCGCCCGCTCGGGGCCCTCGTGCTCGGCCGCCATCCACACTTCGGAGGCTTCCTCGACGACCTTCTTGCCCACGGCATGGATCCCCTGCGCGAGTAATGCGACCGTTCCGGAATTCTCATCGCCAACAGCGGTCTTGAGCCGCAGTTCGCTATACAGGTCCTCGAAGCTCTTCACAGGGTTCAGCCTAGGTCCCCGGGCCGCCGAAGTCGCAAAGGTGAGTGGCTCGGTAGTCGAGCGGCCGCACGCGAACGCCGACAAGAACTACGAGGTCCGACGGATTTCCTTCAGCACCATCGCGGTCCGAAGGGAACTGACCATGGCTTCGGCGCCCTTGTCCTCGCGCGACTGGGGAAGCCCAGCGCGGTCCAAGGCCTGCTGTTCGTCGTCGCACGTGAGGAGTCCGAAGCCCACCGGGACACCGCTATCCAACGCCACGCGGGTAAGCCCCTCGGTGGCAGCTGAGCACACGTATTCGAAATGGGGCGTGCCACCTCGGATCACGACGCCCAACGCTACGACCGCATCGAACCGGCCGCTGCGAGCACACTCGGCAACCACGACAGGAAGTTCGAAGGAACCGGGAACACTGAATTCCTCCACCTGCGCTCCGGCCTCATCGGCGGCCCGGCGAGCACCGGCACGTAGGCCATCCATCACCGTCACGTGCCATGAAGCCGCCACGATGGCGACCCGCAAGCCCGCAGCGTCGATCTCCAGGATCGGTGCACCAGAACCGCTCATGGAGTGTCCCCTTCGTGCGTGTCCGCTGCTGGGGTGCCGGCACCTGTGGTTTCGGCAGGTGCGTCGTAGGCGTACGAGTGCCCCATGCGTGCGGCCTTGGTATCCAGGTAGTCGGCATTGTGCTCATTGGCATCGATGACGAGCGGAACGCGTTCAGCGATCGACAATCCATAGCCTTCCAAGCCCGCTCGCTTGGCAGGGTTATTCGTGAGCAACCGCATGGACCTGATGCCCAAGTCGACCAGAATCTGCGCTCCCGTGCCGTAGTCCCGCGCATCGACCGGAAGTCCGAGTTCGACGTTGGCGTCGACCGTGTCCAATCCTCGATCCTGCAGCGCATACGCCCGGAGTTTGTCGAGCAAGCCGATCCCCCGACCTTCGTGACCGCGGACGTACAGCACGACTCCGCGACCCTCATGCGCTACCTGACGCAAAGCTGCGTGCAGTTGAGGACCGCAGTCGCACCGCTGGGAACCCAGGACATCACCGGTCAAACATTCCGAGTGCACGCGCACCAGCACGTTCTCTCCGTCGCCGATATCCCCGGCGACCATAGCCACGTGCTCGCTTCCGTCCATGTCGTCGCGGTAGGCAACTGCACGGAATTCGCCGAACTCCGTGGGCAGAGGCACATCGACCACGCGTGTCACCTGGGACTCACTGCGACGCCGGAAGCGAATGAGATCGGCAATCGAAATGAGTACCAGCCCGTGCAGGTCGCAGAACTCCCGGCACTGGACGGCATTCATCATCGTTCCGTCGTCGTTCACCATCTCGCACAGCGCACCAGCGGCGTGCAGACCTGCCAGGCGAGCGAGATCCACCGCCGCTTCGGTATGTCCGGCGCGACGCAGGACCCCACCTTCGACTGCCCGTAGCGGAACGACGTGTCCTGGTCGGGTGAGTTCCCATGGCTCGGTTGCGGAGTCGGCAAGGACCTTGATGGTGCGGGCGCGGTCCTTGGCGGAGATGCCGGTGGTTTCCACGTCCTTGGCATCCACGGTCACGGCATAAGCGGTTCCTCGACGATCCTCGTTCACCGCGGCCATCGGCGGCAGTTCGAGGCGGTCGAGATCCTCACCGGTCATTCCGACGCAGATATAGCCCGATGTGTGACGGATCATGAAGGCCGTCAACTCCGGCGTGGCCAACGAGGCCGCGAAAATCAAGTCCCCCTCGTTCTCGCGGTCTTCGTCGTCGATCACGACGATGGGTCGACCGACCCGCAACTGCTCCAAAGCCTGTTCGATGGTGTTGAGGGCAACACCATCTGGCGTGCCGGACGGTCGTGGTTCGATCGTTCCCACGGGCTCGACGGGGAGCAGCGATGAATCGTCCTCGGCTGCGAAGAGTTCGTCGGCTGGAATCATGGCCTGACCAGCTTCTCGACGTACTTCGCGAGTACATCGACCTCGATGTTCACAACGTCGTCCACCTCGCGCGTTCCGAGAGTGGTTTCAGCGAGCGTCGTGGGTATAAGCGACACGGAGAAGCTAGTGCTGTCGACGGACACGATCGTCAACGATACGCCGTCGACGGTGATCGATCCCTTCTCCACCATGTAGCGAGACAGATCCGGTGAGACGTCGAATTCGATGACCGTCCAACGGTCCCCGGGTGTGATCGCACGCACCCTCGCGGTGCCATCCACGTGTCCTTGCACGATGTGTCCGCCCAATCGGCCGTCCACCCGGGCCGCACGTTCGAGATTGACGCGATCGCCGACCGTCAAAGAACGCAACGATGTCCGCTCGAGGGTTTCCTTCATCACATCGGCCTCAAACCACCCGGCGTTGTGGTCGGCCACGGTCAAACAGATGCCGTTGACGCTGATGGAGGCGCCATGGGCCGCATCCGAGGTGACCTCAGGTGCAGTGACTCGAATGCGCAGGGAATCGCCGTGGTCGACCATCTGGTCGACCACACCCATCTCCTCGACGATGCCGGTGAACATCAGGTGATCGCGTCCGCGACGGAATCTTGGCTGAAGGACATGCGCACCAGCACATCCTGGCCGAGCGCTGCGGTGTCCACGACAGTGGCCACCTTCCCCAGCGGTTCACCCGGGGGGAGGGCCCGTGGGCCCGAACCCACCCACACCCCGGCGATCAACCACATGAGCTCGTCCACGACACCGGCGTCGATGAACGCCCGCAGCACCGTGGGGCCACCCTCCACGAGGACGTGTCGGACGCCCCGGTCGTAGAGCTGGCCGAGCACCGAGGTCGGATCGTGGTCCCGAATGCGCAGCGTCGGGGCGCTGGCGTCGAGGATTCTCGCCTGGCTGGGCAGCGGCGATCGACCGACGACGACCCGAAGTGGTTGACCGCTCACTGGAACGGGCACGTGCCGGACCGTGAGTTGCGGATCGTCCGTGCGCACTGTGCCGGTTCCCACGAGCACCGCCTGGACGCGCGCCCGCAGCCCGTGGGAGAACTCATTGGCCTGCGCACCGGTCAGCTGCACGGGCTTACCACCGGGACCGGCTACTCGACCATCGAGGCTGATGGCGCATTTGGCCGTGACGAAGGGACGGCCGCGCGCGGTCGCGATGGTCCATTCGCGATTGACCTCCCACGCTTGGCTTTCGAGCACACCCCCTAGCACCTCGATTCCTGCCGCTTGCAGTTCACCAGCACCACCCCCGGCGTTGGCACTCGGATCGCTCTGCGCGAATACCACCCGGCTCACGCCCGCATCGATCAACGCCTGCGTGCATGGTCCGGTTCGTCCGTGATGCCTGCAGGGCTCCAACGTCACCACCGCGGTGCCACCGCGGGCCCGCTCACCGGCGCTTCGCAATGCCGTGACCTCGGCGTGCGCGGTGCCCGCACCTTCGTGCCAGCCTTCCCCGGCCACCTCGCCGTGGGCGTCGACGATCACGCAACCAACACGAGGATTCTCACCGCGCGGAGCGCGAGGATCGGTGGCCAAACCCAACGCCCGTTCCATGAAGTGATCCCACACGATCGAGTCCTGCGCATTCACCGGCCGTGGGTCCATCAGCGGGCTGCGGCAGCCAGGGACCGCAGGTTCTCGACCATGCGTGCGGGGTCATCGGCGCCGAATACCGCCGATCCCGCTACGAAGACGTTCGCTCCGGCTTCAGCGCACCGTTCGATGGTGTCGGGCCCGACGCCACCGTCCACCTGCACCCAGACATCGCCTTCGCTGCGGTCGGCAAGACGCCGCGCTCGGGTGACCTTCTCCAGCATGTCCACCATGAAGGACTGGCCGCCGAAGCCTGGTTCGACGGTCATCACCAGGATCATGTCGAGACGATCACCGAGGGCATCGACGCCATCGAGGTCGGTGCCCGGCTTCACGGCCACCCCGGCCCGAGCACCGCCCTGTCGGATATCGGCACAGATGCGGGCTGGATCGCGCGCCGATTCGATATGGAACGTAACGCTGTACGCACCGGCATTGGCATACGAAGGCGCCCAACGGTCAGGATCATCGATCATCAGGTGGCAATCGGCTCGGATGGAGGTATTGCGAATCAACGGCTCTATAACGGGCAACCCGAACGTCAGATTCGGAACGAAGTGGTTGTCCATGACGTCGAGATGGATCATGTCCGCTACCGCAGCGATCCTCTCGACTTCCGAGGTCAGCCGGGACAGGTCGGCATTCAAGACACTCGGGGAGATCAGCGCATCCGTCGCCACTCGCTCAGGGTAGTCGTCGCGACGAGACAGGCTCGCGGTCTGTGGCCGGCGCGGTCCTAAGGTGGGGCCGTGCCCCAGCCCCCGCAGCAAGCACTCGAATCAGCAATCGAATCGGCCATAGACGAGCGCTTTGCTGCCGCACTCACCGTTGCACGGTCAGCTGGCGACCTCGCACATGAATACTTCGAACGTGCCTCGACTTTGGAGATCGAACTCAAGGGTGCACAGGATCTTGTCAGCGAAGCTGATCGGGAAACCGAGCGACTCATCACCCGCGAACTGCTCGCCGCGTTTCCCGGCGATGCATTCGTGGGTGAGGAGCACGGCCTGACGACAGGAGGAAGCGACGCCGGGACCTGGGTGGTCGACCCCATCGACGGGACGCAGCCGTTCCTTCTCGGACTTCCGTCGTGGTGCATCTCCATCGCCTATGTCTATGGGGACAAGGTGCGCCTAGGAGTGATCCACAACCCGGTCACCGGGGAGGTCTTCGCCGCACAGCACGGCCGCGGTGCGACCAAGAACGGTCATCCCATGCACGTCCGTCTCGCCACTTCCTTGAGCGACGGCGTCACCGGTGTGGGTTGCTCACCACGCACCAAACCCGATGAGCTAGCCGAGATCATGCGACGCCTGCTGACCGCCGGCGGCATGTACCACCGCACAGGCTCAGGTGCCCTGAACCTCGCCTACGTGGCCGCCGGGCACCACATCGGATACGTGGAGACCTATATCCACGCATGGGACTGCCTCGCAGCCGTGTGTCTGATCGAGGAAGCAGGTGGAACGGTCTCGCCTTTCCTCGCGGACTACGGAGTTGCTGGTGCTGGACGCCTCATCGCCGGATCCCCCGACGTCTACGAAGCACTCGTCTCGCTACTCCCCGACTAGCCTGCGCTCATCGTCGGCGGTCTCACACCCGCCGCGCTCATCGTCGGCGGTCTCACACCCGCCGAAGCAGCGAGATGTGCATCGCGTCCGTCTCGTGCAGATGCGG
>CAYPSE010000019.1:0-7495 GCA_964413305.1 uncultured Rubrivirga sp. | reverse complement strand
CTCACACCCGCCGAAGCAGCGAGATGTGCATCGCGTCCGTCTCGTGCAGATGCGGCCACAACTGAGCATGCGGCCCTGGCCCGAGATCGGGTACCTGCGGCATGTGAGGACGTGCGTCGAGGATCTCGATGTCGTCTCGATGCAACAGCACCTCATCGACCACGTCGATGGTTTCCGCGATGTGGGGTGAGCACGTGACGTACGCCAGGACGCCACCACTGCGCAGCGACGACAGGCCGACATCCAAGAGTCGTCGCTGCAGCGACGTCAGGTCGGCAACGTCCGATTCCCGGCGTCGCCAACGAGCTTCCGGACGCCGACGAAGTGCCCCCAGACCGGTGCATGGTGCATCGAGGAGGATGCGATCGAAGAAACGACTCCCCCACGGTCGCGTCGTGGCATCCCCGACGATTATGTCCACGCGTTGGGCATCGACAACTGCACCGATCAGTCGCCGAACCAGGTCGGCGCGATGCTCGTGCAACTCGACGGCCACGAACTCAACGCCAACTCGCTCGGCCACATCGGCGAGCAGGGCCGCCTTGCCCCCAGGGCCGGCACACATGTCGAGCCACGCCGACTCCGGTGGGGAGACTGCAACGTCGAGCAAGGCTTGAACCACCAGTTGGCTGCCTTCGTCCTGCACGATCGCCCGATGTTCCTTGACGGCCGGCACCTGACTCGGGAGCCCCGATTCGACGATGGCGGCAACCGGTGACCATCGCCCAGGACGCACCCCGGCCTCGGTTTCCACTTCCTCGTCACGCGCTCCCCCACGCGCTCCCTCCAGAAGGGCGATGGTCGGCCTGCTCGGCTCGTTGTCGGCCAACAGCGCCGTCCGCACCTGGTCATCTGTCACCGTGAGACCCTCATGCACCTGCAGGGCTTGACGGATGGCCGACACGATCCACTGCGGATGGGAAGTCAGCGTGGCCAACGCGGCATCACCCGATCCTGCGCCAGTGAGGGATTCGGCGATGTCCTGCTCCCACTGCTCAAGGGAGCGACGACTCACTGCCCGCAGGACACCGTTGACGAACCCGATGCGACCGGCGTCCTGATAGCCGATGGATTTGGCCAACTCACACGAGGAGTCGACGGCGGCATGGTCGGGCACACGCATCGACAGCAACTGGTGGATGCCCAACCGCACCACATCCACAAGCTGGGGATCGACCTCGCTCCACGGTCGCGCCGAGCACTCCCCAGCTATGGCGTCGTACAAGCCCTGCCAGCGCAAGGTTCCGTAGGCCAGGTCCGTTGCGAATGCGGCGTCCCGCCCGGTGAGGTCGTGACGCGCGAGGATGCGAGGCCAGACGAGATTGGCGTAGGCGTCGTCCTGCCGCACCGCAGTGAGGAGTTCGTAGGCAGCTTGGCGGGCCTGATCGATCACTGGTCGAATCCCTCAGGAACCGCGCCTCGGAAACCGCGCGCCCAATCGGGCGCCGGCATCGCCTTCTTTCCCATCGGTTGCACCCACCCCAATTCCAGGTAGCCGCCCTGGGCGCCGACTCGCACCACCGACTTCTCGGCGGTGATCCGCCCCGGTTGGGCTTGTTGATCGATCACCACGCTGGCGGCCGGACCGATACGCACTCGATTGCCGTCGATGAGCGACCACGCCCCCGGCTCCGGGGTGCAGGCGCGGATCAGGCGGTCGACCTCACTCACCGGCCGGTTCCAATCGACTCGGGCATCGAGGGCGGTGATGCGTGATGCGTACGTCGCGCCCTCGACGGGTTGCTCGATCGGTGCGACCGAACCATCGGCCAGGCCATCGACGGTGTCCACGACGAGGCGCGCCGCGACCTCGGCCAGGTGCGCCAACAACTCGCCAGCATCCTCCCGATCGCCGATCTCGGTGGGCGGTGACTGCAGCAGCATCGGGCCGGTGTCCAAACCTTCGTCTATCCGGAAGGTGGTGACCGCGATCGTGGAGTCGCCGTGCGCGATGGCGCGTTGCACCGGAGCTGCGCCTCGCCATCGCGGCAACGCCGAGAAGTGCGCGTTGATCCACCCCAATCGCGGGAGATCCAGCAATGAGGCAGGAATGAGCAGCCCGTAGGCGACCACGACCACGATGTCGGCATGCCACCCCTGCAGCGCAGGGAGCACCGCTGGGTCCTTCAGACCCTCCGGCTTGATGGTCGGCAGCCCCAACTTCCCCGCGGTATCGGAGATCGCGCTGGGCTTGAGATGTCGACCGCGCCCAGCAGGCGCGTCCGGACGAGTGATGACTCCCACCACGTCGTGCTCGGTTGCCGCGAGCGCCTCGAGCGTGGGGACCGCAACGTCCGGCGTGCCCGCGAAGACGATCCGCAGGCTCGTCACAGCCACCGAGACGACTGCGCGTGCGGACTGATCTTCACTGCAACCGGATCCACACCGAACCAGTCCGATTCGCGGATCGCCTTCATCGCCTCTTTACGCGTCTCCGGATCGAGTCGCTCGATGAACAAGATCCCATCGAGATGGTCCGTTTCGTGCTGCACGCATCTGGCGAGCAGGTCGCTTCCTTCGAGGGTCACCGGCTCGCCGTACATGTTCATGCCCTTGGCCACAACACGCTTGGCCCGGGCGCACTCGAACGCCAGTCCGGGGACGGACAGGCAGCCTTCCTCCCCCTCCTGCATCTCTTCCGATAGGTCGAGGGTCGGATTCACCAGATGGCCGAGTTCGTCGTCGACCCAGTAGGTGAATACCCGCAGTGAAACACCCAACTGCGGGGCCGCAAGACCCACACCCGGGGCATCGCGCATGGTGTCGGTCAGGTCTTGGACGAGTTTGTGCAATTCCTTGTCGAAATCGACAACCTCAGCCGCGGGCGTGCGCAGCACGGGATCTCCGAACAGCCGAATCGGGATCACACTCACGGGCGCGAGTCTAGAACTGCGGACTCGGTGCTATTGCGGCCCACTACATGTCTCGCGGGTCCATTCGCACGCGCACATCACGAATATTCGATTCGCTCACCGAAGCCGTCCGCAATGCGCCCGCCAACTCCCGGGTCAGGACGCTGCCCTGCGCCCGCGGAACGACCAGGTAGCTGCGCACCTGCGAAGCGCGCTCCGCCTCGACCGAACGAGCCTCCACTGGACCCAACACCCGGTGTTGGACAGCGATGGTCCGCTCGAGGGCCGCCACCGCGCTCGAAGGCCCGGTGAGTTCGGCGATGCGACTGGCAGGGGGCAGCCCGACGGCCAGGCGCTCGTGGAGTTCTCGTTGCGCAAACCAGCGGGAGTCCCACCGGGTGAGTGCTTGGACTTCCGGTGCAGATGGGTCGGCAACCACGCACACGGCACCCCCGGATCCGATGAGACGTACCGCGGTGAACCATCGGCGCACGAGTTGTTCCCCAGCACCGAGCGAGGGGGCAGCAGCGCGCGCGTCCAGCAGCACTACCGCGCGATACCCACCTTCCGCCCGGGGCTCGGCGCCCGGCGTCGCGATGATCAATGCCGGCGTGCGTGGTACCTCGCGAACTATGCGGTCCGCTTCGGACCACACGACCGGAACACCCGGGAAAGCGCGCCCCAACTCCTCCGCCGTTCGGCCGGCTCCGATGCTCAATGCCCGAAGGTGTGAGCATCCGCACGACGGGCACTTCCAATCCCCCGCCAGTCGGCCACATCTGGAACATCGGGCGATGGAGTGACCGGACGTGACCTCGAGCGCTCCTCGGCACGCATCGTCGGCACACAGTGCCGGGGCGCGGCAGTCCCGACAGGCGAGTCCGGGTACGTAGCCACGGCGCATGACCTGGACCAGCACCGGTCCTTGATCGAGTCCTTCGCGAGCGACGTCCCAAGCGAGTGATGGAATGCGCGCGGCCTTCGCAGCCGGATCGCGAGCAACCTCACGCTCATCGATGGCACGGACCGTCCATCCTTCGGGTCGGTGAGGTTCGACGCTTTGCGCCCACCCCGAGTGACACCACCACTGCGTGGCGACCGAGCGCGCAGGAGCCCCCACATACAGGTCACAGCCGCTCACGTGGGAACGAAGAGCCGCAACCTCGCGGACGTCCCAGTACGGGGCATGGGGATCTCGGTAGACGTCGTCGCCGTCATCCCACACGATCACCGCACCGAGATCGGCCACCGGTGCGAATACCGTCGAACGGGTGCCGAGCACTACCCCGGCTCGACCGGTGCGGGCGCGCAGGAACTCGCGATAGCGGCGCTCGGGACCAGCCTCCGCGCTCAACTCCGCGACATCGTCAGCAGGCAGGATCGCGTTCAGTGCTGCGCGCACTGCACTCACATCCGCAGCATCGGGAAGAACCACCACCACGCCTTGGCGGCGACGGCGGTACCGAGCTACGAGGTCGGCGAGCTCCGCGGCCATGTCGCTGCCCGGTGCAGACGACCACACGATGCGCGCCGGATCCTCGATCGATTCCGGCCAGGTGTAATCGAGCCACAGTCGGGGGTCTCCGGCACCAACCTGCTCAGGATCGAACGACGACTCAGCGGAGGCGAGCACGGACTTCTCGGCCCGGGCGTGTCGACTCGGTACGGCAGCGCGAACCACATCCCAGAAGGTTCCGACGAAACGCTCGGCCACCTTCTGCACTAATGCCAACGTCTCCGCGGTCAACGGTGGAACGGCATCCACGACGCGTTCAATCGGGCGCGGTGAGTCCACGTCGGCACGGTCTATGCGCTCGATGACATACGCGTCGCGCAACCGACCGGAGAACCGCACTCGAACCCTGGCTCCGGGAGGCGCAGCATCGGACCATTCCGCGGGCACGAAGTAGTCGAAGTCCCGATCTAGATGGATGATCGGAAGGTCGACGCGCACCCGCGCTATCGGGCCCCACGAGCCCACCTGGGGCTCGGTCATCGCACCTTGATCAGACACCCGCGAGACTAGACACCCGAAGCGGCGCGCAGCGCTTCTGCACGATCAGTGCTCTCCCACGTGAACGTCGGGCCGACCTCCGAGCGCTTGGCCGGATCATCGGAGTCCAGGAGTTGATTCACGCCCTGGGGGCGACCGAAGTGGCCGTAGGCACTCGTCACTCGGTAGATCGGGCGAAGTAGATCCAGGTCCCGGATGATCGCTGCGGGCCGAAGGTCGAAGACCTCGAGAACGGCGCGTTGGATCTCCTCATCACTCACCACACCGGTTCCGAACGTCTCAACGAAGACACCCACCGGGTGGGAAACACCGATGGCGTAGGCGACCTGCACCTCGCAGCGCGTGGCAAGACCCGAGGCGACGACGTTCTTAGCGACCCAACGCATCGCGTAGGTAGCAGATCGGTCGACCTTCGAAGGATCCTTGCCGGAGAATGCGCCTCCGCCGTGACGTGCCATGCCGCCGTAGGTGTCCACGATGATCTTGCGTCCGGTGAGACCGGCATCGCCCATCGGGCCACCGACCTCGAAACGTCCCGTCGGATTCACCAACAAGCGGTAGTCGCTGCTGTCGATGTCGAAGGTCGCCAAGATCGGCTCGACCACGTGTTTGCGGATATCGGGTGACAGCGTTCCATCCAAACTGACGTCGGCCGCATGTTGGCTGCTGACCACGATGGTGTCGACCCCCAACGGACGGTCGTCTTCGTCGTAGCGGATGGTGAC
This sequence comes from uncultured Rubrivirga sp., assembly GCA_964413305.1. Classification (GTDB taxonomy): domain Bacteria; phylum Actinomycetota; class Actinomycetes; order S36-B12; family S36-B12; genus S36-B12. Next base: position 1,904 of record CAYPSE010000019.1, on the reverse strand, counting down.
CTGAGTCTTGCCATCCGGGCGCAGGTAGTCGAGCGTTCCGTCCTTCCGCACCGCAGTGAGCTGTTCGGCCAACCTATGTGCCATGGAGATGGGCAGCGGCATCAGCTCGGGGGTGTCGGTGCAGGCGTAACCGAACATCAGGCCTTGATCGCCGGCACCTTGTCTGTCGAGCGGATCGGTGCTGCCGTCGGCTCGCTCCTCGTATGCGTCGTCGACACCTTGGGCGATGTCCGGAGACTGCTTGCCGATGGACACGCTGATACCGCAGGACTCTCCGTCGAAACCCTTGACCGAGGAGTCGTAACCGATGCCGATGACCGCCTGGCGCACCAGGTTCATGACGTCGGCGAATCCCTCGGTGGTCACCTCGCCCGCGACGTGCACCTGGCCGGTGGTGAGCATCGTCTCCACCGCAACACGACTCGTGGGGTCTTGGCGCAGGAGGTCATCGAGGATCGAATCGCTGATTTGGTCGGCCATTTTGTCCGGATGACCTTCGGTCACCGACTCAGATGTGAACAAGCGATTCGCCACGGAACTCCCCTAATCGGCTCTACTGCTGCAGGGCGACTTCGCCCCGATGCGGATGCGTCAGTCTATCGATCGGTGCCCATGCGAGACCTGAGGGACGGCGCGAGCGTGTCCCACAATGCGTGCGCTGCGTCGGCTTTGTCGACATCCACCACGTCGACTTCCAGGCCATCGACCCCGACGATGACGATCGACGTCGAATCTTGACCGAAGACCGCTCCTTCGTTGATGGCGTTGGCCACCAGATAGTCGCACCCCTTTCGCCTCAACTTGGCGCGTGCTCGATCGGCGAGGTCCTCGTCCGAGCTAGGTGCCTCCGCCGCGAAGCCGACGATGAGCGGGAAAGCCGACGAGCCACGCTTGGCAACCAACTCGGCGAGCACGTCCGGTGTTCGCTCCAACGGAAGGTCCGGGACTCGGGCCTGGCCAAGCCCCTCCTTGGTGATCTTCCCCGCGGATGTAGTCGCCGGACGGAAGTCGGCCACGGCGGCCGCCATCACGACGATCTGCGGTGAGAACTCGGCTACGACTGCATGCATCGCTTCACGCATCTGCTCGGCGGTCGAAACTCGAACTACCGAGCAACCGGCGGGGATGGGCTCGTCCACGCTTCCCACCACCGCGGTGACCTCAGCGCCGCGACTCAGCGCCGTTCGAATGAGGGCGAACCCCTGTTTGCCGCTGCTGCGATTCCCGAGATAGCGAACGTCGTCCCATGGTTCACGGGTTCCCCCCGCACTGATGACGACGCGCACCCCCACCAGGTCCACACTCACGGGCGCACCCAACGCAGACCGACGCACCACGTCGAGGGCGAGATCGGCGATCCGCTCGGGGTCGGGCAACCGTCCTGGTCCGGAGTCGGCGCCGGTGAGGCGGCCGACCGCGGGTTCGAGCACGATCACCCCGCGCGAACGAAGGGTCGCGACATTCGCCTTCGTCGCAGGGTGCTCCCACATCTCCGTGTGCATGGCCGGAGCGACGATCACCGGGCAGCGCGCGGTCAGCAGGACGTTCGTCAGAAGGTCGCTGGCCATCCCGTGCGAAGCGCGAGCCAGGAAATCCGCCGTGGCGGGAGCGACCACCACGAGATCCGCGTTCTGACCTAGTGAGACGTGGCGGATCCGATCCGTGGAGGTCCACACATCCGTGGCAACCGGATTGCCCGAGAGAGCAGCCCAGGTGGGTTCGCCGACGAAACGCAGAGCCGCTTGGGTGGGAACCACCGTGACGTCGAGTCCCGATTCGCGAAGTGACCGAAGAAGCTCGACCGCCTTGTAGGCGGCGATGCCCCCCGTAACGCCCAGGACCACGGAGGTCATGGCGTGCGAACTTCCTACTCGGTTTCCTCGCCGGCTGCGGCCTCTTCAACC
>CAYPSE010000018.1:0-17566 GCA_964413305.1 uncultured Rubrivirga sp. | reverse complement strand
GTGAGCAGCGTCGCCTCGGGCGGACAGGCGAACCGGAACGGCGCGTAGGGCGAGGTGCCCAGACCTGCGCTGACGTGCAATGCGCTGCCTTGGTGCTCGCTGAGGCCGCGGGCGCGATTGGTGTCCAGATCGCAGTTAGTGACGAGCGCTCCGTAACCGGGAACGCGCAACTGACCGCCGTGGGTGTGTCCGGCCATGATCAAGTGCGCGCCGTCTTCGGCCATCGGGTTCAGCACGCGCAGGTACGGCGCGTGCGCCACGGCGAGGGCGAGATCCGCACCGGGGTCGAAGGCGCCGGAGACGTCGTCGTACTTGTCCCTGCCGATATGCGGATCGTCTACGCCGCGGATATCGATCTCGCGGCCATCGGCTTTGAGTCGGGACTTGGCATTTGACAGATCGAGCCAACCTCCGGCGGTGAGCCCGGCAACCAAGTCCTGCCACGGCAGCATCGTTCGGTTCGGCTGCAGACCCGAGGGTCCTTGCAGGTAGCGGGCGGGGTTGATGGGTTTGGGGGCGTAGTAATCGTTACTCCCGAGCACGAACGCACCGGGAATGTCGAACAGCGGCTCAAGTGTTTGCATCACTTCGGGGATGGCGTCCTCGTGCGAGAGGAAATCGCCTGTTGCGATGACGGCATCGGGCTGCAGTTCGCGCAGGCTCCTCACCCATTCCTTCTTCTTGGTCTGTCCGGGGACCAGGTGCAGGTCGGACAGGTGCAGCACGCGCAGGTCGGGTTGCTGCGAGGGAAGGACAGGAATGGTGGCTCGCCGCAGGGTGAACCGCTGAGACTCCCAGCGTGAGTAGGCCAACGCACCAAGGCCGAGAAGGGCGGCGGAGGTGAGCAGCCGTCCGCTTGAGTTCACCTGACCATGATCGCACGGGCGTGGTCAGTGGCCGGTGGCAAGATGCGCTGCATGGCTGAATTGAAGGATCGTCTCCAGGCGGATCTCACCGCGTCCATCAAGGCACGCGATGAGGTGAAGTCCGGAACCATCCGCATGGTGCTCGCGGCGATCACCACCGAGGAGGTCTCCGGCAAGGCGGCGCGTGAGCTCACCGACGACGACGTCGTGACGGTGTTGGGGCGCGAGGCGAAGAAGCGGCGCGAGGCGGCCGAGGCGTACGACGAAGCCGGTCGCGTCGAGCTCGCAGCAAAGGAGCGGGCCGAGCTCGCGATCATCGATGCGTATCTTCCTGAGCAGATGTCCGAGGACGAGGTGCGCGCGATCGTGGAAGCCGCGGTCGCCGAGGTTGCCGCCTCCGGTGCCGAGGGCGGCAAGGCGATGGGTGCAGTGATGAAGATCGTGCAGCCGAAGGTGAAGGGTCGTGCCGATGGCGGTCAGGTGGCCGCGTTGGTGAAGTCCGCGCTGGGTATGTAGGTCGCGTCGCGTTAGCCGACGGGGACTACCTCGGCGGGAATTTCTTCGAGACCTGGTTGCCCCGGTTGCTCCGGTTGCTCCGGTTGCTCGGGTAAGTCACTCGTTTCGTTCACCGTCAAGGTGATCACGGTTCCGACCGGCATGGTGGTTCCGGCGGCGATGGACTGCGCGATCACCGCGCCGTCGGGAGCATTCGGATCGGCGGCCTGCGCAACGCTCACCAGGAAGCCCGCGCGTTCCATGATCGTCGTTGCGTCGCCCAGCGGGGCACCGCGACTCTCGGGGACGGCGTTGAAGCCCGTGGAGATGGTCACGTTCACCGCCGTGTTGGGAATCGCTATCCCTCCTGGTCCGGGATCTTGCGATACCACCAGACCGGCAGGCAGCGGTGAATCCACCTGGGTGATGTCTCCCAGGCGCATTCCCACCTGCTCCAGTTGCGCCAGCAGTTCCGCGGTGCTGGCGAGATTCGACAGGTCCGGAACCTTGTTCACGGTGAAGACGCTGGTTGGCAAACCGGTGTCCAGGATGAACTGCTCGATCGGCTTGTCGGCGAGCGCGGCTTCCATGCTCGCCTTCCAGATCGGACCGGGCAGCGTCCCGCCGAAGACTTGACGGTAGTAGGTGCCGTTGATCGTGACGTCCTTCAGTGGATGCGCGAATCCACCGCGGGGATCGCCTACCCATACGGCTGCCGCGACCTGTGGGGTGTAACCGGCGAACCACACTGCCGCGGAGTCGTTGGTGGTGCCGGTCTTGCCTGCTACGGGACGATCACCGAGCGACATCCGCGAGCCGGTGCGTCCTGAGATCGGTCCATCGACAACTCCGACGAGCATCTCGGTGACGGTGTCCGCAACGGGGCGGTCGATGACCTGGGTGCAATCCTCACCGGGAACGGGAAGTCGCTTCTGCTCGCGATCGCGCACTTCCAGGATGCTGCGCGGCTTGCAGTATTCGCCGTGCGCGGCGAACGTTGCGTAGGCATTCGCCATGGCGAGCGGGGACACTTCGGCGCTACCGAGCGTGAGAGATGGAACCCGAGGAAGAGGTTCGCCGCTGCCGGTGAAGACACCCATCGTCTCGGCAATCTCTGCCGGCCGACAGATGCCAGTGCGCTCCATCAACGCCATGAAGTAGGTGTTGGTCGAGAATGCAGTCGCCTGCGCCATGTTCAACGTGCCACCGGCTGTGGAGTTTCGAACCGTGACCGGTGGATACGGAACACCGGTATCGCAGTTGACGAAGCCCTCGAAGGTCGCCGGGCTCGGTGAACTGATGGGTTCGTACGGCGAAATGCCGGCCTCCAGCGCAGCGGCGAGGGTGAAGATCTTGAAGGTCGACCCGGACTGCATGCCGATCGTGCCGCCCATCGATCGATCGGTGTTGTAGTTGTACGTGGTCTTGCCAGCACCGGAGGTTCCCCACTCACGGTTCTGGGTCATGGCGATGATGTTTCCGGTTCCCGGTTCGATCATGGTGATGGCGGCAGCCTTACGGCTCTCGTCGGTGGGGGGAATGAACTCATTCACCGCGTCGGTGGCAGCTGATTGCACCTTGGGGTCGAGCGTGGTGCGGATCGTGTAACCACCACGACGCAGGAACGCCTCGCGCTCTTCGGGGGTCTCACCGAACTCTGGACTCGTGAGGATTGTCTGCAAGACGTAGTCGCAGAAGAACGGTGCGTAGGAAGAAGTGCAGCCATTGGAGGTGCGGGTGGGGTTCAGCACCTGCTCCATCGGGACCGAAGCTGCCCGTTCGGCCTGGTCGCGCGAGATGTAGCCGAGTTGCGCCATGCGGTTGATGATCAGGTTGCGGCGCTGTGTGGCGTTCTCCGGATTGCGCAGTGGGTCGTAGGCCGTGGGTCCCTTAACGATTCCTGCGAGGGTTGCTGCTTCCGTGAGGTTCAACTCGGACGCCGGCTTGGAGAAGTAGCGACGTGCCGCAGCCTCCACGCCGTAGGCACCCGACCCGAAGTACGCGATGTTGAGGTAGCGGGCAAGGATCTCGCCTTTGCTGAAGCGCTTCTCCAGTGCGAGAGCAAGCCGCGCCTCGCGGATCTTGCGAGTGAAACTGTCGCCACGAGCGGACTCGAGCTCTTCGGCGGATGTTGCCTGGTTCACCAAGACGTTCTTGATGTACTGCATCGTCAGAGTCGATGAGCCCTGTTCGATACCGCCGGCCGTGGTGTTGCGCGCTAGTGCGCGAACCACGCCGCGTGCGTCGACTCCATTGTGATCGAGGAAGCGCGCGTCCTCGATCGCCACGATCGCCTGCCGCATGACCGGGGAGATGCTCTCGAGTGGAACCTCCACCCGGTTTTGGTAGTACAGCGTGGCCAGTAGGGAGCCGTCGGCTGCAAGGATCGCGGACCTTTCGGGGAGTGGCGGGGTACTGAGGGCATCGGGCAGTGATTCGAACTCCGTGACCACGTCCCTGGTGACAACCCCGGCCGCCCCGGCGAACGGTACGAGCATCAGGCCCACGATCACCCCGGCCAGGATCGACCCGAGGACGAAACCACCGATGCGCCCCAGCGCCTTACCCGGCGTGAGGCGCTCATCGGGGGAATGCACGGTCATGGGACGTCCAGAGTAAGTGGGGAGGTTCCTCGGGGGCGGACTCCGCACCGGTCAGTGATCGTTTTGCGGGCTTCCTGGGCCCAATTTCGCGCCACGTATCGCGCCACACATGGGGCAACGAACCGCGTCATGTGTCGCAGTTGTGTCACACCGACATCCGGAGGTCGTCGCCTCGTGTCCCATAGGTGGTTCGTTCCCCCTGAAACGGCGACCCGACGAATTATCCAGTTGTTATTAACTATTGATACTCAACTATTTCGAACCTAGCCTTGCCGGGCAGGCGCGCGTACCGTCCCGCGCACCATCAGCCCGGAACTAGCTGTAGGAGGAACCGACGTGTCGTTGGACAGCGACTGGGCCGCGCGAGCGGCGTGCCGGAGCAGCGATCCAGACTCGCTCTTCGTTCAGGGTGCGGCGCAGAACCGGGCTAAGGCCATATGCATGGGGTGCGATGTCCGCACCGAGTGCTTGGCGGACGCGCTCGACAACCGCGTGGAGTTCGGCGTGTGGGGTGGCATGACGGAGCGAGAACGGCGCGCACTGCTTCGCCGGCGTCCGCACGTGACGTCCTGGCGCAACCTGCTGGAAACGGCGCAGACCGAGTACGAGCGTCGCGCGATCTTCGCACCCAGTCGCGCTTCGTGACAAACGCACCTTCCAGGTGAGCTCAGACCAGTTTCCCGAGTGCGAGAAGGTCGCCGATCTCGCGCAGTCCCTCAAGATCGTGGACGTCCTCGGCGAGAGCCGGAACCTGGGCCAGCGGAACGCCCGGATGCGCACCGGTGAATCGCTCAGTCACCCGATGTTGGCGCTCGCGTTCGCGTAGTCGATTGGCATGCAGTTCGAGTAACCGCGCGGTGATCGGTGTTTGGTCGGGATCTGGGTTCGATGAATCAAGTTCCAAACGCTCTGCTGCGGCTGCGGCAGTTTCGGCGGACATCAAACGCTGGTCCACCGCTTGAACGCGATTGACGATCAGACCTCCAAGGGGCATGTCCTCATCTCGGAGCCTTTCGACGAAGTACGAGGCTTCTCGGAGCGCATCAGGTTCAGGCGCGGCAACCACGAGGAACGACGTATTTCGTTCTTGCAGCAACGCGAAGGTCTTGTCGGCACGCTCCCGGAAGCCGCCGAACGTGGTGTCGATAGCCGCAACGAAGGTGCCGATGTCGGTGAGTACCTGCGCGCCCAGAATCTTGCCGAGCACCCCGGTGAAGATCCCGAAACCCGCTGCAGCCAATCGGCCCAACCCTCGTCCGGCACCGCGTGCTGGCGCCGTGAGTATTCGAATGAACCGTCCATCGAGGAACGATCCGAGCCGAGCCGGCGCGTCCAGGAAGTCCAGGGCGCTGCGCGATGGGGGGGTATCCACGATGATCAAGTCCCAGGGGGCGTCTTGCTGAGCATGGAGTTGGCCCAGTTTCTCCATTGCCATGTATTCCTGGGTACCAGCGAACGACGACGAAAGTGCCTGATAGAACGGGTTCTTGAGAATCTGCTCGGCTCGCTCAGGATCCGCGTGCGCTTCGACCACTTCGTCGAACGTCCGCTTCATGTCGAGCATCATCGCGTGCAGCGATCCCGGCCCCTCGACGTTCGGCACCAGCCGCGGGGTGTTGTCGAGTTCACTCAAACCCATCGCCTGCGCGAGTCGACGAGCGGGATCGATGGTGAGGACGCATACATCGCGTCCACGCTCGGCAGCACGGAGCGCTAAAGCGGCTGCACTCGTCGTCTTACCGACGCCACCGGATCCAGTGCAGACCAGGATGGAGATAGACCGATCGTCGAGGATCGAATCGACATCTAGCGCAGGTGTGGACATCAGCGAACACCCTGCTCGCCGAGTAGTCCGGCGAGGTCATACAGGCTGCTCAGATCGATGCCACCTGGGAGAAGCGGTAACTGCAAAACGGGCACGGCCAGATCATTCAACCTCGCCAACTCGCGTCGCTCGAGTTCAACACGGCGAGCGTGGTCGTGTCCCTCGGCGGCTAGCACGTCGGCGATCGCGGCTGTGTTGCCGGTGATCCCCGCAACTACAAGTTGATCCGCGATCGTGTTCAAGGGAAGTGCATCACGAAGCGCGAGATCGATCTCGTGATCATCGAGCATGGGTGGTCGCGTCATGTTCACGATCACGCCGCCTACGGGCAGGCCGGCATCACGGAGTTCGTCGACCCCGTCGATGGTCTCCTGGATGGGCATCTCCTCCAACAAAGTGACGAGGTGAACCGCGGTTCTCGGTGATGCGATGACGCTCATCACGAGGTCGGCATGGTTTCGGATGGGCCCGACTTTTGCGAGCCCGGACACCTCGCTGTTCACGTTCAGGAAACGTGTGATCCGCCCGGTGGGAGGTGCGTCCAGGATGACAGCGTCGTAGGCATCCGACGAACCCTTGTCGGACCGGCGAACCACCTCACACGCCTTGCCGGTTAGCAGCACATCCCGCAGGCCCGGGGCGATGGTCGTGGCGAAATCGATGGCTCCCATGCGGCGCAATGCGGAGCCGGCTCGGCGCAGGTTGTAGAAGATCTCCAGGTAGTCCAGCAGGGCGTCTTCGGGGTCTACAGCCAGCGCCCAGACTTCGCCGCCGCCTGGGGCGATGGCTACGCGTCGCTCCTCGTAGGGCAAGGGAGGGACGTCGAAGAGCTGGGCGATGCCCTGACGGCCTTCGACCTCCATCAACAGCGTCCGTCGGCCGTCGCGCGCCAACGCCATCGCCAATGCTGCCGCGACGGTCGTCTTGCCGGTGCCACCTTTGCCCGAGACGACGTGCATGGCCACTCCCGGCCACAGCAGTTCGGACATCGCTCCAGCCTATTGCGCTTGTTGAGGCCATGACCTGGAAGGACGTCCTGTGTTCGAAGGGCTACTCTGGCGCGCATGACTACATGGGAGTATGCAACCGTTCCGCTACTGATCCACGCAACTAAGCAGATTCTCGATACATGGGGTCAAGACGGATGGGAACTGGTGCAGGTAGTCCCGGGACCGAATGCGGAGAACATGGTGGCGTACTTGAAGCGACCGATCGAGGGGTGAAGAGGTCATGACGGCAAGCGCTCGCTTGGCTGAACTGGGAATCACGCTGCCTCCGGTGGTCGCACCCGTGGCGTCTTACGTACCGGCTGTACAAAGTGGGCCTTTCGTCTACACAGCTGGACAACTTCCGGTCGTGGATGGCGAGATGCTGGCAATCGGCAAGGTCGGCTCCACCGTCAGTGAGGAGACAGCACGCGAGTGTGCTCGCGCGTGCGCGTTGAATGCGCTCGCTGCGGTCGTTTCGGTGATTGGGGATGTCGATCGCATCCAGCGCATCGTGAAGGTGGTCGGCTTCGTTGCCAGCGGCCCGGATTTCGTCGGTCAGCCTGCTGTGGTCAACGGGGCGAGCGATGTGCTCGGGGAGATCTTCGGCGACGCGGGTGCCCATGCGCGCTCCGCAGTGGGCGTTTCGGCTCTTCCCAAGGATGCGCCTGTAGAGGTCGAGATGATCGTCGAGGTCTCTTCCTGACGCTCGATCATCGCGACCGATGGGCCTCCCTGCACGCAGGGGATGGTCGTTGGGTTCCCCCGGAGCCACGGCCGGCGGCCACCATGGTGTTGCGACGAAATGGTCGAGTTCTGCTCTTGAAGCGCAGTCCCACTATGGCCTTTGCGCCGGGCATGCACGTCTTTCCCGGTGGTGGCGTTGCGGATATAGACCTACGATCCGAAGATCCGTTACGCGCCTGCGCCGTGCGGGAGACCTTCGAAGAGGTGGCAATCGAGGTCGCTCACTGCGTGTTGTTCGATCGTTGGATAACGCCTGAAGTCGAGGAACGACGCTACGACGTCTCGTTCTACCTTGCCGACGTCGAGTCCGAGGGTCGGCTCTCCACGACGGAGGCCGATGAACTTCTGTGGATCGAACCCGCTGCGGCCGCAGCGGCCCACGACCGCGGGCTGTGTCCGATGCTGCGACCCACGTACATCGTCCTGGAGCAGTTGAGCAACGGGCGCATAACCGAGGACCCGTCACGTGTGGTCCCCAAGCTTCCACGGGCACGAGCCGATGGCCTTTGGGATGTGATCGATGCGCGTTCGGGGCAGGTCCTGCTGACCACTACGGCGGGGCCGACCATCGCCGAAGTCGATGGTCGCGTGATGGAGACGGGGAAGTGAGGTCGTGACGTGAGGTCCTCGACATGAGTGGGCGCGTGCTGGTAGGCGACGGATCCGACTGGGCCGGCGGCGACGTCTCCACGTTGGCAACATGCGTACTAGCCCCGAATCCATCGGCATGGACCTTGGACGGCACGAACACGTGGATCGTGGGAGCACCGGGCGGTGCGTGCGTTGTCATCGATCCTGGACCGCTCGGAGGCGGTCACGAGGCCGCGATCCTCGCTGCCGTCGAACGGCGCAATGGTCGCGTCACCAACGTGCTGCTGACCCACGGGCATCACGATCACTCCGAGGGAGCCGTTGATCTCGCGAACCTCCTGCAGATTCCGCTGCGCGCCTGGGATCGCGCAAAAATGGGGACGCTGCGGGATTCAGCGGATCCGCTAGCCGACGGGGAACGCTTGGAGATCAATGGCACCGATCTTGTCGTGATCGCAACCCCCGGTCACAGTTCCGACAGCGTCTGCTTCGTGGTGGGAGAATCGATCCTCACGGGTGACACGGTGTTGGGTCGAGGGACCTCGGTCGTTGCTCACCCCGACGGTCGTTTGTCCGAGTACCTGTCGAGCCTGCAACACCTCTCGCGCCTGTGCGCCGACGCTGACATCGATCAACTCCTGCCAGGTCATGGCCCCGTGATCGGCGACCCGCGAAAGGTCGTGGACTACTACCTGTCGCATCGTTACGAACGCTTGGAGCAAGTTCGGGCCGCGATGGCCCAGGGAGCGTCCACTGTCTCCGAGGTAGTCGATCGTGTCTACTTCGACATTCCACCGGGGGTACGCCCGGCAGCCGAAGCGACCGTTGCCGCGCAGCTGTTGTATCTGGAAGGTGACGCTGCCGATTGAGCGTCAAGCATCAAGTGCTGCGGACTAGCGGGCTCGCTTGCCCATCCGCTCCACGTCGGTAATGAGCACTTGGCGCGACTCCAACTTGATCCAGCCGCGATGTCCGAACTCGGCGAGTGCCTTGTTCACGGTCTCCCGGGATGCGCCCACGAGCTGAGCGAGTTCCTCCTGGGTCATGTCGTGGGTAACGAGCAACCCCTCGGGTGTGAGCGTGCCGAACTTCTCACCCAATTCCATGAGCGCCTTGGCGACGCGGCCGGGAACGTCGGAGAAGACGAGATCGGCCATGGCCTCGTTGGTTCGGCGCAGACGACGCGCGAGGGCTTGGAGCAGGGCGGCGGCAGCCTCGGGACGACCTTCGAGAAGGGGCATCAATTGCTCGTTGCCGAGCGCCAGCACCGTGGCCTCGGTCAACGCAGTTGCGGTGGAGGTGCGAAGACCCGGATCGAAAAGGCTCAATTCACCGAACATCTCGCCAGGGCCGAGGATGGCCATCAAGGACTCTCGACCATCGGGGGATCCGTGACCGAGTTTCACTTTGCCGTCGAGGATCAAGTACAGATGGTCGCCCGGCTCACCCTCGCGGAACAGCTCCTGGCCTTTGGCGACGCGGATTTCCTGGAGCGAGGCTCGCAGGGCTTCGGCGCCCTGAGGATCCAAGGCGGAGAACAGTGGCGTAGTGGCCAGTACGTCGTCCACGAACCTGCCTTCCGATCCCCGGGTGGTGAACAGCCCCCTGAGGCAGATTAGCGGAACGGTGCAGTCGCTTATTGCCGCATACCCTGGAGGGGTGCCACGCGGAGACGTACGTCAGCCCGACCGCCAGCGAGCTCGTGCGATCTTTCGCGCTCTGGCCAAGACATACCCCGACGCTCACTGCGAGCTCGACTTCGAGACACCACTGCAGTTGCTCGTCGCAACCATCCTCAGTGCCCAATGCACCGACCAACGCGTCAACAAAGTCACTCCCGCGCTGTTCGCCGCCTTTCCCGAAGCATCCGACTACGCAGCCGCTCATCGGGAACAACTGGAGGCACTCATCGCTCCCACGGGCTTCTTCCGCCAGAAGGCGCAGACCCTCCAGCAGTTGGGGCAGCGGTTGTGCGATGACTATGCGGGTGAGGTTCCTGCCGACATTGATGCGCTGGTCACTTTGCCTGGTGTCGGTCGTAAGACGGCGAACGTGGTTCTCGGCAATGCCTTCGGAATCCCCGGGATCACCGTCGACACGCACTTCGGCCGGCTAGCACGCCGATTCGGTTGGACCACCCAGAAGCACCCGGACAAGGTCGAGGCCGATGTCGCGGCGTTGTTCCCGGAGAAGGACTACACGATGCTCTCCCACTACGTGGTGTGGCACGGCAGGCGGGTGTGTCATGCACGCAAGCCCGCATGTGGAGCCTGCTCGCTCGCCACGCTGTGCCCGAGTTTCGGGGAAGGGCCTACGGACCCGCTCGAGGCGCAGGCTCTGGTCCGTACCGCGGGGAGGGCATGATGTCTCGCATCATGGACCGTCGCATGCGAAGTCTGGGGCTTATCGCCGTTGGCGCGCTGCTGGTCGGTGCGTGCTCTCAAGGTGTGGCCGTCGAGAACAGCCCAGAGCAAAAGGCGCTGCAGGCCAGTGATTCGAGCATGGCCACTCCAACAACCACGCCCAAGGATCCGGCGCTTGCACCGCTGATCGACAAGGCGGCCCTCGACCCCTGCCCACCGGGTGTGGATGATCCCGATGCCGCGATCCCTGGTCTGCCGTCCGTCACCTACCGATGCCTGGGCCATGGTCCGGATGTCGATCTATCAACTTTGCGGGGCAAACCGTTGGTGCTCAACGTGTGGGCTTCGTGGTGTCCTCCGTGCATCGCGGAGATGCCCATCTTGACCTCGGCCGCAGCTGACCTACGAGGTGAGGTGCAGTTCCTCGGTGTGGACATCCAGGATCGAGATGCGTCCGCGCTGGAGATGCTCGCAGCGTTCGGTGCCGACTTCCCCTCGGTCGTCGATGAGGCCGGTCAGATCCGCGGACTACTCGCCGTCTCCGGTCCTCCGGTCACCTTCTTCATCAATGACAAGGGCGTGATCGTCGGTCGGCACGATGGCGCATTGCCGAGCACCGAGTACTTCAACGCACTCCTCGACCAGTACCTCGGCGTCCGTCGATGACCTGGAGACGAAGCGGTCAACTCATCGACGTTCCCGATGCCGGTGGTTTTCGAGGTGATGGTCTCCCTGCATGGATGGGGCCGTTGCTCGATGTGATCCCTTCCATCACCACCGATCAAGTCACCAGATTCGCTCCTGTAGACGGACGAGGTCGTCATGCGGCCGTGTTGATCCTGTTCAGCGGGAATCGTGACATCGTCCTCATCGAACGCGCTCATGGCGACGCCGTCCACTCTGGGCAGCCGGCGTTCCCCGGGGGCGCAGTGGAGGCATTCGACGCCGACGTACAGGCCGCAGCGCTTCGTGAAGCGAATGAGGAGATCGGCATCGCCTCCGCCGACGTGCGGATCGTCGGGCTGCTGCCTGACCTGTGGGTTCCCGTAAGCGACTTCGTCGTCTCGCCCGTCCTGGCTTTCGCGGATGCGAGGGTGGCGATCGGAGTGCAGGACAGCGCCGAGGTTCGCCGGGTCGAGCGGGTTCCCGTCGATTCCCTCGTCGATCCGGAGAACCGATTCACCGCCGTTCACCCGTCTGGCTATCGCGGACCGGCTTTCGAAGTGCAGCAGATGCTCGTCTGGGGTTTCACGGCCGGTGTGATCGACGCCCTGCTCGACAAGTCCGGTTGGTCCACGCCCTGGGATCGATCCCGCGAGGTGAGGATCGATCGGTGAACCTGGTCGATTGGCTGATGCTTGGGGCATTGATCGTCTTTGCGCTGGTTGGCTGGCGACAAGGTTTCCTCACCGGTGCGTTGTCCTTCCTGGGATTTCTCGGAGGTGGGTTACTCGCCGTCCTATGGCTGCCCAATTTGGTCGAGAACGTGATCGCCTCCAGCATCGGGCGCGTCATCGCTGTTGCCGTGGGCGTCTTGGTTAGCGCACTCGTCGGCCAGACCCTGTTGGCGATGCTGGGTCGCCGACTCCGTGATTCCCTGACTTGGCGGCCGGTCAGGGTTGTGGACAACGCTGGTGGCGCTGCGTTGAACGTCCTCGCCCTGGCCCTCGTCGCCTGGGTGATCGCCAGCGTCGTGGCGTATCTACCGAACAGCAATGTGACCAGGCAGGTGAACGGATCGGTCGTCCTTGGCACCATGGATTCCCTGCTGCCGGACGCTGCCCGAAGCGCCTTCAACGGACTGGGCGACCTCGTGGCGTCCACCGCTGCACCTCGAGTCTTCGCCGGGCTTGCTCCCGTACCGGGTCCCGAAGTCGACGCGCCCGCACCTGAGGCGGCGATTGAGGCAGTCGAGGTCATCCGTGACTCGACCGTCCGGATCACCGGAACCGCTCCCGCGTGCGATTCGCTCGTGAGCGGATCAGGATTCGCGATCAGCCCGGAATTGATCGTGACGAACGCCCATGTGGTGGCAGGGGTGGAAAACCTCGTGGTTCGGGTTCGTCCCGGTACATCGTCGTCGCGCGCGTATGTCGTGTATTTCGATCCGGATACCGACATCGCGCTCGTGCGTACGCGTGGATTGCAAGCCAGGCCCGCTCGCCTGGCTCGGGGCGTTCTTGAGATCAACCAATCGGCGGTCATCGCAGGTTTCCCTCGAGGCGAGAGGTTCACCGCTGAACCAGTCCGTGTTCGTGCTCGAGTGGACGCACGAGGTGAATCCATCTACGGACAAGGTGGAGTCGAACGTGATGTGTACGTCCTACGAGGCTCGGTGGAGCAAGGAAACTCGGGCGGTCCGCTGACCGATGAGTTCGGTGAGGTGCACGGAGTGGTGTTCGCCGCCGGTCTCGATGAGCAGGATGCAGCCTACGCGCTGAGCGCCGACGAGATCAGGTTCGCTCGTGAAGCTGCAGGTGCGGCAGATCAAGTTGTGCCTAACGGTTCATGTGAGTTGCGCTAGGGATCGAAGGACCACATCGACATCCACGATCGGCGGCACCCCACCTTTCTCCCGGGCCTCCTCGAGTCGCTCACGGGAACGACTCGCGATTCGTCTTTGACCGATCTCGTTGCCGCGCGCTTGATGTGTGAGGGCTGCGCCCCACTGAGCCAATGCTTGCCAGGTATCCCGCTCGTCCGTTGGACAGCACTTCCAACGTTGTTCGAAGATTTCGTGAGCATGGAAGGGGAGGCCGCGCCCGAGGAAGTCCATCGCCTCGGTCCAGGCGTCGTCGCTACCGATGTCCGCGCGGTCGGGCACTGTGGGATACGCACGCGAATCGCCGGAGTCGAGAGGGCGACCGAGACGATCGCGCGGACGATCACTTACCAATAGCTGTTTGCCCCAGCGCCTGGGACACCGCCTCCGATGTCGCCTTCCATTCCTTCTCGGCAACGTGCATGCCGGTGATCTTGTCGGCCCGGACCTTCGCGATCGCCGCAGCGATCACGGCAACCAGCAGCAGGATTCCCGTGACGATCAAGAATCCGGCCCAGATGGGCAGTCCCATGGCTGCAAGTCCCATGGCGAGGGCGACCAGTCCGAACAGCCCCGCGATCGAAACCGCGCCGAGGGCGATCAATCCGAAGACCGAGACGACCGCAACCTGCTGACCTGCCTGCTGAACTTCGGTGCGGGTGAGTGCGACCTGCGCGTTGAGCAGCGTCTTGGCGTCGCGGACGACGTTGGAGATGAGCGATCCCAGGCTGGGTTGATCGGCCATGCTTCCTCCCGGGTGCTGCAATCGACGTCGGTACCGATGAGCAGGTTAGCGCCGATGGTGGTGGGCTGTCCGGCCGACTAGCGTCGGCCGTGTGATCACTCCTCCCGGCATCGGGCGAATCGAGGTGGCCATCGACTGCCGCGATCTGGACCTTGTGGCTGGTTTTTGGACCGCACTCTTGGGCTACGGACCCGCCGAGGCGATGGACGCGCGCTACTTGGCTGCCGAGGATCCCCGCGGAGTCGGGCCACGCATGGTCTTCCAGGCGATCGACGACGCAATGCACGGCTGCAAGTCCGCATTCCATCTAGATCTGCATGTTGGGGAGGTGGAGGGCACTGTGCAGCGTGTCATCGATCTCGGTGGACGTCGTCTAGACCTCGAGCCGATTAACGAAGCGGGATCGTCGTGGATTCGATGCGCAGATCCGGAAGGCAATGTGTTCTGCGTGGTGCTCGAGCGCTAACGCACCTTCACTAACTCACGCTCACTAGTCCTCGTCGGTACTCGAATCCAACCCTGAGGCGATCAGGTTCATCACGGTCGGATCTGCCAGTGTGGTGACATCTCCCATATCCCGATGCTCGGCGACATCGCGAAGCAATCGCCGCATGATCTTTCCCGAGCGCGTCTTGGGCAGTTCGGGCACGACCATGATCTGTCGGGGTTTGGCGATGGGGCCGATCTCGTGTGCCACGTGGTTTCGCAGCTCCTGAACCAGTTGTTCGCCTTTGGCTGTCTCGTCCGGGATGCCGCCACGCAGGATCACGAACGCCACGATGCCCTGGCCGGTGGTCTCGTCGGCTGCGCCGACCACCGCCGCTTCGGCAACGACTTCATGCGAGACGAGCGCGGATTCCACTTCGGTGGTGGAGATGCGATGGCCGGATACGTTCATAACGTCGTCGACGCGACCGAGCAGCCAGATCGCGCCGTCGTCGTCTAGTTTGGCGCCGTCGCCAGCGAAGTACATCCCGGGAAAGCGGGACCAGTACGTCTCCTTGAAGCGTTCGGGATCACCCCAGATGCCGCGCAGCATCGAGGGCCACGGTTCGGTGAGGACGAGGTATCCACCGCCCCCGTTACCCACGGGTACCGCGTGATCGTCGACAACCGCCATGCCGATTCCCGGAAGCGCACCCATTGCCGAGCCGGGCTTGCATGCGGTGACACCCGGCAGCGGGCTGATCATGATGGCGCCGGTCTCGGTCTGCCACCAGGTGTCCACGATGGGACAGTTATCGCCTCCGATCACGTCGCGGTACCACATCCACGCCTCGGGATTGATCGGTTCGCCCACCGATCCGAGGAGTCGAAGCGATGACAGATCGTGAGACTTCGGGAGTTCATCGCCCCACTTCATGAAGGTGCGTATCGCCGTGGGTGCCGTGTAGAAGAGGGTGACCTTGTGGCGCTCCACGATGTCCCACCAACGATCCTTGTTCGGGGTATCGGGCGTGCCCTCGTACACAACCTGCGTGACCCGATTGGCCAGTGGTCCGTACACGATGTAGGAGTGACCGGTGACCCATCCGATGTCGGCCGTGCACCAGTACACGTCCGTGTCCGGCTTGAGATCGAAGACGTTGCGATGTGTGAAAGCCGCTTGTGTGAGATAACCACCACTGGTGTGCAGGATGCCCTTCGGCTTCCCCGTTGTACCGGATGTGTACAGGATGAACAGTGGATGTTCTGCGTCGAAGGCTTCGGGCGCGTGGTCCGCTGACTGACGATCTACGATGTCGTGCCACCAGATGTCGCGGTCATCATTCCACTCCACCTCGCTGCCCGTGCGTCGAACAACGAGAACGTTGCGCACCGTGGGTGTTTCGGCGACAGCTTCGTCGACTGCGTGCTTGAGCGGCATGGCGGAACCACGACGATTCTGTCCATCAGCGGTGATGACAAGCACGGCAGCCGCATCGTCGATTCGACTGCGGAGTGCCTCGGCGCTGAATCCAGCGAACACGACCGAATGCGCCGCACCGATGCGAGCACAGGCCAGCATCGCGACGATCGCCTCGGGGATCATCGGCATGTAGATCGCTACCCGATCACCGGCCGTGACTCCCAATTCGATGAGCGCGTTCGCGGCCTTGCAGACTTCGTCCTTCAACTCGGAGTACGTGATGTCGCGGCGATCACCGGGTTCGCCTTCGAATCGAATCGCGACCTGATTTCCGAATCCGTTCTCCACGTGCCGATCGACACAGTTGTAGGCGACGTTCAAGGTGCCATCTGCGAACCACTTTGCGAACGGTGCATCGGACCAATCCAGGATTTCGGTGAAGTCGGTGGCCCAGGTGAGGTGACGAGCCTGTTCAGCCCAGAAACCAAGCCGGTCCTCCGCCGCCTCGCTGAACATCGCCGCAGTGGCGTTCGCCGACGCAGTGAAATCCGCAGTGGGTGGAAAGACCCGGTTCTCTTGCAGCAGGTTCTCCAGCGCCTCGTTACTCACCACGATCCTTTCGACGATCTGCTCCACGGTGGGAATCACAACTAAACCAAAGATGTGCCAGCGGCGCGACGAGAATGGCAGATAGATTCATCCGCTTCCAGTACCGCTGCTCACCGCTACCGTGCGTGCTGTGACCGGTCAGTTCGGGCAAAGTCTGCTTCGTTGGACCGAACTCCCCGACGTCTCAGATGCCCTAACGGCAGCTCGCGGTGCCATCGATGAACTGCTGTGGCGGCGCGACGTCAGGGCGGAGGCGGCGAAAGTGACCGCGGCTTCGAGGTTCCTGGGAGCGCGTGACTCCGCTGCGATAGAAGGGGCGGACATTGCCGTCGCTGAGGACTCACCCATGGGCCGGGTCCTCGCCGCCGCGGCAGCGGTCACCGGCGAGGCTCCGGCGATCGCCGACATCTGGTCCACTGCGCCCTTACAGGCCTTGGCTCGACTCCACGCAGTGGCGGCTCGCCAGCACCTTCCCGAGGATGCGCTCGGACGCCCGCGTGTCGGGAGTGAGGTGCCCGACGATCCGTTGAACACCGGACCGGCACCCGATCCGGCAACGTCATCGAGGCGGCTCGCCCTTCTCGCTGAACTTTCCGTGGAGTCCGCGGATGTTCCAGCGTTGGCCGTTGCTGGGATCGCGCACGCCGAGTTGTTGGTTACCCGCCCCTTCGCCTGGGGTTCGGGTCTAGTCGGAAGGGCACTCGTGCGCGTCGTGCTGGTGGCGCGTGGCGTCGATCCGTCGATGTTCTCCATCCCGGAGGTCGGGATGATGAGCCTGGGACGTCCGGCTTACGTGCGGGCGTTGCGCGCGTATGAGAACGGGCAGATCGACGAGTACCTGCTGTGGTTCGGTCAGGTGATCGGGTTAGGTGCGCAACGCGCGAGCACTACTTAGTCACCGGGACCTGCATTTTCCGTCATAAACGGTGAGGCTTGTGACGGAAAATGCAGGTCTCGGCGGGGGTGGCGGGGCTGTGGATAGTCGTTTGCGACGAAATACCTGCTGGCGCATCGTTTCGTGGCATGCCCCGTCTTCACGATCCCGATCCCGCGCTCCCGGTGATGAGCGTCGTCCGCGATGCGATCTTCGCCGGCATGAGCGTCGACCAAGTCCGACAGCGTGTACGGGCGGGGGAGTGGCAACGTCTCGACCGAGGCACCTACCTTCCCGATGGGGGTGAATGCCTCGTCGATCATGACGAACACGCTCGCCGTCGAACCGAACATGCGTTGCGGGCGATCGCTTGCGCATTACGCAATCGCGGATCGGTCGTGACGGACGCAAGTGCCGCAGTGCTTCACGGGTTGCCGGTCATGCGGGTGCCCGCGAATGTGCAGTTGGCGG
>CAYPSE010000017.1:0-18109 GCA_964413305.1 uncultured Rubrivirga sp. | reverse complement strand
TCCACTGCGAGCGACGGCTACGCGTGTTGGAGCGGGACATCTTGCGCTTGGGGACGGCCACGGTTCTTCCTCTTCTCGGGTGCGCGAAGCCTAACCGACCCGTTCTCACACAGCGGTTCGGACTACCCTCCGGGCGGATTTTCGCCGGTCGGACCGTCCTTCAACAGCGATTCCAGCGCCGACCACCGGGGATCAGTCACAAGATGGTCGTGCGCCTCACCCTCCACCCGCTCTCCGCACGTGGGACAGATCCCGCCACAGTCCGGCGAGCACAACGGCGCTAGGGGCAACGCGAGCACGACCGCGTCGCGCAGGGGCTCCTCCAGATCGATGGTGTCATCGACCACCTGCGGGGTTTCCTCGTCTTGATCGGCCCCTTCGATGATCACGCCGCGGGCGTCGGTGGGCTGGTACCGGTACATCTGTTCGATCGAAATCGACTCCGACCACGCGATCGGGTCCAAACACCTCGAGCATTCGGCCGTTACTTCGACGTCGGCGGTGCCGCTGACCCAGATGCCCTCGACCACCGATTCCAATGTCAGGTCCACATCGACGGTGGATCCCTCGGGCACTCGCGCCATGGCAACCGTGAGGTCCCCAGGGGCGGGCACCTCACGCGAGATCTCCAGCATCGACCCCGGCTGCCGGGAAAGTCGGGATACGTCGACGATCGTGGGCTTGGCTCCGCCGGGTGCCGACCTCGGGCCGGCCATGGTCAGTACTCCCCGCGACCTTGATCGACGCTGCCGTCGAAGAAGTCATCCCCCTCGATCGGAGCAAGGTCCTCGTACATCTGACTGCGAATTCGCTCACGGCCTCGGTCCACCGTCTGCAGGGTCTTTTGCAGGGTGATCTCGAAACTGGCCAGTTTGGCGTCGATGTAGTCGTCGGTCTCCTGGCGCATCCGTGAGGTATCGATGACCGTGTCCTGGCGCAGAGCTTCGGCCTCGGCGACCGCGGCGAGGTAGACCTCGTGCTCTGAGACCATCTTGTCGGCCTCGGTGCGCGCCCGCTCCAAGATCCGATCGGCCTCGCGGCGCCCGTCTTGCACGACGGCCTCGCGGTCGGCCAGCAACTCATCCGCCCGGTGCACCGACTCCGGCAGCAATTGGCGAATCTCATCGATCAGGTCCAGGACCTGGGTTCGATTGACCACGCACGACGCCGATAGCGGCATGGACTTCGCGTCCTCGATGAGGACCGTCAACTCGTCGAGCCGCTCCTGGACGTCCACAACTTGCCCCTTCTGTCGCTGACCATCTCCTCAGCCCTGTTCAGGACTGGCCATCACATTGTGTCGGAGAACTTGGCGGGAAAGCGGTCCAACACGGCCTGGGGAACCAGGCCGGTCACATCGCCCCCATGGCGGGCGATCTCCTTGATCAAGCTGGACGACAGGAAGCTGTACTGCGGATTGGTGGAGACGAACAGGGTTTCCACATCACCTAGGCGATGGTTCATCTGGGCCATCTGGAGTTCGTAGTCGAAGTCGCTCACGGCCCGTAGGCCCTTCACGATCGCCTGGATGTCGTGTGAGCGGCAGTAATCGACGAGAAGCCCGTGGAAGGAGTCGACGCGCACATTGGGCAGATCCGAGGTGACCTCCCGCAGGATCTGCATTCGCTCATCGACGGTGAACATTCCCTCCTTGTTGCGATTGACCAGGACCGCAACCGTGACTTCGTCGGCGATGCGGGCAGCTCTGGTGAAGACGTCCAGGTGACCGTTGGTCACGGGATCGAAGGACCCCGGGCAGATGACTCTCACGAAGACCTCACAGCGTCTAGTCCTCCCGCAGATCGACCATGCGACCGTACCAAAGGGCGCTGTCGCCGTAGGCGCGCTGTTGGACTTCGGTGATGTGCTCCGGGAACGGTGACGACGAGCGCACCGATCGCTCGATGACGACGAGGGCTTCCGGCTCGAACCATTCCGAGGCGATCGCCGAGGCGAGGTCGCCTCGAACCGATTCGGAGGCGTATTCATACGGCGGATCGGCGAAGACCACGTCGAAGGGCCCAGAAGGTGGGGCGCTCGTCACCGCCGCGCGGACATCGGCGCGCACGCAGCGCACGTTGTCGGCCCCGAGTTCGGAGATGTTCGAGGAGATGGCATCCGTGGCCGCCTTGGCCTTGTCGATCGCCACGACTCTACGGGCGCCACGACTCCACGCTTCCAAGGCGACCGCACCGGATCCGGCCCACAGATCGCACACCGCAACGTCCTGCCATGACCTACCCAGAGCCGACAACCGTGATTCGATGCTGGCGAACATCGCTTCGCGCACTCGATCGGAGGTGGGTCGCGTACCGGTTCCGGGAACGGTGAGCCTTCGCCCTCGGGCCTGGCCACCGATGATCCGGGTCACGCCTTCTCCAGGAAGTCCGCTTGTTCGGCGTCCAGCCTGGACATCGCCGCCCGCAGTTCGGGGTAGGTCGACAGATCCGGATCGGTCCTCAGCAGTTCTTCGGCGACCCCGCGTGCCTGCTCGATCAGATCGACGTCCTCCACGACGCGCAGCAGACGCAGTGAGGAACGTAGACCGGATTGCGATCCGCCCAGAACATCGCCTTCTCGGCGGATCTCCAGATCCCGCTGCGCCAACTCGAAACCATCGCGGGTGCCCGCAACCGCATCCAATCGCTCGCGAGTGGGGCTGCCCAGCGCGGCGGCACTCACCAGCAGACACACGCCCGGCAACGTGCCCCGGCCGATGCGACCGCGAAGTTGATGCAACTGTGAGATCCCGAAACGGTCGGCATCGAAGACGACCATCATCGTCGCGTCCGGGATGTCGACGCCGACTTCGATGACCGTCGTGGAGACAACGAGGTCGATGGTGCCGTTCGCCAGGCCGGCCATCACCGCATCCTTCTCCTCCGCGGGCAGCCGCCCGTGTAGAGGTTCGATCCGCGCACCGGGTAGACGCCTGCGCGCTTCGATCAGGACGTCCTCGACCGTCGCCACGGTTACTGAGTCGGTAGCTTCACCGTCGTCGGGTTTCGCGTCGTCGTGCGTCGTTTCTGAGTCACGTGCATCGATGCGCGGACAAACCACGAAGACGCGGTGTCCGGCGGAAATCTCCTCCCTCGCCCGCTCCCACAGTCGATCAATGTGACGGGGCTGCGATGAAGGGTCGATCACGTGGGTTGTCACCTCCGCCCGACCAGCGGGCACTTGCGCAAGGGTCGACACGTCGAGGTCACCGAAGACGGTCATCGCCACCGTCCGCGGGATCGGAGTCGCGGTCATCACCAGAACGTGCGGATGGGTTCCATCAGGGGCCCGCTGTGCAAGCGCGGCGCGCTGTTCCACTCCGAACCGATGCTGCTCGTCGATCACGACCAAGCCCAAGCGATGGAACTCCACGGCCTCCTCCAAAAGCGCGTGGGTACCGACGATCAAGCCAGCACGGCCGGAGGCGATCGCCTCGAGGACTTCCCGGCGATGCGCGGATCTGGCGGAACCGGTCAGCAGGACCAATGACGTTCCTTCGTCCGTTTCCGCACCCGAGCCCAGCAGCGTGCCGGCATCGGCAAGGGAGCCCAGCAGTCGACGAATACCCGCCGCATGCTGGGCCGCCAGCACTTCGGTTGGCGCGAGGAGCACGGCTTGTCCGCCAGCGGCCACGACATCGAGCATCGCTCGAACAGCCACCACCGTCTTGCCGCTGCCCACATCGCCTTGCAGGAGGCGTTGCATGGGAACTTCCTGAGACATGTCGGCGGAGATCTCACCACCCACCGCGCGTTGACCTTCGGTCAGGTCGAAGGGCAATGCGGCATCGAAGGCATCACGCAGCGGTGAACCTTCCTCTGGCCGAACGCTCGAACAAAAGCCACGGGAGTAACCACGACGCTCTACCAAAGTCGACTGCAGGACCAAGGCTTCTTCGAAAGACAGGCGCCGCCGAGCGCGCTCGATGTCTTGAGCGGCACCCGGACGATGGATCCCCTCCAGTGCCGTGACCACATCTACGAGATCCAGCGACTCTCGCACCGACGCAGGTATGGGATCGGCGAGTGCGTCCGCCGTGAGTGTGTCCAAGACAAGTCCGATCGATGACTGGATCTGCCAGCTCGTCATGGACTTGGTCGAGCGATACACGGGGATGATCGCGCCGGCGAATTTATCCACCTGTTCCTGTGCGTCGTGTTGGGTCAAGAGCAGGTACTGCGGGTGAGCCAACTGACGCTTGTCTCGATAGCTGCTGATTGTTCCCGCGAACAGTCCACGGTCACCCACCCTCAGTTCACGCTCGCGCCAGGGTTGATTGAAGAAGGTGATGGTCAAGGACTGCGTTCCATCGCTGACCAGGACCTCCAAGATCGATCCCTTCTTGGCTCGCATTCGCCGGGATGTCACCGAGGCGATGTCGGCGATGATCGTCACGTGGTCGCCGTCGTCGAGGCTGGCGATGGAGGTCAACTCCCCACGCTCGGCGTAGCGGCGCGGGTAATGGCGGACGAGATCGCCGACTGAGACCAGTCCCAGGCCACGCTCCAGCGCCCCGGCCGTCCGGCCGCCCACGACACCCCGCAGTTTGGTGTCGAGCCAGCCAGCCACGAGGCCGACCGTACCGGCGGTAGCGGGGCCCCGGGGGCTGCCCGCCTGCGAGCACGCTGGGTCGGCTACCCTTATGCGGCTTACGAACGTTTCCCCGGCTGCGGCCGGTTATCTCAAGGAGTGCACCGTGGCTGCCACCTGCGACGTCTGCGGCAAGGGACCCGGCTTCGGGCACAACATCTCGCACTCCCACCGGCGCACCAAGCGTCGCTGGAACCCGAACATCCAGCGAGTGCGCACCCTGGTGGGTGCCACGCCCAAGCGGATGAACGTGTGCACGTCGTGCATCAAGGCCGGCAAGGTCACCCGCGCCTAGCACAGGGAGTCTCCGGTCACGCGAAATGCGTGAACCCCGACGCACCTTCCAGCACCGAGCCGTCCACGGTCACGGTTGGCGAGGAGTTCCCCTGCAGGGCGCTCACCGCGCCGATCACCGTGAACCCCTTAGGCACCCTCTTCTTCGCCGGTAGGCACGCAACGAGCGCGTGATCGTCTCCCCCGGTCAGCATCCAGGTCCGCGGATCGACGTTATACGCCGCCGCCGCTGCCTGCAAAGGCTCGGGGATATCCAGGGTTTCGGCATCGATGTCGATCGCAACGCCCGAAGCCCCGGCGATGTGGCCGAGGTCGGCGACCAGACCGTCGCTCACGTCGATCATGGCAGTGGCACCTGCCACCGCAGCTCGGGGCCCGGCGGTGTAGTCGATTTGCGGGTATCGATGCGCGTCGACGAGCACCCTGGGTGAGCGAAAGCCCCTCCCCAGCACCGCAAGACCGGCCGCAGCCCACCCCAACCGGCCGCACACGGCCACGACATCACCGGGCTGGGCTCCGCCCCGGGTGACGGCCATGCGGCCTTCGAGTGATCCCAGGGCGGTGACCGAGAACACGATGGCGTCGCCTTCGGTCGTATCACCCCCCACCAGGACCGCTCCCGCGCTCGCAGCCTCCTCCTTCAGGCCCGCAGCCGCTTCGATCAACCAGATGGCGGGGAGGTCGCCGGGGGCCACCACACCAACCAGGAGGGCGGAAGCAACGGCGCCCATCGCATTGATATCCGACAAACTCGCCGCAGCCGCTCGCCGACCGATATCGATCGCCGAGGACCAATCACGGCGGAAGTGTCGACCTTCGACGAGCACGTCCACACACGCCACCACGCGGCCATCGGCACAGGTGAGAACTGCAGCGTCGTCTCCTTGACCGACTTCTATGGACTCCAACTGCGGGACGTCTGCCACCAGTCGATCGATCAGTGCGAATTCACCGATGTCGCGCAGTGTCCGCTCATCCACCATGATCCCGCCTTCGAAGTACGCTCAACGAGTGGTCGCGTCAGCCTACGTCGTTCGGTGGGCTGCGACCTTCATGACCGCAGGGATGGCCACAACAGCGTGTTCGGCGCCCGTCGCGGTGCAAGCACCGTCCATGACATCGCAGTGCGAGGAGATCTTGTCCGATACCCCCATCCGGTTGCTCGGTGCACTACAACGAGAAACAACTCCACAGGACGCTGCTGCCATCGCCTGGGGTGACCCTCCGATCGTGCTCGCGTGCGGGGTGGCTGACTCAACGCCTCCCGATGCCCAAGTGATCACGATCGAGGGTGTGGATTGGGTGGTTCAGCAGTCGGATGCAGGCACCATCTTCACGACGTTCGGCCGGGAGCCGGCCCTCCAAATGCGAGTCCCAGCCGAGTACCGTCCCGAAGTGGACGCAGTGGCCGAACTCACGTCGTCCATGGTTGTGCCATGATCCTTGGATGCCACGCATCGAAGCACCCACGATCGCCGAACATCGCGATCAGCGTCGCGCTTCCTTGTTGGCCGCCGGACACGAACTCGTTCTCGCCGGAGGTCCGAGGGCTGTGACCATGACGGCCGTGGCCGCACGCGCTGGGCTTTCCCGCACGGCTGTATATGAGTACTTCGCGTCCACTGAGGACCTACTCGCCGCCGTACTCGGCGAGCGCATGTCCATATGGACTGTGGAAGTCGAAAGCGCCCTCGCCTCGGCCGAGGATCCGCAGGAGAAAGTCGCTACCTACGTGCGCGTGTCACTTGAGTTGATCAAGGACGGCAGTCACGGACTACTTGTGTTGCTCAGCGCCGAAACGCTGCCCTCCCACGTTCGGCGCCAACTCGGCGAATTGCACGCCACACTGGCTGCCCCCTTGAGTTCGGCGGTCCGAGAGCTCGGCGTTCCCGACGTGGATCTGGCGACGCGGTACGTCCAGGGGGTGGTGGAAGCCGCTGCCCGGCGCGTGGAGCCCGGTCAGGACATTTTCCACGAGACGACAGCGGCCACTGCATTCGTCATCGCCGGCTTGCATGCCCTCGCTGCGCCGGACTGATCACGCTCACCTAAGTCCAGTGCCCCGGTGCAGTGCCTGCTCGACTAGGTCTTGTACCAACTCGGGGTAGTCGACACCACTTGTCTGCCACATCCGCGGGAACATGGAGATCGGAGTGAAGCCGGGCATGGTGTTGAGTTCGTTCACGATTACCTCCTCGCCATCGACGAAGAAGTCGACCCGAGCCAATCCCTCACACCCCGCCACGCTGAATGACCGCACCGCTGTCTCGGTGATGACCTTCGTAATTTTTGCAGGCAGTTCGGCCGGCACCACCAGTTCGGCCCCGTCCGCCACGTACTTTGCGTCGAAGTCGTAGAAGTCAAAGCCTTCCCGAACGATGATCTCCGCACACACACTCGATTCCAGACTGCCATCGACTCGCTGGCGGACACCGCACTCGATCTCCCGTGCGCCCACGACCGCTGCTTCGACCAACACGCGAGGGTCGTGCTCGCGCGCAATTTCGATGGCCGCTTCAACGGATTCGAAATCGTGCGTACGCAGATCCACCCGACTGATCCCCATCGAGGAGCCGGTTCGCGACGGCTTCACGAACACGACTGGACCCAGCCGTTGGATATCGGCCCACAAAGTGGCGCGACCAGAGTCGGTGCTCCACGACGAAGCATCCACCCGGACCCAATCGGTGACCGCGATGCCCACACCCCGAAGGACGGTCTTCAAGGTGATCTTGTCCATGCATAGGGCAGATGCCAACACTCCCGAACCCACGTAGGGCAACCCGGCGAGTTCGAGCAGGCCCTGGATGGTTCCATCCTCACCCCACGGGCCATGCAGAACCGGAAAGACGACATCAATCCGTTCGAAGTTGCCGTCGATGACGAATCCGCCCCGCGATGGATCCGCGGGTATCACGACGTTGGAACCCCCCGCCGCGATTACCGGCATGGCTGTGGCCCGTAGATCCGCAGGGGAACCCTCGAAGAGCACCATGCCGGCCGTGGTGGTCAGTGCCACGGGCAGCACGCTGTAGCCGGCGGCGTCAAGGCTCTCCCAGACCGAGGCTGCACTGATGCACGAGATCGAGTGTTCGCTACTTCGCCCGCCGAAGAGGATCGCAACCCGCGCCTTGGACATGTCGGCACGGTAGCGGCACGCACCCGCAATCCCCGCTAGCGTCCCCCCATGGAGCGCTTCGAGGAGCCGAAAGGCGACCTGTCCACCGTCTCGGTCACCGCGGGACGACCGGAGCGACTACCCGACGCTCCACTGAACACCCCCATCGTTCCGGCGTCGTCCTTCATTGCCGGTGGGCCAACCGAGTACGCCCGCGAGGGTGGGCCGACCATCGCCGCCTTCGAGTCGATCGTCGGACAGTTGGAAGCTGTTGATCTCGACTCACCCGCCGGTTCGATCGCGTTCTCGTCTGGCATGGCGGCCGCCGAGGCCCTACTCGACCTCGTACCACTCGGTGGGCGAGTCATCGCCCCCACCACTACGTACACCGGTGTTGCGGTGCGATTGCGTGAACTGCACGCCAAAGGGGCGATCGACTTGTCCTTGGTCGATGTGGCGAACACCGAGCAGATACTCGGGGAAATCGATCGAGGTGCCTCCCTACTGTGGTTGGAGTCACCAACCAACCCACTCCTCGAGGTTGCGGAACTACGCGCCGTCCTTCCGGCGGCGCGCTCGGCTGGCATCCGGTCCGTCGTGGATAACACCTTCGCTACCCCCGTTCTGCAGCGACCACTCGAATACGGTGCTGATGTCGTCTTGCACAGCGCAACAAAGGGGCTCTCCGGTCACTCCGATCTGTTGATGGGCGCGCTCGTCACCCAAGATCCCGAACTGCTCGAGCAACTCCACCTTCGGCGCGTGCTCCTGGGTGCTGCGCCTAGCCCCTTCGACACGTACCTGGCCATTCGAGGCATTCGAACCCTTCCCCTTCGCGTCGAGCGCGCCCGAAGCAACGCCCGGTTCCTCGCCGACCGGTTGGGGACGGTGCAGAAGGTCAGCACGATCCGACATTTCGGCACCATGATCTCGATCGAATTCCACGGCGACGCCGAGTTCGCGGACCGCGTGTGCGCGAGCACGCGCATCTGGGTGCACGCAACGAGCCTGGGTGGCGTGGAGTCGTCGTTGGAACGCCGCCGACGTTGGGCGTTGGAATCGGAGCGCGTCCCGCAGGATCTGGTACGACTGTCCGTTGGGATCGAGGATCCGGATGACTTATGGGCTGACCTGCGATCCGCACTGGCCGACTAGCTGAGTTCCGCTTCCGCCTTGGTGTCTCGCGCCATGAATGCAGCTGCCATCACGGTCGGTGAGTGACCGTGATGCAGCACATTCACCACCTGTTCGGTGATGGGCATCTCGACCCCATGGCTGCGCGCGAGTTCGAGGATCGGCGTGCAGCTCTTGTACGCCTCGCACGTCTGCCGGGTGATGTCGATGGTCTCCTGCACAGTCAGGCCCGATCCGATGTTCTCCCCGAAGGTCCGGTTTCGCGACAGCGGTGATTGACAGGTAGCCACGAGGTCTCCCACGCCCGCCAAACCCTGGAAGGTGAGTGGATCGGCGCCCAGGGCAACTCCCAGGCGGGCCATCTCGGCGAGGCCACGAGTGATCAAGGACGCCTGGGAGTTCTCGCCCAGACCCATTCCCACCGCCATGCCGTTGGCAACCGCGATCACGTTCTTCACCGAGCCGCCGATCTCGGTGCCCACGACGTCGGTCGTCCAATAGGGCCGGAAGTAGTTGGTGGTGCACAGCGCCTGCAGCCGCTGGGCGGTGTCGGCATCAGCGCAGGCGACCGTGGTTGCCGTGGGTTGGCGTTGCACGATCTCGCGTGCGAGATTCGGCCCGGAGACGACGGACACCTGGAATTCAGGCGTGCCGAGCACCTCTTGGATCACCTGGCTCATGCGCAAGGAGGTGCCAATCTCGATGCCCTTGATCAGCGAGACGATGACGGCTGCCTTCGGGATGCTCTCGCGCCACTGCGTCAGATTCGCCCGAACCACCTGCGAGGGCAGTGCCAGTACGACGAACTCCGCGTCCGACAGGGCCTGGTCCGAGGACAAAGTTGCAGTGACGTTGGAGGGGAGTTCCACTCCAGGGTGGTAGGTGCGGTTCTGGTGAATCGAGGTGATCTGCTCGACCGTCTTCGCATCGCGCGACCAGATGGTCACATCACACCCTGCATGACCGAGGACCATGGCGAATGCCGTGCCCCAGGAGCCCGACCCCATCACAGCGACCCGGGTCATAACGTCGCGTCCCCATGCGTCGCGTCCCCATGCGTCGCGTCGCCATTCGGCGCGTTCCCAGCGCGCTTCCTCCCGGGACGGTAACGCTCACTCGGAGGTTCCTCGTCACGAATCACGGCCAGCAACTGCGTCATGGCGTCGAGTATCCGAGTAGTGGCGATCTCCAAAGTTGCCTGATCCATCGGTAGGTCAGCAAGATCGGACAAGTCGACCGGCTTGCCCACACGCACATGCATGGTCTTGCGTGGAATCAAGCGCAATTCCTTCTTGTACGGAGCGATGACGTCAGTGGCACCCCACTGCGCCATGGGAACCACCGGACGGCCAGTTGCCAATGCGATGCGCGCGGCTCCGGTCTTGCCGGCCATCGGCCACAGGCCAGGATCCTTGGTGATCGTTCCCTCGGGGTAGACCACCACGCATTCCCCTGCATCCACAGCGGTGATCGCGTCACGCACTGCAGCCACGGCTTCGCGCGTTTCCCGATAGACGGGGATCTGGCCTGCGCTTCGGATGATCGATCCGACGATCGGAACCCTGAACACCGACTCCTTGGCAAGGAAACGGGGCGGTCGATCGTTGTCCCACAGCACGTGCGCGATGACGAGCGGATCGAACCAGGAGATGTGGTTGACCGCGACGATGATGCCTCCGTCGTCGGTGTTGAGGTTCTCCGTTCCCTGCCAGTCGCGCTTGGTGAACGCCATCATGAGGGGCCACAGCAAGAAAACCGCGATGCGATACCCCGGACCCAAACGCCACCGGCGACGCACCCCGGGTACTCGCCTTCGCGACTCACCTGGCACCCCCGCAGGCTAATGGGTGTACCCCCGCAGGAGCATGGGTACGAGTCGATCCCCTTAGATGGCTTGGTGACGAACATGTCCCGGGCTTCGTGGTCCGCGCAACCGCGCACCCCGGAGACGTGGACCGCGATCATTCCCGTCCGATCCTTCGTCGAGGGCAAGTCTCGGCTGCTGTTGGATCCGCGAGAGGGGGCTCCCCTCGACCGGTACGACCTGATCAGAGCGTTCACCACCGATGTCGTGCATGCCTGCGTGACTTCCTCGCGCATAACCCGAACCGTGGTGGTGTCCCCCGATCAACGGGTCATCGAGCATGCGCGCGCATGTGGCGCGGATGTGGCCTTCGAAACGGCGCCATCGGGAATCAACGAGGCGGTGTCTTTCGCGCGGAGCGATGTCCAAGGGCCGATCGCGGTGATCTTGGGCGACACACCCTGCCTGACCGGTTCGATCCTCGACGTCGTACTTGGCGCGGCCGCCGGCCACGACGTCACCTTCGTCCCCGATGCAGCCGGCGTGGGAACCACGATCTGGTGCGATAGCGGCCCGTCTCCGGCGCACAGTCATTTCGGGCGTCACTCTCGCGCAGAGCATCGTTTGCATGGCGCGTACGAACTCGGATGTGGCGAGCGTTCCGCCGAGTGGGCTCGCGCTCGACGGGATGTCGACACCGACGTGGATCTGTGGGATGCCCACCGACTCGGTCTAGGGGAAGCCACGCAGCAGCTGCTCACATCGCGATAGCGCCACAAAGACTTCCGGGGACCACCCCGAAGGGCGGTCCCCGGAAGGAAGACGGGGAAGGATCTAGCGCGTCGTCTTCTTGGCTGCCTTCTTCGGAGCGGCCTTCTTGACCGTCTTCTTGGCTGCCTTCTTCGGAGCAGCCTTCTTCGGAGCAGCCTTCTTGACCGTCTTCTTGGCCGGCTTGCTCGGCTCGGAGATCTTCTTGGAACCCGCAACGACGCCCTTGAACTCCGCACCCGCGCGGAACTTGGGCAACTTGGTGGCCTTGATCTTCACCGTCTCGCCGGTCCGCGGGTTGCGGCCCAGACGAGCCTTACGAGCTGCAGCCTCGAATACACCGAATCCACTGATGGCGACCTTCTCGCCCTTCGCGACAGCCTTCTTGGTCTCATGTATGAAGGCATCGACGATGTCGGTCACGTCCTTCTTGCTGTGACCCAGGCGGTCGGCAACGCTATCGATCAGATCTGCTTTGTTCACGAGTGATACCCCTCCGGAGGGTTTCTGAGATCGGCCGGTCGGCCGACGCGTCGAACTTAGTCGCGAGCGTGGAACTTCGCGCTGCGGCGCGCCGGGGATTTACCTTGCACTGCAAGGGATTTGCGTCACATCGACGCCACTTTCGCTCCGCGTTCTCACGCTATTGGGTTACCGGCATGAAGGACGGTCGGGTCCTTTCGAAGTCGGTGATCTCCTCAGATTGCTGCATGGTGATGCCGATGTCGTCCAGGCCTTCCATCAAGCGCCAGCGGACGTAGTCGTCAACTTCGAATTCAGCGACCAGATCCCCAGCGGAAACGGTGCGAGACTCCAAATCGACCGTCACCGGCAGGGTCGGGTCCTCCTCGACCATTTCCCACAAGCGTTCGACCACGTCCTGCGGAATCTGGGCGGTCAGAAGTCCACCCTTTCCGGAGTTGCCACGGAAGATATCGGCGAACCGCGACGACAAAACGACCTTGAAGCCGTAGTTCTGCAACGCCCACACCGCGTGCTCGCGAGAGGAGCCGGTTCCGAAATCCGGACCAGCGATCAACACGCTCACTCCCTGGTACTCGGGCCTATTCAAGACGAACTGCGGATCCTTGCGCCACGCCGAGAAAAGACCGTCTTCGAAACCGTCTCGTGTGATCCGCTTTAGGTACTCCGCGGGGATGATCTGATCGGTGTCGACGTTGCTACGTCGAAGAGGTGCAGCCGTACCGGTGTGCTTGATGAAGGCTTCCATGGAGGTCTCCTAGTCCAGATCCGCGGGCGAGGAAAGGTGCCCGGTCACCGCGGTCGCGGCCGCCACCGCCGGTGAGACCAGGTGGGTGCGACCACCGGGACCCTGCCGGCCCTCGAAATTTCGATTGGAGGTCGATGCGCTCCGCTCGCCGGGCGTGAGCTTGTCCGGATTCATGCCCAAGCACATCGAACAGCCCGCACCTCGCCACTCGGCACCAGCATCCAAGAAGACCTTGTCCAGGCCTTCGGATTCGGCCTGGAGCCGCACTCGAGCCGAGCCCGGTACCACCAAAAGGCGAAGACCGTCGGCGATGGTCCGTCCGCGCAGGACGTCCGCAGCAACGCGCAGATCCTCGATTCGACCGTTGGTGCACGAACCGATGAAGACCGTATCTATCGAGATATCGCGCAGTGGCGTGCCGGGTGTGAGGTCCATGTATTCCAAGGCCCGCTCGATGGCCACTCGATCGACGTCGTCCTGAGCGTCCTGCGGCGAGGGCACCGAGGCGCTGAGCGGCAGCCCCTGTCCCGGGTTGGTGCCCCAGGTGACGAAGGGTGACAGGGTCGAGGCGTCGATAGTGACTTCGGCGTCGAACACGGCGTCAGGGTCGGTGAAAAGCGTGCGCCAATAGGCGACCGCGGCCTCCCACTCCTCGCCCGCAGGCGCGTGCTCCTTGCCCTTCACGTACTCGAAGGTCGTCTCATCCGGTGCCACCATGCCGGCTCGGGCTCCGGCCTCGATCGACATGTTGCAGATCGTCATGCGACCTTCCATAGACAAGGCGCGGATGGCAGATCCCCGGTACTCCAGGACGTAGCCCTGCCCGCCGCCGGTGCCAATCTTCGCGATCACCGCCAAGATGATGTCCTTGGCCGAAACACCCTCGGGCAGGTCGCCTTCGACGTTGATGGCCATCGTCTTGAAGGGCTTCAGCGGCAGGGTCTGGGTGGCGAGCACGTGCTCCACCTCGCTGGTGCCGATGCCGAACGCGAGAGCTCCGAAAGCACCGTGGGTGCTGGTATGCGAATCGCCGCACACGATTGTCATGCCCGGCTGGGTCAGTCCCAACTGAGGTCCCACCACATGGACGATGCCCTGCTCGACATTACCCAGGGAGTACAACGGCACACCGAAATCAGCGCAGTTCTTGCGCAGTGCCTCGACCTGCGCCCGAGATACGGGATCGGCGATGGGCTTGTCGACGTCGACGGTGGGGATGTTGTGGTCTTCGGTGGCGAGCGTCAGGTCCGGGCGGCGCACCGGGCGACCAGCCGCACGCAATCCGTCGAATGCCTGGGGGCTCGTGACCTCGTGGACGAGGTGGAGATCGATGTAGAGCAGATCCGGCTCCCCATCGGCCTGGCGGACCACATGGTCCCGCCAGAGCTTCTCGGCAAGGGTGAGTCCCACGAGATCCTCCACGAAAGTTGTCTTTGACCGAACGTGCAATCCCCCAAGTGTAGGAAGAAAGCAAAGGGGCCCTCCCAACAGGGAGGGCCCTTGTAGCCCCGACGGGATTCGAACCCGCGCTACCGCCTTGAGAGGGCGGCGTGCTAGGCCGCTACACAACGGGGCCTTGCCGAACGTCCACTGGCACCCGGTGGCCCGGGAATCGACTGAACGTTCTCCGCTGGGGTACCAGGACTCGAACCTAGACTAACTGGGCCAGAACCAGTCGGGCTGCCAATTACCCCATACCCCATGGGACCGCATAAGTGTAGTCATGCAGCCTGGAGCGCAGCGATCCGGGCGAGCGAGCGCTCCTTGCCGAGCAGTTCCATGGATTCGAAGAGAGGCGGGGAGACTCGGCGGCCGGTGATCGCCAAGCGCACCGGACCGAAAGCAACCTTGGGCTTCAGTCCCAGGCCATCGAGTAGCGCGGTTCGTAGGGCGTCCTCGATCGACTCGGTCGACCACTGTTCGAGATCGGCCAGCGCCGACCGCGCTGCGGCCAGAACCTGCAGCGCCTCGGGCCCCATGATGGTCGAGGCGTCGTCGGGGTCGATGGTGATCTCGTCGGTGAACAAGAAGCCCACCATGCCGCTGGCCTGTCCGAGGGTTTCCATGCGCTCGGAGATCAGCGGCACGACCGAGCCCAGCAGTTCGACTTGGGCGGGACTCGGAGGTTCGGACAGCACGCCGTCGCGCACGAGATACGGCACCAGGCGATCGGTCAACTCGGCAACTCCGAGGTGTCGGATCCAATCGCCATTGATCGCCAGACACTTCTTCGGATCGAATCGCGCCGGATTCGGATTGATCCGTTCGAGGGTGAATGCTTCGGCCATTTGCTCCTTGCTGAAGAACTCCACGTCGCCTCCAGGCGACCAGCCCAAGAGCGCGAGGTAGTTCAGCAGACCCTCCGGCAGATACCCCTCGTCTCGGTACAACTGCAACGACGACGACGGATCGCGCTTCGACAGTTTCTTGTTGCCCTCCCCCATCACATAGGGCAGGTGTCCGAAGCGGGGAACCGGTCCATCGAAGGCACCGATGTCGATCATCGCTTCGTACAGTGCGATCTGTCGTGGCGTGGACGACAGCAGGTCTTCGCCACGAAGGATGTGCGTTATACGCATGGCGGCATCGTCGACCGGATTCACGAGCGTGTACAGCGGCTCGCCATTGGCTCGTTGCAGGACGTAGTCGGGTACCTGACCTGCAGCGAAGGTAATCTCCCCGCGAATCAGGTCATCCCAGGTGAAGTCGCGATCAGGCATACGGAATCGCACGACCGCATCGCGACCGTCGGTGCGATACGCAGAACGCTGCTCGTCGGTGAGATGGCGGCAATGTCCGTCGTACCCCGGGGCGCGTTTCTCGGCCATCGCCTGTTCGCGCCGCGCTTCGAGCTCCTCGGCGGAACAGAAGCATTCATAGGCGTGCCCCGCATCCACCAGCCGGCGAACCATCTGGGAGTAGTTCTCCCGGCGCTGGGACTGTCGATACGGACCGTAAGGGCCACCAATCTCCGGCCCCTCATCCCAATCCAGTCCCAACCACCTGAGTGCGGCGAGCAGGGCTTCGTAGGACTCCTCGGAGTCGCGCGAGGAATCGGTGTCCTCGATGCGGAACACGAACGTTCCGCCGGTGTGACGAGCGAACGCCCAGTTGAACAAAGCGGTGCGGATCAAGCCCACATGCGGGTTGCCCGTGGGTGAGGGGCAAAACCGAACTCGAACATCGCTCACGGGGTTTCACTCCTCACCGGATTGGTCAGCGTTCCGATGCCGCTGATCTGCACGCTCACCGAATCCCCCCGATGGATCGGACCCACGCCTTCCGGCGTTCCCGTCAAGATGACATCGCCGGGCAGCAGCGTCATGCAAGAACTGACGTACGCCACGAGCGATCGCACATCGTGCACCATCGAGTCGATCCCCGACCGCTGCCGAACCTCCCCATTGACGGTGACCGTGATGTCGGCGTCCTCCGGACGTAAGTCGGTCTGGATCCACGGACCGAGCGGACAGAACGTGTCGAAACCCTTGGCTCGGGTCCACTGACCGTCGGACGTCTGCAGGTCCCGGGCGGTGACGTCGTTGGCGCAGGTGTAACCGAACACGACGTCATCCACCCGATCCAACGGCACGTCCTTGCACATCCGGCCGATCACCACGGCGAGCTCACCTTCGTGCTCGACGTGTTCGGACTGCCAGGGCAGGTCGATCGGGTCACCAGGTCCGATCACCGACGTGTTCGGCTTCAAGAACAACAAGGGCTCCGCCGGCACTTCCCCGCCCATCTCAGCCGCGTGCGCGCGGTAGTTCTTGCCGACGCACACCACCTTGGATGGCAGCACCGGGGCGAGCAGGCGCACATCGGCAGCCTTCAACACGCTGCCTTCTGGGCGGATCTCGACGAATGGGTGGCCGGACATCGGCGCCACGATCGTTTCCTCGGTGATCTCGTCGTTGTCCCCGAGGCCGTCGAGCGCTCCGTACCAGATGTCATCGCCTGCGGCGAAACGGCAGATCAGCACCGGCCCACCCTAGTGAGGCTCACGACTACCGATCGCGCACCTTCGTATCGGTCAGTAGCCCATAGATCAAGGCGTCCTCCAAAGCGCGCCAGGATGCCGCGATGACGTTCTCGTGAACGCCGAGCGTGGTCCATTCGCGGTTGCCATCGGATGTGGACACCAGCACCCGCGTCACGCTCGCGGTGCCGGAGGTGTCCGCATCACCCTTCTCCAGGATGCGGACCTTGTAATCCACCAATTCAAGGGGCTCGAGCTGCGGATACAACTGGATCACCGCCGAACGCAGTGCCTTATCCAGCGCGTTCACCGGGCCGTTGCCCTCGGCGGTGCTGATCATCCGCTCACCCTTGGCTCGCACCTTGACCGTGGCCTCGGTGCGGACTCGCCCGTCCTCATCCTGCTCGACGATGGTCCGCCAGGACTCGACCTCGAAGCGTCGCTCCTGCTCATCTGCACCCAGCAAGATCAACTCGAATGACGCATCTGCTGCCTCGAACGTCCAACCCTGGGCTTCGAGGTCCTTGACCGTTTCCACCACCCGCGTGATGCGCTCCTTGTCCCCAGACAGGTCGTAGCCAAGTTCCTTGCCCTTCATCTCGACCGACGCCCGCCCGGCCATCTCGGTGACCAGGACCCGCTGATCCCCGCCAACCAGCGCCGGATCGATGTGGTTGTAGAGCTCGGGATTGACCTTCAGTGCCGAGGCGTGCAGCCCGGCCTTGTGAGCGAAGGATGAGACGCCCGCGTATGCCTGATGGGTATCGGGTGCGATGTTCGCGATCTCGGCGATCGCGTGCGATACCCGGCGAGTGTCGGCGAGCTTGCCAGCGGGCAGACATTCGATTCCCATTTTCAACTCGAGGTTTGCCACGACTGAAAAGAGGTCGGCATTGCCTGTGCGTTCGCCGTAGCCATTGGCTGTGCACTGCACATGAGTCACACCCGCGGATACCGCGGTGACCGTGTTCGCGACCGCACACGCGGTGTCGTCCTGGCAGTGGATACCGAGGCGAACCCCGGTTCGGGTGGCCACATCCCCGACGATTTCAGCCAGACCGAGCGGGAGCATCCCACCGTTCGTGTCACACAGCACGCCCACATCTGCGCCTGCTTCCGCCGCAGTCACGAGCAGGCGCACGCCGTAGTCCGAATCGTGCTTGTAGCCGTCGAAGAAGTGCTCCATGTCCA
>CAYPSE010000016.1:0-20477 GCA_964413305.1 uncultured Rubrivirga sp. | reverse complement strand
TCAACAGGACGCACGCCGCCATCTTTCCAAGGGTGGAATTCTGATTTCAGATGGCGGCGTGCGACGCCCGAGTTTGTTAGCGGGTAGCGGCGAAACGGTCATCAGCACGTCCGGCCGCGGGCTGCGGCGGGATCATGCTGGTGCTGATCCGCTTGCGGAATACCCAGTAGGTCCAGCCCTGGTAGATGAGCACGATCGGGGTCATGATCACCGCGACCCAGGTCATGATCGTGAGCGTGTACTCCTGGCTGGATGCGTTGTAGATCGTCAGGTTGTACGCCGAATCGATCGAACTCAGCATCACGTTCGGGAAGAGACCCACGAACAGCGAAGCGACAGCGAACAAGATCGTGCCCGCGCTCAGCAGGAAGGCCCAACCATCGCGGCCCTTCCACACCATGGCCAGTGCGCCAAGCCACAGGGCTGCAGCAAACAGCGCCATCGGTAAGGTGATCGCAATCCGCTCCGAGAACACCTGGGTCCACAGCAGGGTTGCCACAGCCGCGACGGCGGCAACGACACCCACTCGAAGGGCTGCCGTTCGCGCAGCCGCACGCACTTCGCCGCGAGTCTTAAGCATCAAGAAGATCGCACCGTGTGTGGTGAAGACCGTGAGAGTCATCACGCCCATGAGCAGTGAGTACGGGTTGAGCAGATCGAAGAAGTTGCCGACGAAGTTCAAGTTCCCAGCGTTCTCGGCAGTAGTTCCCTCCAGGGGTGCAATCGGTGATCCACCGATCACGTTTCCGAAGGCAACACCGAAGAGCAGCGCCGGCAGTGCTGAGCCGATGAATATCGCCCTGTCCCAGCGATTACGCCACGCCTGTGAATCCCGCTTGCCACGGTATTCGAACGCCACACCGCGCACGATCAACGCCAGTAGCAGGACGAACAGGGCCAGGTAAAAGCCGCTGAACATGGTCGCGTACCACAGTGGGAATGCGGCGAAGGTCGCGCCACCGGCGACCAACAGCCACACCTCGTTGCCGTCCCAAACCGGACCGATGGTGTTGACCATGACCCGGCGCCGCAGGTCGTCCTTGCCGATGAACGGGAGCAGTACTCCCACACCCATGTCGAATCCGTCGAGGACGAAGTACCCGATCCACAGCACCGCGATCAGGATGAACCAGATGCTTACTAGATCCATGATTGCTCCCTAGTTCCCATTTCCTGATCAGTACGCGAAGTACAGCTGCTTGTCTTCATCTGCTTGGTTCGCCGCTTCCTCGTAGGGATCGGCGACTACGTGTTCGGGTGCGCCCTGCTTGATGTATTTGAGCAGCAGAGCCACCTCGATCACAGCGAGGATCGCGTAGACGAGCGTGAAACCGATGAGGCTGATCCACACTTCCGTGGTGGTCAGTAGCGGGGATGCCGCATCGGCCGTGAGCTGTTCACCGAAGACGATCCACGGTTGCCTGCCCATTTCGGTGAAGATCCAGCCGAAACTCGAGGCGGCCAACGGTGCGAGAACGATGAACGGAGTGGAGAGCGCAAAGAGCCTGCTACCCACGCCACGTTGCGGATTACGCCCGCCTCTGTACCGCCACAGTGCCCACAGTGCCCAGGCCGCTGCGAGCATTCCCACGCCGATCATCAGACGGAAGCTCCAGTAAGTAACGGGAACGTAGGGGACGTAATCACCTGGCCCGTACTGCGCCTCGTAGGCAGCCTGCAGGTTGTTGATTCCCTCGACCGTCGCGTTGAAATCACCGGTCGACAGAAAGGACAGGAGTCCGGGAACCTCGATGAGATGGGTTGCAGTGTCGCCCGACAAGTCTCCGACACTGAGTACCGAGAATGGTGCGCTGTCCGTCGTTTCGTACAGCGCCTCCGCGGCCGCCATTTTCATCGGCTGCTGTTCGACCATGATCTTGGAGAACAGGTCACCGGTGATGGACACACCGATTGCTGCGATCAACGTGACAACCGCACCTGCCTTCATCGCCGGCCGGAATACCTCCACCTGGCGGTTCTTAGTCAGGAACCAAGCACCCACCGCGGCCACCGCGGCACCAGAGACCATGAACGATGCGGTCATGGTGTGCAGGAATGCCATCACAGCCGTGTTCTGGAAGAGCACTGCGCCGATGTCGTTGAGAACTGCACGCCCGGTAGCCGGATCGATCTCATAGCCGACTGGATGCTGCATCCACGCATTGGCGGCGAGGATGAAGTACGCCGACAGCATGGTGCCCACGGCCGCAGCCCAGATGGTTGCCAGATGGAGTTTCTTGGGCAGTCGGTCCCAACCGAAGATCCACAGTCCCAGGAACGTCGATTC
The DNA here is from genome assembly GCA_964413305.1 of uncultured Rubrivirga sp. Lineage (GTDB taxonomy): Bacteria > Actinomycetota > Actinomycetes > S36-B12 > S36-B12 > S36-B12. The sequence goes on along the minus strand of CAYPSE010000016.1, from coordinate 18,190 downwards.
GAGGAAGAACGCGAGCAGGCCTTCCATCGCGAGTGGTGCGCCGAAGACATCGCCCACGAAGCGCGAGTACTCCGACCAGTTCATACCGAACTGGAACTCCTGCACGATGCCGGTCACAACACCCATCGCGAAGTTGATCAAGAACAACTTCCCGAAGAACTTGGTGAGTTTGAGGTAGATCTCTTTGCCGGTGAAGTGCCACATCGTCTGGAACATGGCAACGAACCACACGGTGCCGAGCGTGAGCGGCACGAAGAAGAAGTGGTACACGGTGGTGATGCCGAATTGCCAGCGTGAGAGGTCGAGCGCGCTACCCATGGAATGCTCCCTACTGAGGTCTGCAGCGCAAGTCTCGGCCGATATACAGCCCGTTACACCCGACAACCGTCGTCATTCATTGGGACTTTGGTCCCGAAACTCGGCTGAAGCAGACCTCTCACGCTTCCGGGGCAGCCGGGATCTGTCAAAGTTCACCCCGTGTCTCACGCGGATGCCCGATCAGCCCCGACGTCCCCCGACGTCCGTGGCGTGTCCCGGGCCTCGACGGCCGCGATCGCACCGCCGCTCATCAGCGTCTGGATCATCTGGGGCTCGACGTATCTCGGTATCGCGGTTCTCGTTCAAACCCTTCCCGGGCTGTTGGGTAATGGCATCCGATTCCTGATTGCCACTGCGCTGTTGGGCCTAGGTCTGATTTTGTTCAAAGGACCGCGTGTTCTGGCCGTTACCCGCACGCAGTTCCGGGGCGCCGCGATCATGGGAGTCGCCTTGCTCGGGGTTGGTATCGGCACGCTGTCGATGGCCGAGCGGTACGTCCCCTCGGGAATCGCCGCCCTCTTGGTATCCGTGATGCCGCTGTGGATCATCTTGTTCCGCGTCCGTGCGGGTGATCGTCCCTCACGCCTCACGGTTGCGGGCGTGGCTCTGGGCATGGGTGGGTTGGTGGCGATGCTGCTGCCCGGTGGCACTACCGCCGTGTCCGGTGACGACTCCGATGTTGTTCGGTGGTCACTGGCGATCATGGTCAGCAGCTTCATCTGGGCGTACTTCTCGTGGCGTTCCACTCGTTTCGAACTACCCACCAATCCGCTCACGACCACCTTCTACGAGATGCTCGTGGCCGGTGTGTTCTTGTCCGTGGTGGGACTGTTGTTCGGTCAACGAGCGAACATAGCCGAGGCCTCCACAGCATCTTGGGTCGCACTTGGCTATCTGGTCGTCGCCTCACTCATCGCCTATACGGCCTACGTGTGGTTGATCGGAAACGCGCCCATGTCGCTCGTCGCGACCTACGCGTACATCAATCCCGTCGTTGCCGTGTTCCTCGGTTGGCTCGTGGTCGGCGAACCCATCACCCGCGACGTACTCATCGGTCTGACGATCGTGGTGGGAGGCGTGGTACTCGTTGTGTCGGGAGAGCGACGTCCGACCCTCATCGAGGAACCGAGTTGAGCCTGCCCGCAACTTCGATCACCCGGTCGTTCGCCTCGCGCTCCGCCACGCTGATGCGAACGCCCTCCCCAGGGAATGCCCGCACCGTTATCCCTGCGTCTTCGCACGCAGCCGCGAACTCCTCGGTGCGGTCGTCCAACCTCAGCCAGACGAAGTTGGCGTGACTGGGATGGATGTTCCAGCCCTGGTGCGCGAGGGCATGCCACACCCGGTCGCGTTCCTGCGCCAGATGCCGAACCTGATCGAATAACTCTTCCTCGCACGTCAATGCCGCAATGGCGGCCTCCTCGGCGATCGACGACACCCCGAAGGGCACAGCCGTCTTTCGCATGCCTTCCGCGATCGGGGGTGGTGCCACCGCGAATCCCACGCGCAGTCCCGCTAATCCATACGCCTTGGAGAACGTGCGCATCACCACGACGTTGTCTCTGCCCCGTGCGATCTCCAAACCGTCGGGGACGTCGGTATCCATGATGAACTCCCGATAGGCCTCATCGAGAACCACGATCACATCCGAGGGGACGTGATCCAGGAACTCAAGGAGTTCACCGCGTCGAACGGCCTCACCGGTGGGGTTGTTCGGGTTGCACACGAAGACCACTCGGGTGGTGGGGTCGATGGCATCCGCCATTGCCTGCAGATCATGGCGCTCGTCGGGCAATAGCGGCACCTTGATGCTGCGGGCGCCCGTCATTTGGACCCAGATCGGGTAGGCCTCGAAACTGCGCCACGGATACACCACCGAATCGCCCGGACCGGTTGCGGCCCACAGCAGTTGCCCCACCACCGCCACCGAACCGGTGCCCAGGGCGATGGATTCGGGCGCAACGTCGAACCGTTCGGCCAGAGCGTTCGTCAAACGCCTGCTGAAGGGGTCGGGGTACCGATGAACATCACGGGCTGCGCGTTCGATCGCCTCGCGCACCCGGGCTGGCGGCTCGAAGGGGGTCTCGTTGCTGGAGATCTTGAACGTCTGGATATCGGTCCGCGGGCGCGGCATCTGCCCGGCCTTGTACGCCGGCAGTGAATCGATCTCCGGGCGTAAGCGGGGTGGTGTCACGCGGCTAAGGCTAAGTGAGGGTTGGTGGGGACGCACGAACCTGGCACCCTGGGTTCATGGAACTGTCGTCGCTGTCTTTGCGACGCAGACTGCTGCTCGCCTTCATTGCCGCCAGTGCAGTGCTATCGATAGTCGCGATCGTGGTGGGCCTTCAGTACCTCCTCAGCTTCTCCAACGCGATCCGGGTGCAGGACCGACTCACTCCAGCCACCGAACTGGCCGACAATCTGATCGCCACCCAATCGGCAGCGTCGGGGGATGTGAGCGACTACGTCCTTACCGGTAGACAGCGGGCTCTGGACTCGTACTCGAACTCGATCGAGGCAGCCGATTCCCTGCTTCGTGCACTGGAGGCAACACTTCAGGGCGACTCTCCACTCCTTGGTCAGTTGGCCGGCGTGCGCGCTGCCCAGCAAACGTGGGTGACGAACGACGCCGAGCCGACCCTTCGGCTGATGGAGGAAGGGAACCGCTCCGACGCTGCTCGCGCCACCAATCGTCCGCGCGCGTGGCAGTCCTTCGACGAGATGATCGCGACCACGACCGACTTCCGCGACAACATCCAGGCGCAGCGAGCCGACGCCCGCGAGCAGACGAACGCCTTCACCCGCCAGTTGGGGCTGTGGCTCGTACTCCTCGCTGCGCTACTGCTTGCAACGCTCGCTGGGGCGTTCGTCGCGGTGAACGGTTGGGTGGTTCAGCCACTCATCGCCATTCGCCGGGATCTCTCCAAGGCTGCAACGGGCGCGCACACCCATCCGATATCGCCGGCGGGTCCACCCGAGCTCGAAGCCGTCGCCCTCGATGCCGAGAACCTGCGGCGGTCCTTGGTAGCCGAGATCGACGAAGCGCGCGCGGCCCGCTCCGGCCTCGCGCAACAGGCACCACTGGTTAACGAACTGCGCGCCGCCTTCCTGCCATCCCACATACCCGAAATTCCAGGGCTGTCCATCGGTGGCACCTCGAGTTCAGCCGAGGGCGTCCTGTCCGGTGATTGGTGGGACATGTTCGAGGTGGGCAATGGGCAACTCGCGATGGTGCTAGGCGATACCTCCGGCCATGGAACCTCGGCAACGCTCACCGCCCTGCGCATCCGAGATCTGACTCGCGCTGCTCTGAAGGCGAACACTCCACCTAGGGTCGCGGCCCAGATGGCTGCATCCACGTTCGATAACGACGACAACTTCGTCACGATGTTCATCGGATTGGTCGATCCCGGCAACAGTTCGATCACATTCGTCAACGCCGGGCATCAACCAGCGGTGATCGTCACACACGATAAGGCGGTTCGATTGTGTGAGGGAACGGGGCCTCTCCTCAGCGCTCTGGGAGGGTCGTGGGTAGAGCTGGCGCTCCCCTTCGACCCGGGCGACGTACTCCTCGCCTTCACCGACGGCTTGATCGAACGGCACGGTCCAGGTAGGTCGGATCTCGATCCGCAGGATCTGGTCCGGATCATCAAGGCCCTGGATGCACCCATCCGACGTGACGCCCCCGAGGTCCTCGCCCGGGTCATTTCAGCGGTCCGCGAACGAGCGGACGAATGGCAGCGTGATGACATGACCGCGGTGACCGTCGGTCATGTCGTCATGGCACTATGACCGAATGCGCCTTTCACTCCCGCAGACCTACCGGACGTTCGTCGCCTTCATCGCCTTAGCCCTCGTTGCGGGCCTATCGCTCTCCCTGGCCTCGCCGGCGGAAGCGCGCAAGCGCTCGCTTGTGAACTTCGACAACCTCCAGGGGCAGATCGTCCAGCCGGAGATGTTCGGTCTGCACGTGAAGAACGAGCAGTACGGGGTATGGCCGAATATCGGATTCGGCTCGCTCCGTCTGTGGGACAACGACGTCGCCTGGTCCCAGATCGAGACCTCTCCTGGCGTCTACAACTGGACCAACCTCGACAACGCGGTTAACAACGCACGCGCGAACGGGGTCACCGACATCATGTTCGTGATCGCCGGCACGCCCACCTTCTACAGCTCGAGCACCTGTCGCGCTCCGGCATGTCTGCCCACCGATGGTTCGGCCGGCACGCCACTGGACCTCGGCGCCTACGAACGTTTCGTCACTGCAGCCGTCACGCGCTACAAGGGGCTCATCACCTCTTACCAGCCGTGGAACGAAGCCAACCTGCTGACGTTCTTCGAGGGATCCCCGCAGCAACTTGCCGATCTCACCAAGCGGACCTACGACATCGTGCAGGCGATCGATCCGGCAGCGAAGGTCGTCGCCACCAGCGTTGGTACCCGCCTGGGGGCCGACAACAACAAGTTCTACAAGTGGTACCGCCCCTTCTTGAAGGCGCTCAAGGCCGACGGCTGGCCGATCGACGCCTACGCAGTTCATACCTATCCGGCGAGTCTGGGGACACCGGTGGACCGCGGCATTCTCGCGGAGAAGTTCAATCGCCTACTCATAGAAGAGAATGCGCCGAAGCTTCCCGTGTGGGACACCGAGAACAACTTCGGCCTCAAGGGCCCTGGCCCGCAGAACCCTGACGTGGACATCGTGGGGGCGAAGGCCGCCAACTGGACCGCGGTCACCTACCTGGACGCCCTACGTCTGGGCATCTCGCGCGTGTACATGTACACGTGGGAGCAGGGCAATGACCTGTGGGGCATCGAGTACTTCGACAACACCCCCGGCGCAGTAGCCATGCAGACCATGCAGGACTGGATCGTCGGCAGCCGGTGGACCGGCTGCACCAGCAACAAGAAGAACACCAAGGTCCGCTGCAACTTCACCGGACCCGACGGTCGTATTCAGATCGTCTACCCGACCAAGGGCCGCAAGTCCTTCAGTGTGAACCGCTCCTTCAACCAGGTGTGCCAGCTGGACGGCACCTGTGCACCCCTCACCAGCCGCAAGGTGCGGGTTGCGGGGCCGGTGCTGTTGAAGCGATAGCCTGAAAATCATGGCCAACGCGCAGCAGCTGATCGAATACGCTCGCAGCGTCACCCCCGCAGATGAGGACATTCTCGCCGCGGGGGTGTTCGCTGTTCAAGACGACTACATCGCAACAGCACTCGCCGCCATCGGTGGTTCCGCTGCTGCCGGCGAGCTTCTCGACAGCTCCCTCTCCGAAGGTCTGGGCGCAGCAGCCGGCGTTCACGCCGCCCGAGAAGCACACGCAGCAGGGCAGGGAGTCAGTGTCCGGATGTTGCTGGCCGTTACCCCGACGCACATTCGGTTGTTCCGTCTCGGGACAACGGGCGAAACTCCCGGGGAGGAACTCATGGCTTTCGATCGCTCCGCCTGCCAGATAACACTCGGCAAGTTCGGCGCTGCCGAGCACGTTGAGCTCCGCGAGGGAGCCAAGGAGATGAAACTCACCGGCGGCATCGGACTTCTCGCCACGTACAAAGACGGCAACAAGAAGGTCGTCGAGCAGCTCGGTAGTTAGGGCTTTAGTCCCGCTCGAGTAGGGCATGGTGCCCATTTCCACGACCGCGTTAACCGGAACGTCGCCACCTTTACACACGCCTGACACTCACCAAATCGTGCCAACACATCCCTATGTCATAACTGTGTTGTCCCCTAAGAGACACACCACAAGGAGGGCAAGATGAACACCACTACACGACGCACCGTGGTCGGACTCGCTGCCGCTGCGCTCGCAATTCCCGGGTCCTTGCTTGTTGCGATTCCCGTGCAAGCAGACACCGATCCAGTAACTGCTGATCTTTTGCGGGCAATGGTGACGGAGGAGAAGGTTGCACACGACGTCTACGTCACACTGGGCGACATGTACGACGTCCCCACCTTCGATCGGATCGCCAATAGTGAGAACCGTCACCAAAATGCCGTTCGCAGCCTGCTCGATGCGTACTCAGTCACCGATCCCACTGTGGGCGACGCAGTCGGGGAATTCGACGATCCGGTATTCCAGAAGATGTACGACGACATGGTCGCTAAAGGCAGCTCCTCACTCGAGGCAGCGGCTCAGGTCGGTATCGCCATCGAAGAACTGGACATCGACGACCTCCAGGAGGCCCTCGATGCCGGTCAACCGGCGGACATCACCCGCGTGTTCACCAACCTGCTCAATGGTTCCGAGAAGCACCTAGCAGCCTTCACCGCTCTTGTAGCAGGGGATGTGAATGCGCCGGGAAACTGCGGTGACGGCCAAGGTCAAGGCAAGGGTCAGGGCCAGGGTCGTTGGACCTAGTCCGCAGTGCAGGTGGGGCGGATCCCTATCCGTCTCACCTGTCTGCAGGTATCAGTGAGGTGAGCACTTCGCCCACATCTCCGTCGATCCGTAGCGATGCGAGTTCATCGCACCGCGTCGAACCGGAGTTGACGATCACCACCGGTATGCCCGCCTTGTGCGCATGGATGACGAATCTGCGGCCCGAGTAGACGGTAAGCGAGGAACCGGCAACCAACACGACCTGCGCATCATCGATCCACGCGTAGGACTGTTGCACCCGGTCACCGGGAACGGTCTCACCGAAGTAGACGACGTCCGGCTTGAGATCGCCGTCGCAGATCAAGCATGTCACCATCTGGAAACCATCGAGAACATGGTCGGGCAAATCCACATCGCCATCTGGATTGATCGTTTGCGATACCGCCGTCAGGTGTGGATTGACTTGCGTCATGCGATCGTGCACGCTCGTGCGACTTTCCACGTAACCGCACGCAAGGCACACCACGCGGTCCAACCGACCGTGCAGGTCGATAACCGACGTGGAGCCAGCAGCTTGATGAAGCCCATCCACGTTCTGGGTGATGACTCCCGACACGACACCTTTCGCTTCCAAAGAGGCAAGAGCGTGGTGTGCTGCATTGGGGGCGGCCTGGGCGAAGCGGGTCCAGCCGGCGTGTCCTCGCGCCCAGTAGCGAAGCCGACCCCTTGGATCCCGAAGAAACTGTTGATACGTCATCGGCTGGTGACCACGGGTGAAAGCGCCATTGGGGCCGCGGTAATCGGGAATACCCGAAGCCGTCGATACTCCAGCACCCGTGAGGGCAACGACGCCACCGTCCTCGATCAACTCGGCCAGAGTCTTCTCGCCAAGCACGGTGGTCACCCGTTTAGTCTGCCCCGAGAAGCTCCGCTACGCGCGTTGCCCGATCGGACCACTGCCAGTCCTCGACCATCCACTGCCGCCCAGCTTGACCCATCGATTCGCGCTTCCCTTGATCTCGAGCGAGTTCCACGATGCTGGCCGCGATGGCTTGCGGATCGATACCGATCAACTGACCGGTTACCCCGGGTCGAACGGCATCTACCGACCCACCGCTGGCCCCGACTAGCACGGGAACACCGGTGGCGGCCGCTTCCAGGAAGACGATGCCGAGCCCCTCGACGTCCACACCGAACTTGCGCGTGTGAGTAGGCAATGCGAAGACGTCCATGGCGTCATAGACGGCAGGTAGATCCTGGTGAGGCGGAGCTCCGATGAACTCGACCACATCCGCGACACCCGTCGTCACGACGAGTTCGCGTAATTCCTCACGCCTGGGCCCATCGCCCGCGACCAGCAGCACCGCGTCGGGAATGGAACGTCGAACAAGGGGCAGGGCCTGGATCAGCAGATCCACACCCTTACGCGGCACCAGGCGCGTCACCGTTCCGATCACGAAACGGTCGTGGAAGCCAAGACGACGCCTGAGCTCCTCACCGCCACTTCCCGGGCGGAAGCGCTCGGTGTCCACGCCGGGGGGCAAACGGTGCAAACGCGATTCGGGCTTCACGTACTTGGCCAAAATCTTCTTGGTGAAGTCTCCGAGGTACGTGACATTGCGAGCACCGTTCAGCGGATAGACGAGGGCGCGACCGGCAGGCAGTTGCGCCCATCCAGCTTCATTGCCATGGGTGATGACGAGTGCCGTGGGCAAACCGAGCCTGCGCAGGAACGGAATGAGGTGTCCGTTGGGCATCCCCGAGCCGAGCATCACCTGGGTGGCACCGCTCACGGCGGCCACCTCGGCTACTCGCTTGGCCATCCACGGGGTGGGGATGATCGGACCGTCGTGCCGATGGATCTCATACCCCGCCTTTGCATCGAAATTCTCGCTGCCCGCCTGCCGCGGTCCGAGCACCACGATGCTGGCTGGATCCTGCCGACGCACCACCTCATGCAGAAACGTTTGGATACCGCCCGTTTTGGGCGGCAGGTCGTTCGTTACGACCAACGTGCGGACCATGGGTCCCCCTGCTCAGATGACGGGAAGGTGCGTATTGAACACCCAACCTCAGGCGAATACCACCGTACGGTGCTCTTCTAGGAGGACGCGATCCTCGGCGAAGAGCTTGACGGCACGGGCGAGCACGAGGCGTTCGATGTCGCGGCCGATCCGGGCCAGGTCCTCGGGCGTTTGGTGATGCTCCACGCGTTCGACGCCCTGCTCGATGATCGGACCCTCGTCCAGATCCGCTGTCACGAAGTGCGCGGTTGCACCGATCAATTTCACTCCGCGGTCGTACGCCTGGTGGTACGGGCGAGCCCCCTTGAAACCCGGCAGGAACGAATGGTGGATGTTAATCGCCTTACCTTCAAGTTCTCCGCATAGCCGATCGCTGAGAATCTGCATGTAGCGGGCAAGGACCACGGCATCGACGTCGAACTCGGCCATCACTGAGCGCAGTTCGTCCTCAGCCTGATCCTTGGCGCCCTTCTCCACTGGGATGTGGCGGAAGGGGATGCCGTACTGCTCGGCGATCGGGCGACACAGTTCATGGTTGGAGACGATCACCGGGACATCCATAGCGATTTCGCCGTTGGCCTGGCGATACAACAAGTCCACTAGGCAGTGGTCGTACTGCGAGACCATGATCATCACGCGGTGACGATCCTCTTCATTGCGAAGCGTGATTTGCGGTTCGAAAGAGGCAGTGGCCCGCTCCACGTGCGCCCGCAGGGCGCCGACATCGGTCGATTCACTCTCAAATCGGGTACGCATCGCAAACATGCCCGTGCGCTCGTTCGTGTACTGCGCCTGTTCGAGGACGTTTCCCTCGATCGCCAGCAGCGCCCCCGAGACCGCATGGATGATCCCCGGCGCATCCTTGCAACGCAAAGTCAGGACATAGTGCTCGACGGACACATGAACTCCCGGGTATGAGGAACGCTGAGCACCCGAGCGTAACTACCTCGCGCCGACGCCTCGAAGGTGCGGCGACGTGGCATCAGCCGGAGATGCAGGCGCTGTAGAGAGCCTCGGGGATCTCCGCATCGGACGGATAGTTGTCGCCATCGAAGGTTCCACACACGTCCGCAGCATCCTTGGGAATCCAGAACTGACCCTCTTGTTGAAAGATGATGTTGGCCGGAGCACCCATCGGACCATCTTCGGGAGCGTCGACCTCGCCATTGATGCCGGAAGCAACCGCCCAGCCATCGGCGCACTGGACCGAGTCCGGATACCACGCATTCGCACCACCGCTGATCTCCGTGACGTACTCCTCAGCAGCCTGGTTGATGATCTCGTCCGTGCATTCGGTCATGCCGCCGACCATTTCGCCGGATGAGTCGTCGGATGAGCAGGCAGCCAAAGTGGCGGAGACTGCGACAGCAGCAGCAGCAAGGGCGAGTGAACGACGCATGGGAACTCCTGGGGAAAGTAGATCGGTTGTTTAACGGGGACAACCGTACGTGCGATGAACCGACACGACCTACGACGACGCGCCGGACATCCACGTTTCGATGACCAATCGTGATGCCTGGACTTGACCCAATTCACCCTCGGCTAGCTCGTCCCACGCTGCGAACAACAAACCGATGTACGACGCCACCAACCACCGTGCTGGCTGATCAGCGCGCACGATTCCGCGGGATTGCGCCTTTCCGATGTAAACGGCCAACGGTGTCACCGCCTCGACCCAGTGACCATCGAGCTCGTTCCCCCACCCGGGAACGACCCGAAGAAAGGCCGTTCGAGGACCCAAGGGCATCAATCCAGCCGTCACCTCCACCATCACCGAGGCGAATCCATCCGAGTCGTCACCTAGATCCTCTGGCACCCGTGCCATCACCTCGCCGATGCGCCTCAAGGTTTCCACGCCAAGGGCTTCAAGCAGCGCCTCGCGGGTGGTGAACTTGTTGAAGATCGTGGTTCGACTGATCCCTGCGGCCTTGGCGATGGACTGCAAGGTGGCATCGGGCCGCTTAGCGAGAACCTCGGCGGCAGCGTCGAGGATCCGCTCGTTTTTGATCACCACGTTCAGAAGTTAACAGCAATGTTCAATTCTCGGCTACGGTCGCGGGGTGGCGACTACAACGAAGCGCGAAGCCCTCCCCGATCGGCTTCGCGGGATCGCTCTGCTGGGAATCGTCGTCGTCAATGCGGCCTTCCTCGGGATCAGCGCCGACGGCTTCACCCAAGACTCAGTAGATGGGGTTGCCAATCGACTCACCGCGCTATTCGTAGCCACGTTCGCGCAGGGCAAGTTCTACCTGCTCTTCTCGTTCCTCTTCGGATACAGCGCATCGTTCATCCTGCGTGACCACACGAAGGCGAATCGTCGACGCTATCTGCGCCGGATGCTGGCCCTGTTCCTCTTCGGACTCGCGCACGCGGTGTTCTTCTTCGTCGGCGACATCCTCATCACCTACTCGATTCTCGGGGTGCTGCTCTTCGCGATTTCCCGCTCACCGGATCGTGTTTTGAAGCGCTGGGTGATCGCATCGGTCGCGCTATCGGTGTTCTGCATTGTCGTCATCACTTCTCTCGCGGCGGCATTCCCGGAAGACGGTTCGCTGGGTCTTGGTGACCTGGAATTTGCTTTGGCAAGCGGCTCCTTTGCCGAGGCTTCGCTGGCCCGCCTCGAATCCCTTCCCATCGTCCTGTTCTCCGTCTTCCTTCTGCAAGGCCCCATGGCCTTCGCGGCCTTCGTGGTCGGGCTGCTCGCATCGCGTCGTCGCCTTCTCACCGATCCCGGCGCGAACCTCGACCTATGGCGAAAACTCTCGCGGTGGGGCTGGGGCATCGGACTGCCACTTCAAGCCATCGCTGCAGGGCTGCAGATCGGTGCCATTGCGAACGAGAATCCCTTCTCACCGCCCGGAGCCGTGGGCATTGCCCTCGGATTCGCCACAGCTCCGATCCTCACCGCCGCTTACATTGGCACGATCGCTCTTCTGCTCCACCGCAATCCACGATTCCTGTCGGCAATGGCGCCGGCGGGCCGGATGTCCCTCACCGTGTATATCGGTGAGTCAGCCATGCTGTCCCTCGTCTTCAGTGCATATGGACTCGACGCCTTCGCAAAGTGGGGTGCCTTTCCAGTAGTCCTCACCGCAATCGGATCGTGGGCAATTCTTTCCATCTTCGCGTGGCTGTGGATGAAGAGATTCTGTCAAGGGCCGTTGGAGCGACTGCTCGCACTCCTTGCCGGGAAGAAGCAGACAGTATGAGATGCGTGTCTGTGACCAGCATCGCTGCAACTGCTGGACTGTTGCTATTCACCGTGTCAAGCCCAGTCACTACCGCAGTCGCTCAAGCGGCGATCGAAACCGAGTTCGTCTGTCCGGACGAAGGGGCAGGCCTGAGTGCCATCGATGTGCTTGAGGCGACCGGCGTACACGACGTGTTCTTGGACTACTTGCGGGAATTCGACCCCGAGGGCTACGAGATCCTGACCAACCCGGCTGCCTCGGACAAGACCATCTGGGCACCGACCGACGCCGCGTTCGCGAAACTCGGGGACGCCCCCGAAAGCGCCTCGCCCGAGGACATCAAGGCGGTTCTGGGTTATCACATCACTCCACCTCGGCGCACACCTGAAGGCGACTACCCGATCATCACCTTCGACTATTTGGCCGACGGGGGCCAGATCATTCACCAGACACGGACCGGAATCCTCACCGAATCCGATCAACGCGTTCGAACCAAGGTTGAGAACGGCATTTTCACCGTGCAGGACATTCCCCTCGGTTCAACCGCTTGGTGCACCGAAGCCGGTTCGATCTTCTCTATTGACGACGTGATCACCGAAGTGGCCATTCCTGGGTGGTTCGAGCGGACACTCGGTGTAGCGATTTACGTGGCCTTCTTTCAGTACCCGTACCTGAGCGTGATCACCGGGATCGGAATGTTGGTACTCATTGGTTTCCTGCTTCGCCGCTACAGACACCGTCGAGCAGGTGGCGGTTCAAGGAGATAACTGCCTGAGATTGTCGACTGCGAGTGTTTCGAGCCGCGCATCCCGAGTGGCCAACCTGTAGGGGATTGGGGTCCGGCCGAAACCCGCCGCGTTGGAGATGGACGGCAAAGTGGTATCCGGGCGCCGGGCGAATACTTCAGCGGCGGTCTCGGGGATCCACTCATCTTCGATCACCACACTAGGAAGTACACCTTCCTGTTCATTTCCGGTACGGTCGCAGGGCGCCGACCACGAAGAGTTGCGAAGCCCATCCCGATCGACTACGTCCGAGTTCTCGCCGAGCACCTAGGGCTTCCGCACCACGACTTCGGTGCGGCGTGTGAAATCCGGCTCAGTCGTACTGCCTCGACCGCTCGAAGATGAGCAAGTCTGACCCATGCCGCAGTGGCGTAGCTTTCCGCAACTCGTACGGAGTCCGCGTGGTGGTCAGGCACGCCGCTAGAGCTGAGTCATCGCGAATGGCCACGACCGATGGACCTGTGGTGCGGAGCAGATTGCAGTACTCGTATTCGTCTCGAGGAGTCGAGAAGGAGTCCGCATTCGGTAGCCCAGTCCACCAGCCCTTGAGAACGTGATCGGTGTTGGAGGCATGGGGGAAACCGTGGCGAGACTCCGTCATCACCCAATGCACATACATGCTGTGTGGTACGAGGAAACTCTCACCGGCCTTCAGGTTGGCCTGCAATATGCGTAACTGCTCGGCATCAGGGTGTTCAAGGATCAGCGACCAGTCCTGGGCAATGAGTCGATCGCGTATCGGTCGGGCCGTGACGAAGGCAACCGAAAAGACCAGACCGAGCACGACCGACGGGATGATCAGGCGGGTCATCATGATTACTGTGCGGCTCGGCGTCTGGCTCGCAATGAAACCCAACCCTCCCCACACAACGAGGAGGGCCACGGGGCCACTGAACATGATGACGTAGTGCGACCACCAGTGGCTACGAAGAATCAGCACCAAAAGGGCCAGATTTGCTGAAGCCAGTGCGACAGATGCTTCATAGCCGGTCGTTCGATCCTTAACCATTCGCACCATGCAAAGCACGCCTGTCACGAGAAGCAACCACAGATAGGCGCTTTGAATCGCTCCCACCCGCGTGAAGTCCGCGATCATCGATCGGGTCGCGGGTGTTGGATTCAGGTCCGCCGCAAGCATGCGCAAGCCATCAGCCACTACTGCCAGTTGACTAGTTGCGACATACGGAATGAGATTGAGAACAAGCAGGGAACCGGCGAATGCGGCAGCGAACGCTGCCGATGCGGTCACTCGCCGGCCTCTGCGAGGCCCAGCGCGAAACGCCAAGGCATACACCACCATCACAGCCAACGGGGCCGCAAGGTACGGACGGATGGACACGGCAACTGCTCCGGCGATACTGGCGAGCAGCGCAACATGTGGGCCCTTCGTGCCAGCGCTCAGGAAGACATCCACCCACAACAAGAGCGTCAAAACAGAGACCAGCCACATGCTTGTAGCTGGTCCGTTGATCACGGTGATTCCGCCTGGCAGCGTTACGACTGAGAACGCGAAAAGTAAGCCTCCCGCCCAGGCGATTGAGTGCCGCAACTTGGGTTCAAGGGACCGAAACTCCGATAGTTGAGGAAGGATCTTGCGTGTTGCAAGGACACCAAGTCCGACAATGATGGCCGACATGACTTGCCAAAGGTGCACGCTCTTCGTGAGGCCGGGAAGGGCGAACAGTTGCTGTACCAGGGGCGTCTTGTCATGAAACTCGCTGACCCAGATTGGGTCGCCGGACCCTAGTTGCTGACCGAAATAGATCTCGTGATCTATATCCCAATCATAATTCGCCCAAAGAGTTGCGAATAGTGCGATCCCTATGCCCACCGCGAGGCAGACGTTGGTGATGACGACACACCTTCGTAGGCCAAGCCACTCCCCGTCTTCTTGCTTACTGGCTATGGGCGTCCACATAGGCACCCGACCCTGCCCATCGGTTCTCGAGGTAATGACAGAGTCGTCCACTCCCACACAGCATTCAGACTGAAAGCCACGAAACGTCTACTGGGTAGTCGCTTGCGAGCTCTCCCCCAGGTGCTGCCCACTGGGTTGCTACTACGTCTGGGGACGGACCGAACAGCGACCTCTGCCACTTGCAGCCGCCACTGCCGGCACAAAACGGAGAAGATCAGGTTGGGCGTTGCAGCTTGCGCAGGTGTAGCTGTGAGGATGTTGGCAAGCGCCTCAGCGCGGTACGCGCGCAGTGGCGTGTTGGCATCTGCTGGGAGCGCATGGGCTCTCAAGGCCACGAGGAGTCGCGTAGCCAGGGATACAAGTAGGCGGTACGCAGGGTCGTTGCGACCCGTGCGGACACCCTCAACGACATCCACCCCACTCGTTGCGAGGGTTTCCATGACTCGGTTGACGTCCTCCCCGAGAAACTGCCCGTCTCCATCGACGGCGACGACGAAGTCCACCCCGGCGGCTAGACCCAGATTGAGGGCCTGGACCGTGCTCGGTCCGTGTCCGGTGTTGCATTCGTTGGTATGCACGCTGACGGCGATTCCGGATTGGGCGAGGGACAGGGCCGCACTCGCGGTGCCATCTGTCGAGCAGTCGTCCACTACAACGAACACTGGCGACCACTTGTCCAAGGCATCGTTGAGTTCTTTGATGAAACCGGGTAGGCCCTCCGCTTCGTTCCATGCCGGCATCACGATCGCTACTTTCGTCATCGCATTCTCGCTGCCTGAAGTCGCGGCTCGATCTCGTTGTCGAACGTCGTCAAGGCGCTGGCGATGGCCATGTGCATGTCCAGGTACTGATAGGAGCCGAGGCGCCCCCCGAAGACGACATTTGGTTCCGTGGTTGCAGCTTCCCGGTAGCGCGCGAGTCTGAAGCGATCGGCACTGGAATTGGTCGGGTAAAAAGGATCGTCCTTGCGCTGCGCGACCCGGCTGTACTCGTACATAACAACGGTCCGCTCCATCTGATAGTCGCGTTCGGGGTGCAAGTGCCGGAACTCGTGAATGCGCGTGTAGGGGATATCCAGATCCGCATAGTTCATGACCGAGGTTCCCTGGAAGTCCCCAACATCCTTCACCGCCAGCTCCAGGTCCAATGTGCGCCACCCCAGTTCCCCGTAGCGATACTCGAAATACCGGTCAAGCGGTCCGGTGTAGACGACGAGCATGTGGCCGGGAACTAGGTGCCTGACATCGAAGAAGTCGGTCTTCAGCAGCACTCTGATGTTTGGTTGGTCCGCCATGGCGGCCAACCAGCGTGCATATCCTTCGATTGGGAGTCCTTCCCAAGTGTCGCTGAAGTAGCGACTGTTGAAGGTGTAGCGAACGGGAAGGCGAGTGATGACCTCAGCGGGCAACTGGGTGGGGTCGGTCTCCCACTGCTTCGCTGTGTAGCCCTTGATGAATGCCTCGTATAGCGGTCGACCGATCAAGGCCAGTGCCTTTTCCTCAAGATTCGATGGATTATCGATTGCGCAGTCGGACACGTGCTCGGCGATGAGTTGCTTCGCCTGTTCGGGCGATAACGAGCGCTTGAAAAACGCGCACATGGTGCCCAGGTTGATCGGCATCGGATAGACCCGACCCTTGTGGGTGATCTGCACATGGTGTCGGTAGTCGTTGAAAGTCGTAAACCTATTGACGTACTCCCAGACCTGAGTGTTCGAGGTGTGAAACAGGTGCGACCCATACCGATGCACCTCCACTCCCGTCTCGGGATCGGTGTAGGAATGGGCGTTTCCCCCGAGATGGTCACGAGACTCAAGAATGACAACGCGGTAGCCCGCGGTCGCAGCGCGCTCCGCAACAGTGAGTCCGAAGAATCCTGACCCTACGACGACCAGGTCTGCGTCCTCAAGGATTTGTCGCACGTCTCCGCCACTCCCAGTCAGCAATGTAGCGAATGGGACGGCAGCGCTCTGTCTCAGGCTCAGCCCCGGGACCGCAGTGGCGACACGGTCCGTGTCCTCATGTTCACAAGACTACTAACGCTGAACTGCCAGAGCCGTAAAGCTGGACGACGGGCTCCGATGGGGTCGATATTCGAACGACGATCTCGAAGTATCGACATAGAACTCAAGGTCGCACTTGCGAGGGATTGCCATCATCAGGTGTCTATTCCGACTGCAGATGCAAATGTTGCCCTCACAGATTTCCGGGTTGGGTTGCTCGTGAGGATTTGCATGTGTATTTCCCGTTGAAGGCAGTGGGTGTCTCAGGACTCCAGCGGGAAGGTCTTGCTGCCGGCCTCGAAGCTCATGGGACCTATTGGTGCAGGCTCTGGCTAGGGACAGGAAGTTGAGCCATTTGTGTGGCCAACCGTGCGATCTCATCGTCGAGTGTTGCTTGGGAGTCAAGCAGACCGCTCAAGTCATTGTTGAGCATCAGGTGTCCGTGCAGCAGCGACCACATGCTGACGCCCAGGAACTTCGCTGTTTGCCGGTCCATACCAGGATCTCGAGCGGCGATGATCAAGTCGATGACTCCACCCATCGCGCGAGCCCGAAGTTCGACGATCCGAGGGAATCGTTCGACGTCTACAAACAACCTGGAGGTGATGAGTTGGTAGGGGCCCGGGTTGGCGCGCGCGTAGGCGAGATACGTCTTCGCGCGCTCGAGTAGCTGGTCCAGCGGACCGTTCGCTCCGTCATTCTCCAGTTGATCACACAGGTCGGTCCATGCGACGACCGCGCAGGCGGCTAAGAGGTCGGTCTTCGTTTTGAAGTGGTGGTAGGGAGCACCCGAGGATAACTCGGCACGTCGAGCAACTTCTCGGATCGAAAGATCCTCCGGATGAACGGTATTAAGGAGGTCTAGGGCTGTGCGGATCAGCAGCGTTCGTCCACCGTCTTCATTCGTGACTTGGTAGGCCATTGCTCTTCCACAACTCGTAGGAGTTACGAAAGCCTAGTGCTCCGGCACGCCTTATCAGTGCGTCTCTTGACCTTGCCAGCATTCCAGGGTGGCAGCGGTGATGCTCTCCTTCACCTTTCGCCGTCACCCCGCCGCCTTGGCCCAGATCCCGGTGGGCCAAGGCGGCACTCGAAGGGTGCGTTAACTAGTCACTCGTTCGACGAAGTCCACTAGCTCTTCTGGGTGTGTATTGAAGTACTGGTAGGCGTCGAATCGTGCGTCCGAGCCGAACGGAATCTCTTGATCGGAGCCGATCCACACGATGTCGTGTTCCGTCGGTGTTGCGTCCATGATCTTCTGGATGTCGTTCTCCCCGGTCTCTTCATCGAAGGTATACACGTCCTTCTCCACTTGTGCATAGAGCACTGGGACCGTGACGCTCGGGACGTAATTGACCGTGTCAGCGAAACCGAACCCGTATTTGTCCTGCTGCACTCTCAGCACGTCATCTACCAGGTTGAGTCCGAAGGCATTCGCTCGGATGTAGCGGTCGGAGAAGTCATAGGACAGGGTCGGCTGGTTCGCAATCACACCCTTGATCTGCGGATTGGCAAATAACTCCGGTTCTTCCTGGAACGCGAGGAAGGTCGCATTCGCGCCCATGCATTGGCTGAGAAGGACGATGTCATCATTGCCGAACTCCGGACTATCGAGGACGTACCGCA
>CAYPSE010000015.1:0-21783 GCA_964413305.1 uncultured Rubrivirga sp. | reverse complement strand
TTCACCGACTCCGACAGCGAGTCCATCCCATCGAGGATGTGGATCAAGGCGGTGTCCGCGAGCCGGGAGTCGCCGTTCCACTGCGCGGGTTCGTCGAGTGCGATGTGGATCTGCATGCCGGCGCGTCCGAATCGGAAGCGCTCGGCTGCGCTGCGTCGGGCCGGATCGGCTTCCCCGAGCAGGTTCCCGTACAGCGCCGGCGGCGTGACCGATGCCAGTACGGCGCGAGCCGCCGCGAAGCGGCGACCGTCGGCAGTCTGCACACCCGTAGCCCGGCTCGTTGATCCGCGTGCCTGAGTGGTGATGCGCACCACCTCGGCCCCGGTCAGCACCTGGCCGCCGTTCTCGGTGATCACTGCAATCAGGGCATCGACGAGTGCGCGGCCGCCTCCGACCGGCACGGGCATCCCGCCCATCGCTATCGCGGCAGCGATCACCGTCGTGATGAACGCGCTCCCTGCATCATCGGGCCCGAGGCCGTTGTGCAGAGCCCACGGCGCGAGCAGTGACTTGGTGACCGGCGAAGCGAAGGTTCGGTCGGCCCATGGCGCGGCCGGTTCGAGAAGATCGGCTCCGGATTCCAGTAGCCCGCGACGTCCGAGTTGTCGGTAGGCCTTCCACCCGAACTTCCAAGCGTTCCGTCGCCAGAAGTCGGTGCCGAGCAGTCCGAATGCCAAATCGGCCTTGGAACCGAAGTCGGCCATCAGGGCGTTCCAGTTGTCCGCATCGCCCAGACGGGCCATTTCCTGTGCGGTGACTTCGGGATCGGTCGATAGGAAGGCGGTTCCGTCCCTACAGATCACCCCGGTGGGCAGCGTGGTGTTGCGGTACTCGAGCCCATGGCGCTCGAGGTCCTGCGCCAAAGCTCCGTAGGCGGGTCCTCCCACGAACAGGGGGTGCCAACTGGACAGCATCTCGATCGTGAAGCCAGGTACGTGATCATTCGAGGTCCACATCGCACCCCCGGGCTGGGCATTGCGCTCGAGCAGCACCACCTTTCGTCCGGCCCGCGCGAGCAGCGCACCGGCCACCAGGGAGTTGATGCCCGAGCCGATGATGACGATGTCGTGGTTGCTCGACGCCGAGTCGTGCGTGGACATTCGACCTCCGGGAATCTTCTATTGCGGCTGGCTGCCGATCGTCAGAATTCCATAAGATCGCGTCATGCGAACAGAAGTCGCGGTAATCGGCGCGGGGATCAACGGATTGTCGGCCGCCGCACTACTCGCCAAGGCCGGCCGCTCCGTGGTGGTGGTGGAGTCCCAACCCGAACCGGGGGGAGCCGTGCGCACTCAGGAGATCACCGAACCGGGATACCGTCACGACCTGTTCGCGATGAACCTCGGGCTGTTCGCCGGGGGCCCGGTTATGGCCGCGCTCGGATCGGACCTGGAAAGGCACGGTTTCTCGCTCGTCCCGTCGAGTCGACCCTTCTGCTCGGTCTTTCCCGACGGCTCGATGATCGGCGTCCACGCCGACACCGACGCCACGATCGCCGAACTCATGCGCGAAGTACCCGAAGACGTCGAGGCGTGGGAACGCCTCACAGCTCAGTTGGGGCAGTGGGCGCCGTACATCATCGGGGTGCTCGGGGCGGACATGCCGTCGTGGTCCATGGCCAAGACGGCGTACAAGGCTTGGCGGCATCTTGGGTCGGACGGCGTCTTCGACATGGCGAAATTGGCACTGCAGTCCACGCGATCGTTCACCGGCGACAACTTCGCCAATCCGAAGACGCGGGCATTGATGGCCTCGTGGGGGATGCACCTGGACTTCGCTCCCGACATCTCAGGCGGCGCGCTGTTCAGCTTCCTGGAGACGATTGGTGGCCAGCAGTTCGGCATGGTCATCGGCAAGGGTGGAGCCGCGGGGCTCATCGACGCGTTGGTAGCCGTCATCGAGGAGAACGGCGGCCAGGTCAGGTGCAATGCGACGGTCCAGGAGATCGCGGTGGCGGGCGGCAAGGCGACCGGTGTGGTTCTGGCTGATGGAACTCGCATCGACGCCACGCGCGCCGTTGTTTCCAACGTGAACCCAGCGCTGATGGCCGACCTCTTGCCGGCCGATCAACGCGAGCGACTGGAGGTGCGTCGGGTACGTGGCTTCACCCCCGGACTGGCGACGATGATGATCCACCTGTCGTTGGACGAACTCCCGCCATGGCGTTCGGCCGAGGCGCGGACGTTCAACTACGTGCACATCGGCCCGTACATCGACGACATGGCCATGACGTATACCCAAGCTGCCGCGGGAAGGTTGCCCGAGTCGCCGACCTTGGTCGTGGGACAGCCGACCGTCAGCGATCCGAGCCGGGCCCCGGAGGGCAAGCACACGTTGTGGGTGCAGGTGAGAGTCCTGCCGCTGGTCCTCGCCGATGGATCGTCCTGGGCCGAGGTGGGCGAGATCTACGCAGATCGCATCATCGACAAGATCGAGGAGTACGCCCCGGGACTGCGCGCACGGATCCGCTCGCGCGCTGTGCTCACCCCCGCGGATCTCGAGCGCCACAACGCCAACCTGATCGGCGGCGACTCACTCGGTGGATCCCATCACCCGGCTCAGTTCTTCTTCCTGCGGCCCGTTCCGGGATGGGGACGCCATCGCACGCCGGTCCGTGATCTGTACGTATGCGGCTCGGGCACCTGGCCCGGCGGCGGAGTGGGAGGCGGAAGCGGAGCCCTCGTCGCCAAGATCCTCTCCTAGCGCAAGAGGACGCCCGCTCAGCGGTACGGACCGAAGTCCGGGGGCCGCTTCTCGATGAACGCGCGCGCACCCTCCTTCGCTTCGTCGGTCTCGACGAACAAATCGAGGACGTCGAACGCGAGGGATTGGATGCCGACGATGTGATCGGTATCGGCGTTGAAGCTGTGCTTCAGGGTCTTGAGCGCCGTTGGCGAAAGGGCGCACGCCTTTCGACCCCATTCCATGGCCAGGGGTCGCAATTCCTCCGGTGGGACGACTCGATTGACCAAACCCCATCGTTCAGCCGTATCTGCGTCGTACTGATCGCAGAAGAACCAGATTTCCCGGGCACGCTTCTCACCCACCACGCGTGCCAGATAGGCCGTGCCGAAACCGGCATCGAAGCTGCCCACTCGCGGTCCGACCTGCCCGAATCGTGCGTTGGTGGATGCCAAGGAGACATCGCACAGAACGTGGAGAACGTGGCCGCCGCCGATGGCGAATCCGTTCACCGCTGCGATAACGGGCTTGGGTATCTCCCGAATCAGTCGATGCAGCCGCTCGATTTCGAACATGCCCATCTCGGTCTCGCCATAGCCCCCGGTAGCGGCGCGTTCCTTCTGGTCGCCACCGGAGCAGAACGCCTTCTCTCCAGCTCCTGTCAAGACGATCGCCCCCACCGACTCGTCGATCCATGCGTAGCGGAACGCGTAGATGAGTTCGTCGACGGTACGACCGCGCAGTGCGTTGTACCGGTCGGGGCGATCGATGGTGATGATCGCGACTCCGTCCTCGACTTCGTATCGAACGTCGGTGAACTCCTCGAGCTTGATCACGGCACCTCCACTAGAACGGCGATTCCCAATCCGACCCCGATGCACGCTGTTGCGATGGCGCGACCGCCACCGCGCCGCTTGAGGTGGCGCGCGGCGTCGATCACGACGCGCGCAGCTGACGCTCCTACCGGATGCCCCATCGCGATGGCTCCGCCATGCATGTTCACTTTGTCTACCGGAATCCGCGGTTCGTCGTGAAGCACCGTGAGGACCATGGCGGCGAAAGCCTCG
This sequence comes from uncultured Rubrivirga sp., assembly GCA_964413305.1. Taxonomy (GTDB): domain Bacteria; phylum Actinomycetota; class Actinomycetes; order S36-B12; family S36-B12; genus S36-B12. Next base: position 18,034 of record CAYPSE010000015.1, on the reverse strand, counting down.
TTTATTTCGAATAGGTCGATGTCGTCGAAGGTGAGTCCCGTTCGCGCGAGCAACTTGTGCATCGCGGGAACAGGTGCCTTGGCGAATTCGTCGGGTTCGACAGCAACGACGCTGGACGCCACGATCGTGCCGAGAGGTTCGAGCCCGAATTCGCGCACCCTGGCCTCGTCGGTGATCAATGCGGCGACAGCTCCGTCGTTGATGGGCGAGGAGTTACCGGCTGTGACCGTGCCATCGGCCGTGAATGCGGGGCGTAGCTCCGCCAATCGAGACACAGTGGTGTCCGGACGGATCGACTCGTCGCGCTCGACCCCTTCGACCGCGAACGCGAAATCATCATGAACACCAGCGGCCCACGCGGCGCTTGCTCGCTCATGTGATCGTGCGGCCCACTCGTCTTGTGCGGTGCGGCCGATGCCGCGATCCTGGGCACTGCGCTGGGCGCATTCACCCAGGCTGTCGGTCCAGTGGCTGGGGAACTTGGGGTTGATCATCCGCCAACCGACGGTGGTCTGTTCGAGGGAGACCTTGGGATCCAGGGCCTTGTCGGATTTGGGTAGCACGTAGGGAGCCCTGCTCATCGACTCCACGCCCCCGGCGATGACGATGTCCATGTCACCGGCGCGCACCGCGCGGGCGGCCTGCACCAGGGCCTCGGCCCCGGACCCGCAGAGTCGATTGAGGGTCACCCCCGGGACGCTGACGGGGAACCCTGCCAGGAGTGCACCCATCCGCGCCACGTTCCGGTTGTCCTCACCGGCGCCGTTGGCGTCGCCCATGATGATGTCGTCGACCCGAGCTGGATCCAAGCCGGGGACGCAGTCGCGCAGTTCTGCCAGGGTCAGTCCGAGCAGGTCGTCGGGGCGGATCGCGCTGAGGCCACCGCGGTACTTGCCGAAGACGGTTCGGCGGGCTGCGGCGATCACGGGTCGGGGCTGGGCCATGTGTCGTATTATTGCCGATCGACAAGGACACGCACTATTGCGAGCCCCGCAGGGAGAGACGGCATGACGGAAACCTCCTTGCGCTGCCTGGTCACCGGAGCCAGCAGAGGCATCGGCGCGGCCATTGTGGACCAGATGGATGCGGCCGGGCACCGAATCGCCCTGTCTGCTCGAGGCGCGGAGGGTCTTGAGCAGGTCGCCGAAGGCCTGAGCCAACCGCACCTGGTCCTGCCGGCGGACGTCACCGATCCGCAAGCCCCTGCGGAGATGCGCGCGGCCATCGACCGCGACTGGGGAGGTGTGGACGTGCTCGTGGTGAACGCCGGCGAGGGAATCGCAGCACCGTTGGGCTCGACCGACGATCGGATGTGGGATTCCACATTGGCGCTCAACCTCACCGCGCCTTTCCGTTTCCTGCGCGAATTCGTTCCGCCGATGGTGGAGCGCGGATTCGGTCGTGTTGTGGTTATCGCGAGCGTTGCGGGGAAGGTCGGTACGCCGTACATCAGCGCGTATGCGGCAGCCAAGCACGGCGCCGTAGGCTTGGTGCGCGCGGTCGCCGCAGAGGTCGCCACCTCCGGTGTCACGGTGAATGCGGTGTGTCCAGGATTCGTCGACACACCCATGACCCAGCGATCCATCGACGCAATCGTCGAGAAGACCGGTCGCACGCCCGAGCAGGCGCGCGCATCCCTGGAGAAGCAGCAGCCGATCGGCCGACTCATCACCGCGCAGGAAGTGGCTGCCGCCGTCGCATATTGCGTCAACGACACAGGAGCCTTGAACGGACAGGCGATCACTATCGATGGTGGAGGAGTTCAATCATGACCGTACGACGCATCAACCCGCCTGAGCTGGCTCCACCCGTCGGGTTCTCGCACGCGGTAGTGGCGGAGGGAAGCACCATCGTCCTGCTCGCCGGACAGACTGCACTCGATGGGGAAGGTCGCATCGTCGGAGCGACCATCGTCGAGCAGTTCGAGAAGGTGCTGACGAACCTGCTCGCCGCACTAGCCGCTGCTGGTGGCACTCCGAATCAGTTGGCCAAACTCACGATCTTCAGCGTTGACCCGGCCGATTACCGTGCGCATGCCCGCGACATCGGTGCGGTGTGGCAGCGACTGGTCGGGCGTGATTACCCGGCGATGACACTCGTGGGCGTCACCCGACTGTGGGACGACGACGCCTTGGTGGAGATCGAAGGGACGGCGATCCTCCCGTGACGTCGTCGACCCACGCGCCGGAGACGTCCGCGTTGTCGGCGCTGTGGTCCGCTCAATCCATCGCGGTCATCGGCGCAACCGAACGCGTCGGTGCGATGGGTCGACTACCCATCGACTACCTGCTCAAGTACGGCTACGGCGGACGGATACTTCCGGTCAATCCCAAGGGCGGAACCGTCAGGGGTTTGTCCGTGTACCAGGGGATAGTTGAAGCAGCCCAAGACCTCGATGGAGCCATCGACTTGGCGCTGATCATGGTTCCAGCAGGAGCCGTGCAGCAGGCGGTTGCCGACTGCGCCCAAGCTGGAGTTCGCGTGTGCGTTGTCATGTCGAGTGGATTCGGAGAGGTGGACGACGACGGACGACGACGCCAGGACGAACTCGTTCGTATCGCCCAGCAGTCGGGCATGCGCCTGGTCGGACCCAACTGCATCGGTTCGGTGGGTGGCCCACTGTCGGTTCTCGCCACGTTCAGCCCGGTGTTCTCCTCGGACAACACGCCTCGACCCGCTGGACCCTTGGCGCTGGTGAGCCAATCCGGTGCGCTCGGCTTCGGTGCGTTGTCGCTGGGACTGGAGCGAGACCTACCCGTCGGGATCGCCGTCACCACCGGCAACGAGGCTGACGTCACGGCCGAGGAAGTTGCCGCGGCACTAGCCGCGGACCCCGAAGTGTCGGGCGTGCTGTTGTACCTCGAATCCGTCGCGGACCTGGAATCCCTCGCGCGCACTGCCGCACTCGTTCCGACCGTTGCGGTGAAGGCCGGACGCAGCGAGGCGGGTGCTCGCGCCGCCGCCTCGCATACGGGTGCACTCACCTCCGGTGATGATGTAGTCGATGCAGCCTTGGAGCGCGTTGGGGTGGCTCGAGTCGCCACCATCGACCACCTGCTCGACGCTGGCGCACTCATTGCCACAGGTGCACGGCTCGATGACCCGGCAGATCCTCGGGTGGGTGTGGGTGTTATCACCACGTCCGGTGGCAGCGGCATCCTTGCCGCTGACGCCATCGAAGTCGAAGGCCTGGCTTTGTCCACTCTTCAGCTCGAAACGATCCACGCGATCGAACAGGTCATCCCCGCGTATGGATCCGCCGTCAATCCGGTTGATGTGACGGCTGCGGTCATGGCTGAGCCGGGTCTTTTCGAGGACTGCGTTCACCGACTAGCGGACGATCCGGCGGTGGACGCCGTCGTTGCGTGCTTTGCAGTGTTGGTGGGCGACGACGTCCTTCGCATCGCACGTGCACTCGGCGAAGTCCGCACGCGAACCGGCAAGCCGGTCGTTGCAGCTCGAACTGGCGCGGCGAACCTCGCCCCCGAGGGGGCCAAGCTCCTGGCGGATGAGGGTGTTCCCGTCTACCCGACCCCCGAGCGCGCAGTCGCTGCGCTGCGCGCACTGCGCGATGCCTGCCGCGGACCGCTGGATTTCGGCTCGGCACAGTCAGGCACCGGCGTTCCCGCTCCGCCGGAGTCGGCGACCGAAGACCAGGTCAAGGCCGCCCTGGCCGCCGGTGGTCTGCCGATTCCCGCCTCCGTGTTGGTCGCAGACAATCAGGCAGCAGCCGATGCCGTCGTTGCGATGGGCGGCCGCAGCGTCTTCAAGGCGGTGGTCCCGGGATTGCTCCACAAGTCCGACGCCGGTGGAGTGATCGTCGACGTGGATGCACAGGGTGCTGCGGAGGCCTTCGCCCGCTGTGCGGCCCTCGGTGGTGAGGTGCTGGTCGAGCAATTCATCCCCGGAGGGGTGGAGGTGCTCGTCGGAATCACTCCCAGCCCGATGGGGCGGGTGCTGACCGTCGGCGTGGGTGGCGTCCTCACCGAGTTGGTGGCGGACGTTGCCGTCACCTTGCTACCCGCATCCGAGCAGCAGATCGATGCGCTGCTCGACCGCACGCGCGTAGGCCGCCTCCTCGCCGGTGTGCGTGGCGCGCCACCGGCCGATCGGTCGGCGTTAGTGCGGACCATCTCCGGGCTCGTGCGGGCAATCGATGCGTGGCCATCGGATATGGAGATCGAATTGAATCCGGTCACGGTTCTCGCAGATGGATGTTGGATCTTGGATGCCGTCGCCCACCGACGCTCCGAGGAAACGGAAGGACGGCACTCATGGATGTAGGTCGGCTCGTCGCACGATCGATGACGCGCTATCGCGATCGCATCGCCTTGGACGGCCCGGAGGGCACGAGCACCTTCGGTCGTACCGGCGCACGTGTTATGCAGCTGGCGCGCGGGTTGAGAGCGTTGGGGTTGGAAACCGGGGATCGCGTCTTGGATCTTCAGTCGAACCAGAACACCTACATCGAGACGGACCTCGGTATCAGTACGGCCGGCCTGTGTCGTGTAGCCCTGAATTACCGACTTCATCCCTCGGACTGGGAGCGCATCACCGGTGACTGCTCGCCGCGAGTACTGATCCTGGATGCGAGGTTCTGGGAGGACGCCGCACCCATTCGAGCTGCGGTCGATCACGTGATCGTGATCAAAGCCGGATCGGCGGGGGTTGAAGGTGCCCGAGACTACGAAGCCTTCTTGGCGGAGCAGTCCGAAGAGCCGTTGCTGCTCAGCGTGGATCCCGACGCCCTCGTTTCGCTTAACTACTCGAGCGGCACCACGGGTCGCCCCAAGGGCGCCATCCGGACCCACCGCAACCGCATGGCGAGCCTGAACAACATCGTGACCGATTTGCTCCGAGGGGTACCCGGTGAGTCCGACACCTGGGTTCACGCTGGGCCGGTTACGCACACCAGCGGACTGTTCGTGCTTCCGTTCTTCACCTTCGGTGCTCGGCAGATCGTCCAGGCGAAATACGATCCGGAGGCCTTGGTGGACGCGATCGAGAATCGTGGTGCCACCGCGACGGCTCTGGTGCCCACGATGGTGGCTCGCCTCCTGGCGCTGCCGGACATCTCCCGAGAGCGGATGGCTGGATTGACGTTCCTCGGTTACGCCGGTGCACCGATGCCACCGGAACAGATTCGCCAGTGCTTCGAACGCATCACTCCGTACATGGCCCAGTACTACGGTCTGGTCGAGGCGATTCCACCGGTCACGGTCCTCGGCTTCGAGGACCACGCGGCCGGGATTACCGGTGAAGACGAACTCCTGTCCAGTGCCGGAGTCCCGTGCGTGGGTGTGGAGGTACGCATCGTCGACGAAGACGGCATGGACGTCCCCGTCGGCGAGATCGGAGAGGTCATTACGCGCGGTGATCATGTGATGCGTGGCTACTACGGACAAGCCGGTTCGGACGCGACCGTTACCAAGGCGGTCCGCGACGGTTGGCTACACACCGGCGACCTCGGTCGCATGGATGCCGAAGAGCGACTGTTCCTGGTGGATCGCAAGGGCGACATGATCATCTCCGGTGGTTACAACATCTACCCCCGTGAGATCGAAGATGTCATCGCCGAGGTGCCGGGGGTGCATGAAGTTGCCGTGGTGGGCGTCAGCGACCCTGACTGGGGCCAGCACGTGACCGCCATGTTCACCGTGCAACCGGGTGCCAAGGTCACTCCCGAGATGGTGATCGAGCACTGCAAGTCCAAGATGGCGTCCTACAAGAAGCCCAAGGATGTGCGAATCGTCGACTCGTTCCCACTCAACTCGACCGGGAAGATCGCCAAGAAGGTACTTCGCGAGCAACTCGAAGCGGAAGGCTCGTCATCATGAGTAGCGAAACCCCTGGACAGTTCCCGTACACGCGTGGCATCTCCGTAGATCCCGGCGTATGGACGATGGGGCAGTACGCCGGATTCGGCACCGCGCGGGAGACCAACGAACGCTTCCGCAGCCTCTTGGATCAAGGATTGACGGGCTTCAGCGTCGCGCTCGATCTGCCTACGCAGATGGGATTGGACTCTGACGCGCCGATGGCCGCCGGTGAGGTAGGCAAGGTGGGTGTGGCCATCGACTCGCTGGCCGATATCGAGATCTTGATGGACGGCATCCCGCTGGAGCGGATCAGCCAGGTGCGGACCACGGCCAACTCGATCGGGTACATCTGGGCGGCACTCTTCGAGGCGCTGGCCGAGAAGCGCGGCGTCGATCCCGGTGAGTTCGGCATGTTCATCCAAAACGACGTCCTGAAGGAGTACTTCGCGCGTGGCACGCAGATCTTCCCCGCTCCGGCCGGGCTGAAGTTGTCGGTGGATGTCATCGAGCACATCTCACGCAAGATCCCGAGATGGGTCTCACTGGCGATGTCCGGATATCACATCCGTGAATCCGGTTCCGATGCCGTGCAGGAGATCGCCTTCACCTTCTCGAACGCTCGCGCGTACTTGGACGCCGCGATCGCGCGCGGACTCTCCGTGGACGATGTCGCCCCGACTTTGTTCACGTTCTTGTCCAGCAATATGGACTTCCTTCCCGAGATCGCGAAGTTCCGAGCCGCGCGGCGGGTCTGGGCGAAATTGATGCGGGAGACCTATGGTGCGAAGGATCCCCGTTCGGAGCAGTTGCGCATCTTCGTCTTCACCGCTGGTTCGTCGCTGACCGCTCAGCAGCCACTCAACAACGTCGTTCGAACATCGGTCGAGGCATTGGCAGCCGCGCTCGGTGGCGTGCAGACGATGCACGTATGTGCGTTCGATGAAGCCTTGGGCGTGCCTACGGAAACCGCTGCGACCCTGGCTCTTCGCACCCAACAGATCATCGCCTTCGAAACCGGGGTCACCACCATGGTGGACCCACTAGGTGGTGCGGTGGTGCTGGAGTCGATGACCGATGACTTGGAACGCCGTATTTGGGATGAGATGCAGCGCATCGTCGACAAGGGCGGTGCTTTGAACTGCATTGAGAGCGGGTACTTCGCCGAGGCACTCTCCGACAGTGCCTACCAGCAAGCGTTGGCAGTCGATTCCGGTTCCAAAACGGTGGTGGGTGTCAACTCGTTCGTCACCGACCCGGTCGCCTTCGACGTCTTCACCGTGAATCCGGAAAGTGAGCGCGCCCAGATCAAGTCCGTGCAAGCCGTGCGTGAGTCCCGAGATGATGCTTCGGTCCAAGCGGGGTTGGATGCTGTTCGATCGGCGGCGCAGGCCGGCGAGAACGTCGTGCCAGCGTGTGTTCAAGCGGTCAAGGCGTATGCAACGGTGGGGGAGATCGCCGATGTGCTGCGCGGTGTGTACGGAAAGTGGCAGCCCTCGGGGGCGTTCTAAGCGGTCGCTGCGACGACGGCCTCGGCAACCGCCGGAGCCACGTTGGCGTCGAACACACTGGGCACGATGTAGATGCTCGACAGCGCCTCGTCCGTCACCACGGATGCGATGGCCTGCGCTGCGGCGATCATGGCTGCGTCGGTGATCTTGTGCGCGCCGGAGTCGAGGAGGCCGCGGAAGATTCCGGGGAATGCGAGCACGTTGTTGATCTGGTTCGGGTAGTCGCTGCGGCCGGTTGCCACGACCTTGGCGTACTTGGCCGCCTGGACCGGATCGATCTCCGGATCGGGGTTGGCAAGTGCGAAGACGATGGAGTCGGAGGCCATCTTCGAGACATCGGCGGCGGTGATCACATTGGGTTGGCTGAGCCCGATGAAGACGTCGGCCCCTTCGAGGGCCTCCGACACGGTTCCCGTGTGGTGGCGCGGGTTGGTGATCTCGGCGAGTGCGGTGCGGTCCTCGTCCATGCGATCGCGTCCCACGTACAGCGGCCCCTTGGAGTCGAAGATGACGATGTCCGAGACCCCGGACTGTAGGAGAAGTCGCGATACGGCAACCCCCGCCGCCCCAGCTCCCATCATGACCACGCGAATGTCCGACATCTGCTTGTGGACCAGGCGGAGCGCGTTGATCAGCGCAGCCAAGACCACCACCGCGGTTCCGTGCTGGTCGTCGTGGAACACCGGAATGTCGAGTTTCTCGCGGAGTCGTCGTTCGATCTCGAAGCACCGCGGCGCCGATATGTCCTCGAGGTTGATACCGCCGAAGCCGGGGGCGATCAATTCGACGGCGCGCACGATCTCGTCCGGATCCTTGGTGTCCAGACAGATCGGCCATGCATCGACTCCGGCGAAGCGCTTGAACAGCGCTGCCTTGCCTTCCATGACCGGCATCGCCGCCTTGGGTCCGATATCGCCAAGACCGAGCACGGCCGTTCCATCGGTCACGACCGCTACCGAATTGCGCTTGATCGTCAGATTCCGGGCGTCGGCTGGGTTCTCGTAGATCGCCATGCAGACGCGTGCCACTCCGGGTGTGTAGGCCCGAGCGAGATCGGTTCTGTTGCGCAGCGGGACCTTGAGGTCGACCGCGATCTTGCCTCCGAGGTGAATGAGGAATGTGGAGTCGCTGACCTTCTCGACCGAACAACCTTCGAGCTTGCCCAGCGCAGACTTTACGAGTTCCACGTGTCCGGAGTCGCGCGTGGTACAGGAAAGATCGAGGACCACGGATTGGGTGCCGGGGTCCACCACGTCCAGGCCGGTGATGACCGCACCGGCGCTGGCGACCGTCGAGATGATGGCACCCGAAGCGTGCAACTCCGGAGTGGCGATCAGTCGGAAGACGTTCGAGTATCCAGGGCTTGCGGTCATGCGTGCATCTTAGTGAGCACAATTTGCGATCGTCACGAAGAGGCAATGCCTTGTGAAGTACGTCAGCGAGCGATCGTCTCGACGTGCTCTTGCGCGGAAGGGAAGAGTCGGTCGTGGAGCGAATAGAACAACTCCGTCGCTTCGTCTCCCGGCCAGGTTCGAGGTAGGAACTCCCTTGGTAGGCCCGGATCGATGTAGGGCAGGGGACGCCACGACGTAAGCACTTTGGTGTAGTCCGCGAATGACGAGGCCGGGTCCACCTCATTTCCTTCGCGGTACGACGCTCCGATGCGTCGGTATGTCCGGGTGAATGCGGCGTACTGGGCGCCGATGTCGTCCAAGTCCCACCATCCGCGCACGGCTTCGGCTGTCGAACCAACTCCTATGTGCTCAGCGCCGAAGATGTTGACGTGCTCGTGAACTCCAAGAACCTCCACGATGTATTGAACGTCGGCCTCGAGTGCCCGGGGGGCGATCCACAGTCCACCGGCCACCTGTGCGAATCCGACACGGGCCAGACGTGATCGGAGTCGGTACCGGAGATCACGTGAGCGTTCGGGTATCGAGAAGGCGGCGAGCACCCAGCCGCTGGATACCGGAGGTTCCCGGCGTTGCAGAACCCGCGCATCACCGACATCGAACGTGCGCCAGGCGTTCTCCGACAGTGCGTACCCGGCCGCACCCATGCGACGCTCGGCGAGCAGGATGCCGCGTCGCTTGAATCGGGAGAGCGCACTTCGTACGGCTGCGTCTTCCACTCCTACCTGACCCATGAGGGTGAGGAGGGTGGAGACCGAGAGCCAGCCGCCCATGGATCGGCTGTAGGCGCCGAAGATCGTGATGATCAGGGATTGGGGTCGGCTGGCTCGCAGCGCGATGTCGTTGGGCTCTCCGCCGAAGGTCCGTAGGGTTTCCGCGGACTCCTGCCCGATCCGATCCACGTTGCGAGGATACTGATCGTGGGTCGCCCCCGAGGCGATCTCGCTACGGGATCAATTCCCCGTACCCGTCTTCATGCGAGCGAACTCCACCACCTGCTGGCCGATGGTCGCCAACTGCGCAGCAGCGGCTTCGTCCTTCGTCGAGCCATCGCTGTCGAAGGAGGTTGTCTGCGCGTTGATGGTGGCTCCCAGAGGGGTCGGCCACCCGCGAAGTGCGTGCGTTACTTGCCTGAGTTGCTGCAGCGTCGAGACGGTGGCCTGCCAACCGTACGCAACCGCGATGCACCCCACGGCACGGTTGTGTAGGTAGGGCCGGGGGTCGTCCCGCAGGTCCTCGATGTAGTCCAACGCATTCTTGATCATGCCGCTGATCCCGCCGTGATAGCCCGGGCTCGCGATCAGCATTCCGTGAGCCCCCCGTATCGCTTCGACGAGTGCTCGCGCTTGATCGGCGCGCTCGGCCGTTTCGGTGTCGTAGATCGGCAAGATCAGGTCGCGACCGGTTATGTAGATGACTCGGGCTCCCGCGTCTTCGGCAGCACGACCGGCTAATCGGACGGCCATCTCGCTCGACGAGCCAGGGCGGGTGCTCCCTCCCACCGCTACGACGGTCACCTCGGGCTGCGTCACCTGGTCGGCGGTCACGTGTCATCCCTTCCTCGTCTGCCGCGCAGTAGATCACCGGCGATGGTTGCCAATCGTGCGCCCTGCGTTCGCGCAGCAACGAGTGAATCCTCATCGGGAGAGGCACCGCTTCGCGAAATGAAGGAAGAACCGTAGGGGTTTCCCGTGACCTTGAGGACGTGGGCGTCCGGATACCCGAGCGGCATGATCAGTGATCCCCAGTGGTAACAGTGATTGTTGATGGCCAAGATCGTGCTTTCCACCCCACCGTGGCCGGTCGAGGCAGATGTGAACGCGGTACAGACCTTGTCGATGAGCGCACCCTTCATCCACATGCCACCGGTGGTGTCGAGAAAGGCCTTGAGTTGACTGGCGGGTCCACCGAAGCGCGTGGGGGATCCGATCGCCATACCGTGGGCCCACATCACGTCGTCAAGGGTCACTACCTGATCGAGATCCTCGCGCGACAGGTATTCCAACCATCGAGGATTGCTAGCGATGGCTTCCTCGGGCGCGGTCTCTGAGACGCGACGAGTTCTGACGTCGGCCCCAGCTTGCTCCGCCCCATCGGCAAGTGCCGCAGCAAGTCGCGCGATGTTTCCGGTCGCCGAGTAGTACACGACGAGTATCTGCGGGTTCACGAGTCAGCGATCTCCCTGCAGGGTGGTCGATGGCGAGCATCCGAATCGCTCGCGATACTGGACTGCGAAGCGACCGACGTGGGCGATGCCGCACGCATGTGCCACCGCTGCGACTGTGGTGACATGTCCGTCCGCTGCGCGGAGGGTCCGGTGGGCGGCGTCGAGGCGGATCTCCCGAAGCAGTTGGGTCGGAGTGTGGCCAGTTGCGTTTCGTACCGCATCCTGCATGCGTCGGATGCTAACGCCCACCACCGAGGCCATGTCCGACAACGAGACGGGCGAGGTGTAGTTCTCGAGCAACCATCCGATCAGATCATCGATGCGAACGTCGCCGGTTCCTGTTCTGTGCGCCCTTCGCGCCGCCAGAATCAAGGCAGTGAGGAGTTGTTCTTCGAGAGCGCTCATGAGGCCCTCGACTAGTGGCGTAGGAGTCGTCTCCGGCAACGTCGTTGCGATGGACCAGATATTTCGGCAGGCGCGTTCCAGGAGTGGCGAGTCCGTGAGACCGGCGATCTCCCCCGGGGCGTCGATGCGGCCGTCGTCGAGCACCAACGGCGTGTGTGCTGCGAGCTTGTCCGGATCGCTCGCGATCACGAGCGCGCCTCGCCAGGGATCGGGTCGCATCACGGTGCTGTCACGTTGGGACAGAAGGAAGCCGGAGGTGTGTGTTCGCCCACTTGGGCGGCGACCTTCGCGCGCGTGCATCGGCCCCAGTGGCACGGTGGCCACCAGTCGGTCGCCGGTGGCGGGGGCCTCGACCACCACGTCTCCTCCGTACCGCACGAAGACGAGCCTGGTCGTTGGTAGACACAGCGCCCCGACCTGACCATTGAGGTGTGTCGAGGCCGCATGGACCTCGTGTGGGGTCGTTCGAGCCGCCACTTCGTCGCGCAGCACCGAACTGCGCGAAGACGTGACGCTGCAGTCCAGAAGTGAACCGCGAGCCGCAGATGCGTGAATGTCGCCCCTCCCGGGTTGGCAGACGACGACTGTACGACTCCCACTGGTCCAGCGGAGCGAAGATGACGCAGATGGGAACCCCTGCACCGGCCCGCGTGTATGTCGCCCGAGTGGCGATCGTCGAAAGGCAACCATATACGATTCGCTGCGGCGGTAAGGTAACGCGCACTGGGAGGTAGACCATGGCCAGACCGATCCGCGTCGTCGTCGCGAAGCCCGGCCTCGACGGGCACGATCGAGGCGCGAAGGTCATCGCGCGCGCGCTGCGTGACGCCGGCATCGAGGTGATCTACACGGGACTGCATCAAACGCCGCAGCAGGTCGTCGATGCGGCGCTGTCCGAGGACGCCGACTTCATCGGAATGAGCATCCTTTCGGGCGCGCACATGACCTTGTTCGCCGAAGTGATGGACTTGCTCGCGCAGAACGAAGCCACCGACATCGTGGTCTTCGGTGGGGGGATCATCCCGGAGGCCGACATCCCCGAACTGGAGAAGCTCGGGGTGGCTCGGATCTTCACGCCGGGCACGTCTACTCAAGCGGTTGTCGACTGGGTCAATTCCAACGCGGCCGAGCGCGCCCTGATCTGAATTCCGGCTAAGGATCGACCACCCACCCGCTTACCAACCAGACCGCACCGGCACGGCTCGACGGTGAGCCGATGATCATCGAGGAGAACAGTGGACCTGTACGAGTATCAGGCCAAAGAGTTGTTCATTCGACACGAAGTGCCAACGACGCCCGGCGAGGTGTGCACCACGCCAGCCGAAGCCGAGGAGGTCGCCTCTCGCATCGGTGCGCCGGTGGTGGTGAAGGCTCAGGTGAAGACCGGTGGACGCGGCAAGGCCGGCGGTGTGAAGTTGGCCGACGATCCGGCTGATGCCCGGGCCAAGGCCGAGGCCATCTTGGGCATGGATATCAAGGGCCACACGGTCCATCGGGTCTTGGTGGCCGAGGCCTCGGACATCGCCGAGGAGTACTACGTCTCGTTCCTCCTCGACCGCGCCAATCGCGCCTTCTTGGCGATGGCCAGCGTGGAAGGTGGCGTCGAGATCGAGCAGGTGGCCGTCGACAACCCCGATGCGTTGGTCAAGATCCGTGTCGATGCCCTCGATGGAGTGTCGCCAGCCCTCGCGCGCGATATCGCCGCAGCGGCGAATTTCCCCGAGCAGGTCCGTGCACAGATCGCGGACATCCTGGTTGACCTGTGGCGCACGATGGTCCAGGAAGACGCCACGCTCGTCGAGGTGAACCCGCTCGTGCAGACTCCCGACGGGCGGATACTCGCGCTCGACGGCAAGGTCACCTTGGACGAAAACGCCGGGTTCCGTCATCCGCATCATGAGTCGCTGATCGATCGCGATGGAACCGATTCGATCGAGTTGCGAGCCAAGGATCTCGATCTCAATTACGTCAAGCTCGACGGCTCGGTCGGCATCATCGGTAACGGCGCGGGGTTGGTCATGAGCACACTCGATGTCGTGTCCTACGCAGGCGAGGAGTTCGGTGGCGTCGAGCCGGCCAACTTCCTCGACATCGGTGGCGGCGCGTCGGCGGAGGTCATGGCGAATGGACTGGACATCGTGCTCGGCGATCCGGATGTGCAGGCGGTGTTCGTCAACGTGTTCGGCGGTATCACCGCATGCGATGCAGTGGCGAACGGCATCGTCCAGGCGATCGCGATGCTCGAAGAGCGAGGCGAAGAGGTGACCAAGCCGATCGTGTGCCGGATCGACGGCAATAACGCGGAGGAGGGTCGGCGCATCCTGGATGAAGCCGAACACGACCTCATCGAACTCGTAGAGACCATGGACGATGCCGCACGTCGGGTTGCCGAACTGGCAGCTGCCCGCGCGGCCGGAAAGTAGGGATCCAGAACATGGCTATCTGGCTGGACTCAAGCAGCAAGATCCTCGTGCAGGGCATGACCGGCTCGGAGGGCACAAAGCACACCCGCCGCATGGTCGCCAGCGGTGCGCAGGTGGTTGCCGGTGTGACCCCGGGCAAGGCCGGCCAGGATGTGGACGGCATCCCGATCTTCAGCGACGTCGCCACGGCAATGGAGCAAACCGGGGCGAACGTCTCGGTCGTTTTCGTGCCGCCGCGGTTCGCCAAGGGAGCGGTCGAGGAGGCCGTCGATGCTGCTATTCCGTTGTGCGTGGTGATCACCGAGGGGATCCCGGTGCACGACACCGCGCAGTTCTTCCAGTACTCGCAGAACGCCGGAAGGACGCGCATCATCGGACCGAACTGCCCGGGCATCATCAGCCCCGGGCAGTCCAACGCGGGGATCATCCCGGCGGACATCACCCGTCCCGGTCGAATCGGGTTGGTGTCGAAGTCAGGGACGCTGACCTACCAGATGATGTACGAACTTCGCGATATCGGTTTCTCCACGTGTGTGGGCATCGGCGGTGACCCGATCATCGGCACCACGCACATCGATTGCCTGGCAGCGTTCCAAGACGACCCGGACACCGACGCGATCGTGATGATCGGTGAGATCGGTGGCGATGCCGAAGAGCGTGCCGCCGCCTTCATCGCGGATAACGTGACCAAGCCGGTCGTCGGCTACGTGGCCGGGTTCACCGCCCCTGAAGGCAAGACCATGGGCCACGCGGGTGCCATCGTCTCCGGCTCGGCGGGAACCGCGGCCGCCAAGCAGGAGGCCCTCGAGGCGGTGGGAGTCAAGGTCGGGCGCACGCCGAGCGCAACTGCTCGGTTGATGCGCGAGATCATGGGCGGCTAACCGGTCGTGACGCTTGCCTGAGACCTGGGCGCCGCTGCTGGTCGTCGTCGTCGGTTTCGCGATCCTGCTGTACGGCTTTTCGAAGACGGCGATGCCCGTCGCTGGTGTCGTCGCTGGCCCACTGCTGGCAGCGGCGCTTGGTCCAACGATCGCTGCCGGATTCGCGGTCCCGTTGTTGCTGCTCGGCGACCTCATGGGGTTGCTCTACTTTCGACAGCACGCGAACTGGCGACTGATCGCGAAGATCGTGCCGGGAGTACTGGTCGGATTCGCCATCAGCGCAGTGCTTTTCGTCTTCGCCTCGACGAGCGTCATCGCTCGGATCATCGGCGTACTCCTCCTGGTGTCGGTTGTTTTGGAGATTCTGCGTCGTCGTAGTCCTTCTTGGCAGGAGGCCGAGGACGCGGGTGGAATCCGACGGCTCGAAGCTGGGTTCTACGGAACGCTGACGGGTATCACCACGATGGCGGCAAACGCCGGGGGAGCCGCGTTGTCGCTGTATCTGGTGAAGATGCGGGTGCCGATGCTCGCGTTCATGGGAACGAGTGTGTGGTTCTTCTTCATCTTGAACCTCATCAAGGTCCCGCTGGTAGTCCCACTGGGGTTGATCACCCAGCAGTCGCTGATCGCGAACCTGTGGTTCGCGCCGGTCCTCGTCGCAGGCGCCTTCATCGGGATCTTCACCTTCCGGCGGATGAATCAGGTCTGGTTCGAGCGGATCGCGCTGACGCTCAGCGCTGCGGCGAGTCTGTGGCTCGTCATCCGTGGCTGACCGCTGAGGGACCCATCGTGTCGGTGCCTGGGGGAATAGGCCGCTGCTGGCAATCTTGAGCGGTGAGTGCGCCTGCCGTCGAGCGACCCGAGTCGCCGGTGGCGCCCCCGGTGCTTCCGTGGCCACTTCGCGTCGTCGCTGCGATCGGGCGAGTCTTGCTCTCCGTTCGGCGCGGGCTGCGACGAGCCATTCGAAGTATCGGACGGGGTCTTGAGTGGTTGGGCAGGTCACCCGTCATTGCCGGGCCGATCGCTGCGTTGTCCGTCGCCCTGGCTGGGCTGATCGTGTTCGGGCTGGTAGTGGCGGGAGCCTGGTGGGGAGGTGTCGAAACTCCGGGTCCGTGGGATCGGGCCTTGTCCATCACCGGCAGCGTGTGGGTGATGGCCCACGGAGTGCCATTGCGTTTCATGGGCGTCGACTACTCGCTCATCCCGTGGGGATTGGTGATCGTCCCGGGCTGGCTAGCGCATCAGGCCGGTCGCCACCTGGGCGCTGTAGTCCGCCCGAACCGGTGGCCCACCCTTGCTCTCACCTGGGCGGTGCCGGTTCTCGTCGGAGCTGCTTTCGTGGCGGGTGTCTCGGTGGTAGCCGACATTCCCGACGTCCAAACCAGCGCCCGCCGAGCGGTCGTCATGGCACTCCTCGTCGGCATCGTGGGCATCGGATCCGGGTTGTGGCGGGCGAGCGCCCTACTGCGAGAGGAGATCGCCCGCATCCCCGCCGTGTTCCGGGTGATGGTGCGTTCGTCGTTCGTGGGCTTCACCGCACTCGTCGGATTCTCCGCATTGGTGCTGGCGATAGCCGCTGGGAACTCCTTCGGTGAGATCTCCGCAGTCGTCACCGCACTCGAGCCAACGGCCTTCGATACCGTCGTCCTGCTCGTGCTGAGCCTGGGGTACCTGCCCACCCTCATCGGATGGTCGATGGGATACCTCGTGGGTGCCGGTGTCAGCCTGGGTCCCGATGTGCTCGTCTCACCCTTCGTCCCCGCGATACCCCCGACCCCGCTGCCGGCGTTTCCTCCGCTTGCCGCGCTCCCGGAGGCTTCCGGGCCGGCGAGTTGGGCGCTGCCCGCGCTGGTCGTCCTCGCCGGCGCACTCATCGGCCTGTCCATCTCGAGGCTAGCTTTCCGCGAAGGGCCGCTCATCCGGATCGCACTCGCCTTGATCTCTTCGACCATGGGCGCCTGTTGGATCTTCGTGTTGCTGTGGATCAGTTCGGGGAGCCTGGGTGATGGCCGCCTTGCGGAGATCGGTCCCGATGCCGGTCTGGGCGCACTCCTGGCTGGTGCGGGTTTCGTCATCGGCGCACTGCCCACGAGTGTCCTGCGCGCGCAGCGATCTCAGCGGGAGCGTTCGCGACGTCTGCGCTCGGTGCCCTCCGGTGATGACGACGTAGGTAACGATTCGACGACCGATTCCGTGGTGACACCTGCGTGAACGGATCCGGATCAGATCCAGCCCTCCAGGTGCGGCTGGCGGCGTCGTGGGCGCTCGCCACCTTCCGCCGCAATCTGCTGGCCTTCGTCGCACTTGCCGCGATCGTCACCGCGGTCCAGTTCCTTCAGCAACTGAGTATCCAGCCACTGAGTGATGTGGTCGACGAATGCGCGAACCCGCAGACCCCCGGTCAGCAGGCAGCGTGCGCCAACGCACTTGCTACACAGGTGCTGACATCCGGGACCTTGACCTTGGTGTTCGCGGTCCTGACCATCGTGGTCACGGTCGGAGTCCTGCGTGCTGCGATTCGCGCGACGTTGGGGCAGGAACCTGGTTTCGACGCACTCTTGGACGGTCACAACCTCGGCAAGTACCTGCTGTTCCAGTTGGCCTACGCCCTTCTGGCTGGTTTCGGGTTCCTGCTGTTCGTCCTCCCGGGTCTGCTCGTGATCTTCTTCTTCCAACTCGGCCCGTTCTACGTTTTGGACCGCGGCATGCGGGTGGGACAGGCCTTCGCGGCTAGCACTCAGGCAATCCGACGAAATCTGCCGGCGGCTTTCGCCATGACGGTGCTGAACGCACTCGTGCTGCTGCTGGGAAGCGTCTTCTTCGGGTTGCTCACCTTGGTCCTCCTGCCGCTCGCCTCGCTGTTCACTGCGCACCTGTATCGGCAGTTCAACGATGAGGCGGTTATCGGCTGACCCGAGGTTCGCCCGCACTAGGCTCCACGTGTGCCACGGATAGTCGTCCTTGCCTCGGGCACAGGCTCCCTGCTTCAGGCCCTCATCGATTCACCAGTACGCGATCACATCGTGGCCGTGGGTTCGGATGTGCCGGATGCTCAGGCGTTGGATCGGGCGCGACATGCGGCGATCCCCACCTTCGAGGTGCCCGTGGTCGGTGATCGCGCTGCCTGGAACGCTCGTCTGGCCGACAACCTCTCTAATTTCGCTCCCGACCTGATCGTGTGTGCGGGATTCATGCGCATCATCGGCCCGGAGGTGATCGACGCCTATCGCGGAAGGATCATCAACTCCCATCCGGCTCTCCTTCCGTCATTTCCCGGGGCGCATGCCGTCAGCGACGCCTTGTCCTATGGAGTGAAGGTGACCGGCTGCACGGTCCATGTAGTCGATGCCGGTGTGGATACCGGACCGATCCTCGCCCAGCAGCCGGTCAGCGTGATGGACGACGACGACGAAAAGTCG
>CAYPSE010000014.1:0-22687 GCA_964413305.1 uncultured Rubrivirga sp. | reverse complement strand
TCTCGGGCCGCCACGTCGAGCAGCTCCCGCGCATGGGCCGCGCCCGTCGAGGACTCCTCCAAACCGCTGAGCATCCGCACCAGTTCCTTCACGCGGTCGTCACCTTCGGTTTCCCGAACCGTGGCCGAGGTAACCGAACCATCCGTTCCCTTCGTGACAACCAGGTGTCGGTCGGCGAACGCCGCGACCTGGGGTAGGTGCGTCACCACGATCACCTGGGTCCGCCGGGCGAGCCTGGCCAAGCGGCGTCCTACCTCCACCGCTACCGCACCGCCGATCCCGGCATCGACTTCATCGAAGACCATCGTGGGCGCGGGAGTCTCCCCGGCCAAGGCCACCTCGAAGGCCAACGCCAGGCGCGACAGTTCGCCACCCGACGCGCCCTTACCGATCGGGCGAGCACTGGCACCCGGATGCGGCACCAGCAGCACGTTCACCTCGTCTGCTCCATGAGCGCGAAGGGAATCAAGGTCGCAGGTCACCTCGATCAGCACCGACGCATCCGGCATGGCCAGTTGCCGAAGCTCGGTCTCCACCGCAGCGGCCAGCCCCGCCGAGGCATGCAATCGACGCTCGGACAGTTGCGTGGCTTGACGACGCGCCAAATCCGACACTTCGACCTCACGCCTCGCGAGTTGCTCGATGAGTTCAGCGGAGTTGTCGGATGCCGCGACCTGCGCTGCTGACTCCTCACGCCACTGCAGGATGTCCTCGACCGTGGCGCCGTAGGACTTGCGCAGTCTCGCCAGGCGGCTGCGGCGTTCCTCCACCCAGGCTTGGCGCTGCGGATCCGCATCCAGCGACCGCAGGTAATCGCCGAGCTCGGCATCGATGTCGACGATCTCGTTGGTGACGGTGGTCAATCGCTTCGCGAGCACCGCCAAGCGCTCATCGACATGGGAGACCGCGTCGAGACTCCCCCGCGCATCTGCCAGATTGCTGAGCACCGCCGAGGGATCGATATCGTCACCGGCACCGCTCAGGCGACCTCGAGCAGCCAGCACTGCATCGCGCAAGGAGCCCGCGTGCGCCAGGACCGCGGCTTCGGCATCGAGCGCGACATCCTCATCGAGTTCCGGTGCGACCTCGTCGATCTCGGCGATACCCAACCGCAACAGCGTGGCCGCGCGCTCTCTCTCAGCGGCATTGGTGCGCATGTCCAAGAGCTCGCGCCGCACGTCCTGCAGTTCTTGCCAGGTGACTTCGTAGGCGTGCCGCGCATGCGCGAGGTCGCTGCCACCGAAGCGATCCACGACCGCGCGTTGCCAGGTAGCCTCCCGCAAGCGCGCTTGGTCGGCTTGGCCATGGACCGCGATCAGCGGGGACCACACATCACTCAGGGCAGCGAGCGGAACCGGGCGCCCCGACACGTGCGCACGCGATTTTCCGTGTGGGGCAACGGTTCGCCGGATGATCAAGGCGTCCTCGTCGAACGGGACGGCGATGTCGTCGAGGATCCCGGCGACCCGGTCCCGCTCTGAGTCGTCGACGGATACGACCGCATCGATCTCCGCACCGGTTCCTTGATCGCGCACCTGGCCTGAATCCGCGCGCGCACCCCGCAGCAGTTCCAGCCCGGACAAGATCATCGTCTTGCCGGCACCGGTCTCCCCCGTAATGACCGTCAGACCCGGAGCGAAGGCAAGGCGTGCCTCATCGATGACACCGATGCCTTGGATGCGCAATTCCTCGATCATCGCTGTCGCCCACGCCACCCGTCGACCGGAAGGTCGAATTTCGCGACCAGCCTGTCGGTGAAGGGCGCCGGGGCCAACCGAGCGAAGCGAACCGGCGTGGGATCGGCGCTCACCACGAGGCGATCACCGGCAAGGACGTCGATCGTTCGCCGACCATCGGCCCATAGCACCGCACGCGATCCCGGGGCGATGTCCAGCGCAATCGAACTCGATGGTGAAACCACCAGGGGTCGGGCAAAGAGGGCATGCGCGCTCAGCGGCACCACCAACAGCGCAGCCACCTCCGGCCACACCACCGGGCCACCGGCGGAGAACGCATACGCCGTGGAACCGGTGGGCGTTGCGCAGACCACGCCGTCACAACCCCACCGCGAGAGCGGACGACCATCCACTTCCACGAGCACTTCGATCATCCGCTCGCGGGCACCCTTCTCCACGCTCACTTCGTTCACCGCCCAGGTGCCGTCCACGACCTGCCCATCGCGGTGCACGCTCACCTGCAATCGGGTGCGCTCCTCGACCACCCATCGCCGAGCGATCAGTGCTTCGACAACGAATTGGACGTCCTCGGGTTCGGCCTCGGCGAGGAAGCCCACATGGCCCAGGTTGACCCCCAGCAACGGGGTCCCCGGCTCGGCGAGTTCGGCGGCCCGAAGGATCGTGCCGTCTCCCCCGAAGACCACCACCACATCCCCGCGAGCACTCCCGGCCGGAACGCCATCAGCAAGGACGTCGATTCCATCGAGCGCGAAGTCATGGCCTGGGTCCTCGACGAGGGCGTTGATGTCGTGCGCTATCCCACTCACCCGTGCACCAGCAGACCGCAGGGCATCGATGACCGACCGGGCAATCGAGCGCGCATCCTGATTCGCGGTGTTCACCACCACGAAAACACTCACCGGCGAACTGCTCGAAGACGACTCACCGGACGACGACTCACTCATCGCGGACCCTCCTGCACGGCAGTGGCGATTGCCGCGTCCAGCTCCGCGCCGTCCAGCACTCCAGCAACCCGTTCCACCTGGCCATCATCCCCGGTGGAGACTCCCGCGTCACTACGAGACTTCGTCATCCACAGGAAATACTCGACATTGCCCTTGGGTCCGGGCAGCGGACTGGCGGCCACGCCGCGGATCCGCAGGCCCAACTCCTGCCCTGCACGAGCCACCGTCCGAACCGCCTCGGCTCGCAGCTTCGGATCGGTCACGACCCCGTGCCCAACCCGATCCTTGCCCACCTCGAATTGGGGCTTGACCATCAGCACCAGGTCCGCACCAGGCGATGCCACCGAAGCCAATGCCGGCAACACCACGGTCAAGGAGATGAAGGACAGATCCGCCACGATCACATCGGGCGGGTAGGGCAGTTCGCCGGCCGTCAGGTAGCGCACATTGGTGCGTTCCATCACCACCACGTCATCCCTCGATCGCACGGGCCAGGCCAACTGCCCGTACCCCACGTCGACGGCGATCACTCGACTTACGCCGCGCTCGAGGAGCACCTGGGTGAACCCTCCGGTCGATGCACCGGCATCCAGGGCCGAACGACCCTGCACGTCGAGTGCGAACGCATCGAGCGCGCCGATCAACTTGTATGCGCCGCGCGAGACGTACTCCGGCTCGGTTCCTTCGCGTATCTCTATCGCCGCAGCCTCATCAACCTGCGTTGCCGGCTTCGTCGCCAGGGCTCCAGCCACGAAGACCCGGCCTTCGGCTATCGCCGATTGCGCTGCTTCGCGCGATGAGAAACGACGACGACGCACCAACTCCGCATCCAACCGCCGGCGGGTCATGCGAGCCTCCGACCGCACCGGATCGAGGCCACAGCGTGCAATGCCAACTAGGCCGAGTCGTCTGCTGCGAGGCCGTCGAGGGTGGAACGCAACGATTGCTGCAAACGCTCGTAGATATCGGCGTGTACTCCCAGTTCGGATCCCGCGACCGCGTGCAGTTCCTCGAGCGCAGCGTCGACGGCTGCGTTGCCGGTCGGCTCCCAGACGGGAAGTACGGCTTCGGGGTCGGGTGCTTCGTCGAGCACCAGGACGTCGTCGACCGCGCTGGCATCAACGTCGGTAACGACGTCCTCGGTCGGGTCAACCTGCGGATCGAATGTCACTCCGGGACCACTTTCTTCTTGACCTTGCGGGGCGGCTCCGCCGTCTCTTCGGCCCTAGTCGAGGGTGAACCCGACGATCCCGACGATCCCGACGGGCCCTGCTTCTCCAGCCGCTCAACGCGCGCGCGCAGTGCGGCAAGTTCGTCCTCGCGCACGAAACCCATCCGCCCCACGGCTCGATCCACTTCCGTGCGGATCATGCCCAGCAACATCTCGCGGTTCTGCTTGGAAGTCGTCATGAGGTCGTCGGCGATGTCCTGCACCGAACCCACCACATCCGGGGTCTTGCCGGTCAGTTGCATTCCCTGGTTGACCAAGGACATCGCGGCATCTCGCGCCTTGGCCGCCGTCACCTCGGTGACACCACTTGCCAATTGCAGGTATCCCCGCAGACCTTCCAGCATGCCCTTCACACTCCTTCATGCGCAGTGGTCGAAGCCTGAGACCACGTATCCGAAACCCTAGCCCGACGCCCTCATGAACGTCGCGAAGCGGCGCTTCGCTCACCTGCCCACGCCGCGCTCGCACGTTCCAGATCTGCCAAGACTGCGCTCGTCTCACCCCGATCCCCCCACGCGCGAGCCAGCAGGCGGCGCATGGTCGGCAGTGGGCCGTGCCCTCGCGCACCGGCCTCGATTCGGGAATCCTCCGCGGGCTCGAGCAAGGCGCGAAGGTCCTCGGCCAGGAATGTCGGACGCCATTCAATTTCGGCCGTTGCCAGAGTCAGCACTTCACGCGCCCCCGAGACACCCGTGAGCACGAGGAGTGAGTCCATGCCGGCGCGGTTGGCTCCACGGATGTCCGTATCGAGTCGATCACCGAGGACCAATGGCCGACTTGACCCCATGCGCTGCGCGGCGAGTTCGAAAAGGAGTGGTTCGGGTTTGCCGGTGACGGCGTCGGGCGCCCGGCCGACCGCGTGCTCGACCGCACCGACCAAGGCGCCGTTGCCGGGTGCGAATCCTCGTTCGGTGGGGATGTTCAGATCGAGGTTGGTGGCCACCCACAGCGCTCCGGCCGCAATCGCGTAGCCGGCCTCGGACAACTCACGCCACCCGACATCGGGGCCGAATCCTTGGACTACTGCCACCGGCGGAATGGAATGCTCGCGCATCGGCGTGAATCCCACCGCGGCCACGGCCTCATCGATACCCGGTCCCCCGACGATCAGGATCGGTGCGCCCGCCGGGATTCCTCGGTTGAGCAGGTACGCAACGGCACCCTGCGGAGATGTCACCACACTGGAGGCCTCCATTGCCAAGCCCAGACCGGTAATGCGATCGGCCACCTCCGATGGCGGCATCGCGGCGTTGTTCGTGACCACGCACCAAGGCATCTGGTCGATGGCAACGCGAAGAGACTCCAGTGCATGGGGCACCGCAGTGGGGCCGCGATAGATCACGCCATCGGCATCGGCGATCAGCGAGTCATACTGATCGATGAGTTTCGTCACTTAGAAGTCCACGTCGATCGGACCCTCAGGTGACAACCCCGCTTCGGACCGCGCGCGCAGCGTCGCCTTGACCTGCGTGAGTGCCTGTCCGTACTCCGGCCTATCGGGGCGCATCACGAACGCCATGGCCAGATGGTCCCGCGCGGTGGGAAACATCTGCCGGCGCCACAGCGCCATGCCTAGGGCGTAATGGGCGTAGTCCTCATCGGGTGCGCGCTCGACCAACTCGGTCAAAACCTCGATCGCCTCGTCGTATCTGCGGGCATCGAACAACGCGCGACCTAGAGTCTCCAATACCGACGGGCTCGGTTCCGTTCGGCGCACCCGCTCGAGCAACACGATCGCCGCATCGGCATTGCCGGTCGACAACATCTCCAGCGCCCGGTGGAACCACTCGTAGGGACCACCACGGGGAGCCCCGTCGTCACCACCAACGACATCCGGAGGCGACGATTCCATGCCGCCATTGTTTCACGTGCACGGAAAGCTCCCATGCCTTCATCACGCTAGAGCCCGTGTCACGTTGGTACGCGCATAGTGCGCCTCGACTTGTTGCCGAACCGCATTGAGCGATTGGAGGTATCGCGGAACATCGGCTCGGAACGT
This sequence comes from uncultured Rubrivirga sp., assembly GCA_964413305.1. Classification (GTDB taxonomy): domain Bacteria; phylum Actinomycetota; class Actinomycetes; order S36-B12; family S36-B12; genus S36-B12. Next base: position 16,816 of record CAYPSE010000014.1, on the reverse strand, counting down.
CGGCGCACAAATGGAGATTGCTCCCACTCCAATTCGGTCGTCTCCAATGATGGGCACACCCACCGCCATGTATCCGGTCGTCAATTCCTCGTGTTCGATGGCGTACCCACGCTGCCGGACTTCGGCGATCTTCTCCCGCAAGACCCTCGGATTGGTGATCGTGCGAGGGGTCCGTCGCACTAAGCCCTTCTGAATCACCGCCTCCATCAAGTCATCAGAATGGAAGGCAAGCAAGACCTTTCCCGTTGCCGAGCAGTGCAGGTGCGTCCTCCCCGCGGTCCTCGTTGGGCGGGGGTCTTGAGTGAACCCTGTTTCCTTCTCGATGAAGAAGCTGTCGAGACCGTCGAGAACCGCCAAGTGAACGGTCTCGTTCGTGGAGACCTGTAGTCGACTAACGTACGGGTGAACTGTCTCGCGCAGCAGTCGAATCCGCGGCACGCGCGCGCCTAGTTCGAACAGTCGAATTCCCAGCCGATAGTCCGATTCCGCGCGCTCGAGAACTCCCCAATCCACCAAGACTTGAGCGAGGCGGTAGACGGAGGTCTTGGGAACGCCAGTCCGTCGGGAAATCTCTGTAAGTGCGAGTCGATCGTCGTCGACCTCGAAGGCTTCGAGGATCAGTCTGGCCTTGCCCAACACACTCTTGGCGTCGAAGGAGGAGGCCGACTCTTCACCATCCCCGACCATCATTACCCTCCCATCCACGGACCGTAGGCCACGGTCGTACGTCGCGATTATGGCAACCTCTCGTCTGGACCGGTGAGTGAAACAGAAGACGGGTTACCGGTGGCGAACTGGGATTTCATTCAGCATTCGTGTTGAAGGAAGGGGGTCCGGTGAACGACAGGCGCCATGTTGGACCTGCGCTGCGCCTCACGGGCGCCCAACGCACGATCCCGGGCCTCATTTCAGCGGCTGCCGAAGCCTTCGGTGATCGCACGGCCTGGACGGATGGCGTCAGGGCGCGCACTTTCTCCGAACTTCCGCGGATCGCCGCCTTAGGAGCTGCCGCCCTCGCTGCGCGCGGCGTCGGCGTCGGCGATCGAATCATGGTGATCGCAGAGAATCGTCTCGAGACGCTTGAACTCCTGATCGCCGCCGCCTGGCAAGGGTCCATCCTCGTTCCGATCAATCCGGCAACCCCACCCGCCCAACTCGGTTACTTCCTGAGTTACCTCTCCCCCACGCGGGTCTTCTTCGAAGGCGACGCCTTGGCGCCGTTGGCCGCCTCCTCACGTGCGTCCTGGGAGGAACTTCCTTCGCGCTCAGGTGATGGCATCGGCGGGATTCGCAACTGTTGGCTGGAAGGTGAAGCGGTCGCTCCAGTGAGCGATGCGACGCAAGAGTCCCCTGTCACCATCTTGTTGACCTCGGGAACTACCGGCGTTTCCAAAGGAGTCGTCTGTCCTCAGGGACAGTTCCTCGCCTGGGGGGAATCCGTCAGCGTCATGTTGGCCCTGACAGCCGAGGACGTGGTCTACACCTGCTTGCCGCTCTTCCACACCAACGCGCTGAACGCCGCATTCCAATGCCTCGTCAGCGGCGCCACCTTCCATGTCGGTCCACGATTTTCGTCCTCGCAGTTTTGGAATCGCATCATCGACTCCGGTGCCACAGTGACCTATTTGCTGGGGGCCATGGTCAACATGCTTCTCAACGTTCCTCCAAGCACGTCCGATCGCGCTCATCGTGTGTCGCGAATCTTGGCCCCCGGTACTCCTGTCGCCGCCCTGCACGCCTTCGAGGAGCGCTTCGGGGCCGAACTCGTCGAAGGGCACGGCATGACGGAAACGAATGCCGTGCTCGGCACCCCGCTGGGCGAACGGAAGGTCGGGTACATGGGGCGGGTGATGGATGGTTACCAGGCCCGTGTGGTCGATGAGTTCGATTCGCCGGTACCCGATGGGGTGCCGGGTGAACTCGTCCTTCGATCGGACATTCCCTACGCCTTCGCCACCTGCTACTGGGACCTTCCCGACGTGACACTGGTGGCAAATCGCAATCAGTGGTTTCACAGCGGGGACCGCGTGGTGTGTGATGACGGTTGGTTCCGCTTTCTGGACCGAATCAAGGACGTCATTCGCAGACGCGGCGAGAACATTTCCGCTTGGGAAGTAGAGCGCATCCTCGATGAGCACCCGTTGGTAGCACGTTCAGCGGTTATTCCCGTCCCATCGGAACTCGGAGAGGATGAGGTCATGGCTTTCGTCATCCCCGCCGATGGCGCATCGGTGAATCCTCACGACCTTCGAGAGCACTGCAAGACGGCACTTCCCCCGTTCGCCATGCCGAGATTCATCGAATTCATCGACGAATTACCGTTGACCGACACGGGTAAGGTCCGCAAACAGGTTCTACGCGAACGTGGGGTGGGTATCGCAACATGGGATGCCAACGGTGAGCGACGTGCTCCAACCCACTCCTAACGCTTTCATTCTCGGCACGGGGCATACACCGTTCATCCCGACGAACAAGGCGACCACCGCCACCTCGGACTTGCTGTTCGCCGCGGCCCACGACGCGCTGGACGATGCCGGACTGACGTTCTCGGACGTGGATGGGTTCGGTCTCGCTTCGTTCACCGCAGCTCCCGATCACTCCATCGACTTCGCCGTCCGGTGGAACATCCAGGCCAGATGGCTGATGGACTCAGCTCTGGGCGGTGCCTCCGGGATCGATCTACTCGATCACGCGGTGTCGGCTCTGGCGACCAAGTCCGCTTCCACGATCTTGCTTGTGGCTGGGGACCATTTCGCCACCGACGATTTCACCCAACTCGTACGCAATTACAACTCTTCGGCAACCGTCGACTTCCCGACTATGTCGTCAGCGGGCCCCAATGCCTTCTTCGCGATGCTGACCGATCTGCAGATGCGCGAATTCGGTCTCGGTCGTGAGGACTACGGACGACTTGTCCTCGCTCAACGCCGGTTCGCCGCGGAGAATCCGAACGCCGCATACCGCGGGCCGCTGTCATTGCAGGACTACCTCGAGGCTCCGTTCGTTGCAGAGCCACTCGGGCGCTATGACTGCGTTCCCGTGGTCTCTGGGGCTGTGGCCATTGTGGTGTCGAACGCCCCCGGACCCGTTCGCATCCTGGGGGTCGATGCCCAGCACAACATCGATCGCCAGGATGGCACGGGGTTGGTCACCGGGATTTCCGCCGTCGCGCCGCGCCTGTGGAACACCACGGGACTCACCCCGTTCGATGTGGACGTGGTATCGCTGTACGACGATTATCCGGCGATCGTGGTGGCTCAGCTGATCGATTGCGGACTCCTCGATCGTGGCGATGTCCGCTCGTCGCTCCACACTCTCCTCGATCGCGGCTATCCAGCCATCAACAGTTCAGGCGGCCAACTGTCAGCTGGTCAGCCGGGCGCAGGTGCCGGGCTACAGGGCGTGGTGGAGGTCGCGAACGCATTGCGGGATCGGGGACCGGTATCCACGCATGGTGCTCGCCTCGGGTTCGTGACCGGATACGGGATGGTCACCTACAGGTACGGATCCTGCGCTAATGCCGCTGTGTTGGAGCGAACCTGATGCAAGCCTGTACAACGTGCCAGTGGTCCGGGCTACCTCGCCGCAACGTCTGCCCTCGGTGCGAGGGAAAGACATGGAAGGACGTATCGCAGGTGACGGGGGTTGTGCGCGCGGTGACGCACGTCCATCGGGCCTTCGGGGCGCAACTCGTCCCACCACAGGTGCTAGCTCTGGTCGAACTCGATGATGGAGGCTGGGTCATCGGTACGGGGGACGTGCTAGTTGGGTCCGGGGCCACCGTTGACGCAAGTCGTGTGGTGCGCCCTAGGTGAACATGGCGCGGAAGTCCGCGATGGCTTCCGGTGGCGCGACACGAAAGCTGGTACGTCGACTGGGCCGCACCCCCGTGCGACCAGCGATACGCGAGGTCATCTGGGCCCACTCCAGGGCGATCAGCACACTCGGAACCACCGGAACACCGCCCACTTCGAACCCAACTTCGTGGGCGCTGGCCATCCCGAACAGTCCACCGGCAGGCACGAGGACATCCGCACCCGCCGCGACGAGTTCGCTCGCGGCATCTTCGAATCGGGAGCGCAACGCGGCGTAGCCCTCGGGCTCGAAGGCCCGCTCGAACTCACTCAGCGTCGCTTCAAGGGCTCGAACCCCCACGAGCCTGGAGCCCAGCCCTCGCATATCGAGTTGCTCGTAGTGGATGCACTCGAAAACCGAGTCGACGGAGATGAGTCCGAGCCGACGCCCGAGATGGGCGCTCCACAAGAGCACCGCCTCACCCATTCCGACGACCGGGATGTCCACCGTTGAGCGAGCCTCGTAGAGCCCCGGCTCTTGAAAGTGACCGAGAACGAACGCGTCGTAGCCCTGGTCCTGTGCATCGATCGCGGCCGTTACGGCTCTCACCGCACCGCGCAATTCACTGAGCCGTGACCACCCTCGGGCAGGGGGCGTCATGCCAACGAGGTCGACCTGCACATCGGGGCCGGCCATCTGATTCAGATAGTCGGCGAGGTGGCTTAGATACGGGCCGCCAGAGGCTTCATCGACGAAACTCTGCCACCAGATGCGCATCGGTCAGCCGACTTCCGCAGCCGCGTGACCAGCGCTCCCCGGTGCCTCCGAGCACATGCACCGCACGCCCTTCTCTATCCACTCCTCACCTACCCACTGCGGATGACGAGCCCGTGCGAGGGCGAAGACCTCCTCGACGATCTGGTCGTCGTTCAGACCGGCTGCATGGCGAGACCAGACTTCCTGTCGCAGGAACTGCAAGTAGTCATGCACTTCTTGGAGCAAGGATCGATCCGACACGCGCCCATGCCCGGGAATGACGAGGGTGTCACCGGCGGCGAGAAGACCCTCCATCACGCGGATCCAACGGATTCCGGAGACATCGGCATCCTCCGGGGGGAACCAGGGGAAGATCGAGAACTGTGATTCCTCGACGAGGTCGCCACAGAACACGGCCTGGAGGTCAGGAACTCGGACCACTTGATCGCCCTTCGTGTGCGCGCGTCCTGTGGCGTGCATGGTCACCAGCCGGCCGCCGAGATCCAATGAATACTCAGTCTCATAGACCACAGCGGGATCCGCGAACTCGACTCCTTCCAACTCAGCGGCCACGGTGTGACCGAACGTTCGGAAGAACTCCAGGTATCCCGGTCCCTTGGTGCGCATATCCTCCAACTGGGCACGATTCATCACGAAGGTCGCATGCTCCGCAAGGACCGACGCACCGTAGCTGTGCTCGGGATGGAAGTGTGTAGTCGTCAGATAGATCTTGCGGCCGTTCGCGATTTTTTCGACCTCGGCTAGGACGTTGCGAGCGTTGCGCGGCCCCATTCCGGTGTCGACGACGAGAACCGCATCACGCCCACCCACAATCCCAATGTTGGGAACGAGTGGTACTCCGTGGTCAGGAATGACGTAGAGGTCATCGGCGACATCCGTGATGGACTCCACGCGAACGACGGGGGCGGGTGGTGCCTGATCGGACATGGATCCCTCTTCTCTCTAGATCTTCCATGCAGTTGGCGGCGGAATTTCCGCACGTGTGTCTTGCTGAACGGCGGTGGCGATGTCGAGCACCCGGTAATCCTGATGGGCGCTTCCCACCAGCTGCACACCCACAGGAACCGAACCTTCCATTGCAACGGGAACGACCGCGGATGGAACACCAGCCAACGCGATGGCGAACCCGTGCGCGAAACCGTTGACGTCGTACTCCTGTGAGTCGTCCCCAGGAAGGCGGTCATGGAGTGGAGCCGGTCCAGCTGCTACCGGGACGATCGCGATATCCACGGCGCTGACGGACCTCCGAATCTGACGCCGGAAAGCAGCGAGGCGATCCAAGGTGGCCAGGTATTCATCGATGTCCATTCGACCGGCCTCCAGCGCGGTGAGAAGGTCGGCGAATTCCTGGGTATGACGGCCTTCCGCGGCCTGCAAATTCGCCCGCGCCCGAACGCCTCCATCGGGAGCCATGAGGGCGAAGGCGAGTGCCACGGCCTCATCGGTACTCCAGGGTTCCAATTCGACGATCGATGCACCGCGACGCTCCAGAGCGGCCGCGGCCGCAGCCACGGCGACCTTCGTTCCCGGCGTGCACCCGTGGAGAGATGGAAGGACACCCACACGAAGGCGACCGAGGTTTTCCCCGCCATCTCGCTGCGCCAGAGGGTGCACGAACGGATCGTCGACATCTGGTCCGGCGATCACCGTTAGGAGCAGGTCGAGATCTTCCGCGAAGCGTCCCATCGGACCCGTCGTCGAAATATCCCCCATCCCCGTTTGTTTGGTGGGTGGCCAGGTTCCGGCCTCGGACACCACTCCGGACGTAGGGCGCAGGCCGACCGACCCGCAAAAGTGCGCCGGTACCCGGATGGATGTGAAGCCATCGGTTCCCAAACCGAAAGGTGCGCCGTGCACAGCATGCAGCGCTGCCTCTCCGCCAGACGATCCGCCTGGAGAGCGTTCGAGGTCGTAGGGATTGTTCGTGCGTCCGTGCAATGCGCTGTGCGTCTGAGCCGACCACGTGTACTCGGGAGTAGCCGTCTTGCACAGAGGGATCGCCCCCGCGTCGCGCAAGCGGGATACGACCGTGGCATCACGGTCAGCAACGACGTCTGCGCGCGCGAAGGACCCCGATCGCCACGGCCATCCCGCCACGGCGAGTGAGTCCTTGACACTGAAAGGGATACCGAGCAGGTGTGCATCCGCGCCTCCCGCGCGAGCCCGATCGGCAGCTGCAGCATCGGCGATCACTCGCTCTTCGTCCACGAAGACGACGGCGTTCAGGACGTGCGAGTCGCTGATCCGTTGAAGGAATGCGCGGCACAGCTCCACCGAACTGAAATCTCCCGCCCGCAAGTGCTCTCGCATGTCTCGGACAGGTAGGTCCACTAGGTCAGTCATAGAGCCTCCCCGCAGTGAAGTCAGCAACGACGCGTGCGAATTCCGCAGGCTCCTCCAACGGAGCGCAGTGCGCTGATTCCGTGAACTCGTGGATGTGCCCGCGCGGCGCGCTGGCCGCGATCCACTTCGCGAGTTCGACAGGCCAATACGGGTCACGGGTGCTGTAGGCGGCCAACACGGGCACATTCAAGTTCCCGATCGAGGCGCGGTGATCGACCATGGCCTGGTTGCGTACCAACCGGAGGGCTACATGCAAAGGCGTCTGCCACGCGACGTACTCCAGCAAGGGTGTCAACGCTGCGTTTTCCGGCAGTAGTGATGCCTCGAGGAAAGCTCGTTGATCAGCGGGCCATGCTTGCTCCATGCCCTGGATGTAGTTCTCGAGTTCGTGGTCGGTGAGAGCGAAGGGGAAGTCCTCTGTCCGAGTCAAGCGCAGCGGACCATTCACGAGCATGATTCGCCCTACGCGATTCGATGGTTGTGCCATGCTCGACAGGACGACGGTACATCCCATTGACCACCCGACGACGGTGGCGTCTTGGGCATCATGCTTATCGAGGATCTCCCGCAAATCGGCGCCTAGGAGATCGAAGCCGTAAGAGCAGTCCGGCTTATCCGATTCACCCGTTCCGCGCTGATCGAAGGCGATGACCCGATGGGATGCGGACAAGCGATGGATCGTCTGGTCGAACAATCGATGCGACTGCTTCCAACCGTGGACGAGGACCACGTCGGGTCCTTCACCGAGGACGGTGCACCTGATACGGGTTCCATCTGCGAGCGTGGCGAACGTCAAGGTCCTTCACTCCCCGTCGAAAACCGCCGATATGGCGTCTCGCACAACCTCTTGAGCCACAGACGCCCGAGCGAAACCGGCATAGTTGGCGACCAGCAGAACGGTTGTCTCGATTTCCTCGGGAGTTGCGCCATTCGCCAATGCCCACGTCACGTGGCCCCGCAGGCGAGTCTCCACGCCGCCGAGCGCCGCCAGGATGCCTATCACGACCAGGCCCCGGTACTTGAGTTCCAGCGTTCCTTCGGACCAAGCCGCTCCACCCGTAGCCTGGAACGCCTCCTCAGCGAAAACAGGGCCGAAGGTCGACAGGAAGTATTCCTCGACCTCGGTGGCGTCGACTCCGAACTGGGCGGAGTACATTCCCAAACCGCGGTCCCGGCGATCAGGATCGCTCATGTTACGACCGATCGTCGACGGAAGCTGAATCCCTTGCGTTGCACGTAATCCAAAGTGATCGCTCCGATGAGGATGAGCCCGGTGATGATCTGCTGCCAGTAACTCTCGACTCCCGCGACCGACAAGCCGTTTTGAAGGACGCCGAGGAACAGGACTCCCACCACGGTTCCACTCACGCCACCCACACCACCGCTGAAGGATGTTCCCCCCAGGAGAACCGCGGCAGCAGCACTGAAAACCAGGTTCTCGCCGACTTGGGGACTGGCGGCACCAATGCGCGCGTCCTGCATTACTGCTGCTAGGGCGGCGAGCCCACCGGATATCGCATAGACCGCGATGATGGTTCGTGACGTTCGGATCCCGGACAGGCGCGCGGCCTCCATGTTGCCACCGACTGCGTAGATGTCGCGACCGAAGAATGTGTACTTCTGCACGTAGAGCATGACGAGGTACGTGGCGATCATCACCCAAACGGGGTTGGGTACGCCAAGTGTGGTTCCGAAGGCAAGGGCGTCCAAGAAGGGTGAGATGACCTGAGTGGTTTTGCTCTGCGACCAATAGTTGGTCAGGCCACGAAACAGGATCAACGATCCAAGGGTGACCACGAGGAACGACAACCCGAGTTTCCCGATGAGCACGCCGTTGACCAGGCCTCCCAGCACGGCTCCCAAGGCCACGGTCGCGACGATCGCGATGGCTACCGGTAGTCCGGCGTCGTTGAGGAACCATCCCAGACCGATACCGGTGAGGGCGAGCATCGAGCCGATCGACAAATCGAACCCACCGGACAGCATGACGAATGTCAGACCCATAGCCGCTATCCACAAAATGGACGACGACGTGAGGATGGCGCTGACGTTCGCCCCCGACAGGAACTTCTCCTGGGTGAGCGAGAAGAAGGCGATCATCAGTACCAATACGACCAAGACAACGAAGTAGCGTTGCCGGATCAGTGCGGTCACGACCGATACCTCATCTCACTCATGTCCCATCGCCAATCGAAGGATGACGTCTTCACTCGCCATGTCGCGCGAAACTATCCCCGCCACGCGCCCACGATGCATTACGACGATTCGATCACACAGGGTCAGCAGCTCGGGAACCTCCGAACTGCTGACCAAGATGCTCATGCCCTTGTCCCGCTGAGCCAGCAAGATGCGGTAGATCTCGGTCTTGGCGCCCACATCGACGCCGCGCGTCGGCTCGTCGAGCACGAGTATTTCCGGCTGGGTTCCTATCCACTTGGACAAGAGAACTTTCTGTTGATTTCCGCCGCTCAATCGCACCACTGGGGTATCGAGGGATTCGGTGACGATGGAGAACTGGCCGATGCAGTCCTTGACGAACGCAACAGCATCGGCAGGTCGAGGGTTCCGCACGCGTGCTCGAAGGGAGGTGCTCGCCATGATCGCGTTCTCCAGGACACTCATGTCGAGTACCAGTCCGTTCACCTTGCGATCGGCTGGCACGAAGGCGATTCGCTCACGCATCGCCCTCGTCGGATCGCGCAGTTCCACCTCCGTGCCTCGTATCCGAATCGAGCCGGTGTAGGCGGGATGCATTCCGAACATAGACTCCACGAGTTCCGAGTGCCCCGCCCCCACCAAGCCTGCGATTCCTAGGATCTCCCCTTCGCCCAAACTGAATGACACATTCGAGTATCGACGATCCAAACTCACATCGGCGAACTCCACGATGTCCGTCGAGTGCTCGACATGGACGGTGTCGTCGCTGAAGGCACTCAGTTCACGGCCGAGCATGTCAGCCACAACCTTGTCTGGCGTGTACTCGTGAATGGGACCACTCGAGACCAACGACCCATCGCGCAGGACCGTAATCCGATCGCAGATGTCGAACACTTCTTGCATTCGATGAGATATGAAAACTATCGCCACACCATGTTCTCGCAGCCGCCGCACGGCCTCGAAGAGGGACTCCGCCTCGTGCGTGGAAAGTGAACTCGTCGGCTCATCGAGGATGAGGACCTTCATCTCCCCGGAGATGGCTCGCGCGATTTCAACGAGTTGAGCCTGACCTGGAGGAATCTCCGAGACGTTCGTGGTGACGTCCTGGGTCACGTTGAGGCGCTCGAGAATCTGCTCTGCGCGAGTGCGGGTTGCCCGCCAGTCGATCCCCCATGCCCGGCGCGACTTGGTGTGCCCGAGCATCACGTTTTCGGCGATCGTCAACTGAGGCACCAGCGTGCGCTCTTGCGTGACGGTGGCTATTCCGGCGGATAGCGACTCCACTGGGCTTTTGAGCGAGACGGGCGCCCTGTCCAGGAAAACTTGGCCCGAGTCGGGCTGAATCTGCGCGGACAGGATCTTGAGAAGCGTCGATTTACCCGATCCGTTTTCACCGCACAGGCCGTGGACCTCGCCGGGGAAGAGTTCGAAATCCACTCCCTTGAGTGCCTGGACTCCGCCGTAGGACTTCACTACGCCCTGCGCGCGGAGCGTGGGAACGGCGGGATTCGCTGGTGCTTGAGTGGTCATGGAGTCATCTCCTCTCACGCGCGCGAATCCCGCCGTCCCTTGCTCGTCAGTGATCCTCGATCACCCAGCTGCAACCATTTCCGCGATCTGATCGGCCCACGACGTCGCGTCTGCCGCATTCTCGGTCGTGATCAACTGCGGATCGCCAGCCTTCACGGTCTTGGGCACCTCTTTGCCTTGGGCCACGTTGTACAGACCCCAAGCCGCGAACTTACCGATGCTCGGTGCGTCCAACTGAATGGTGTAGTTGATTCTGCCGCCACGCACCGCCTCGAGGCCGTCCGATCCACCATTTTGTCCACCGAAGACGATCCCGTCCTTACCTTGGGCCCGAGCAGCGGCGCTCGCCCCTACGGCCGAAGGATCGTTGTAGGCGATCACACCTGCCAGGTCAGGGTAGTTGGCGAGGAGTTCCGTTCCTGCCACTTCACCACCGGCTATGTCGTCGGTCTGGTTCGAGACATTGCCAGCGACGTTGAGGCCGTAGGCGCTCGCCCACGCCTTTGCCTGCTCGATGGAGAACACGATCGACGGCACCGCGATGGCGAAGTCGATGGTTCCGATCGTGGCTCCGGCGGGAACGAGCGAGGCCATCTGGCCGGCACCCAGGTAAGCCGCTTCGTCACGGCGCTGGAGGATCTGGCTGTCGTAGTCTCCGATGTTGTCGTCGACGAAGTTCTCATCGATGGAGATCAAGGCGATACCGGCTTCCTTCGCCTTGGCAAGCGCCGGCTTCATCGCATTGGGGTCCAAAGCGAACACGAAGATCCCGTCGACGCCCTGGGCGACCAGCTGATCCAACTGACTGACCTGGTCGTCGACGCTGCCCTTACCGTCGAGCACGGTGACAGTGCCACCTAGTTCCTCTGCAGCCACGGTCATGGACTCGCCCAGGGTGTCCAGGAACTCGTTGCCGCCAACCGGGTTGAGGTAGGCCAGCGAAAGGGCCCCGGCTTCGGGTTGGTCGTAGCCCACCGGAATGCTCGACTCGCGTGATTCGAAGACCACGCTGGTGGCGGCGGCTTCCCCTTCCGCAGGAGCCTCCTCCGCGGGAGTTTCCTCGACGGCTCCGGCGGTGTCTTCCGCCGTCGCTTCGGTCGTGTCGCTCGATCCGCCACACGCGGACAAGACCAAGGCCACAGCGGCCAGGCTCGCCCCCCATGCAAACTTCCTTCTCATAGACAGTCCTCTCGACGATGTCCGGTGCAAGCCCGGGGCCAGGGGTGGTGCGGGCTCATGTATAGAGCCGTTCAGGAGCCACGTTCGGGCTCTTGTTCCAGTGAACGGACCGCTCGTGAGAAAAGTGCCAAACCGTGACCTAGATCCGTCTTCATGCGCGTCCCGACGTTTCGGACAGATGCAGGACGACGCGCCCCCCGGTGCTCCCCGAGGCTACGGCGGCACACGCCTGTTCGACTTCTTCGAAGGGGAAGGCGACGACGGGCAGCGTGAGACTTCCACTGACCAACTTGGCGGCCAACCCTGGGGCGATTTCCCGGGCTCTGTCATCTCGTCGCAGCATGTTCACCGGCACCAGCATGACGTCGGCCAGGATCAGATTGGGCACATCCATCACTACGTCCGGAGCGGACGCGTACCCCACGAGCGCACACCTGCCACCTGGGGCGACAGTCCGCAGTCGCTCGGCCAACCCTGGTCCGGCCACGGTATCGATCAGACAGTCTGCGGGGCGTCCAACGAGCGCCACCACATCGTCTTCGGGGGAACAGACGATCAACCGATCTGATCGTGGGCCAGCCCACGTCGCGGGGTCACGCGTCACCGCGACGACCGTGCACCCCGCATCGAGGCCCAGTTGAACGGCCAGCGACCCAACCGCACCTCGCGCGCCAGTTACCTGCACCACCGACGTCGGGGACGCACCGCACACGTCGTGCAAGGCGACGAACGCCGTCGTGACCGGCACGAAGAAGGACGCGCCCAGCGGGAAGTCCATTCCATCGGGAATCGGCGCCAGTGCCGCATCAGGCACATGGGCCACTTCGCACCATGTGCCGTCCTGGACGACGCCCACCCCTGCACCCCGGACCATCACGCGTGCGCCCAGAGGCCAGGTGTCAGACTCCAAGACGACGCCCGCGCCTTCAACACCCGGTATGTACGGCAGATCCGGGTGGACCGCGAATTCACCGGTCGCAATGGTGGCGTCCAGATGGCTCACGGTCGCGGCCTCGATGCCGACGAGCGAGCAGCCCCGAGCCCGGGTAGGGCGAGGCACGTCCACGAGCGTCGGTGACGTTCCCCAGGCCTCGACGTGTAGTGCGCGCATGCCCACATCCTCCTGAACTACGGTGACGTGCACACTACGCCGACCAGACATCACAGGAGGACCTCATGCCGGCTCTCACCCGCGGGTACGCCGACTCCGACCTCGGCCAGCTGCACTACTGCGAATCCGGAGTCGGCACTCCCCTGTTGATGTTGCATCAAACCCCGCGGTCGATGGACGAATTCGCCGACGTCATGCCGCTCCTGGCGGATTCCCATCGAGTGATAGCGATGGACATGGTCGGATTCGGACTGAGCCCGAGCGTCCACGGTGATCACTCCATCGAGATGATGGCGGACGGAGCATTCGCCCTGATGGACGCCTTGAACGTCGAGTCCTTCGCTGTCTTGGGCCATCACACGGGCGGAGCGGTGGCAATCGAGATGGCCGCGCGCGCGCCGGGACGCATCACCCACTTGTGCATTTCGAGCGCCCCCTGGACCGATGCGAATTTCCGCGCCCAGCACGCCGAAGGTGTCGGCGTCGACGAAGCCGAGATGCAGAACGACGGCACTCACCTGTTGACCCTGTGGTCGCTTCGGTCACCGTTCTATCCGCCGCATAGACCCGACATCCTCAATCGTTTCGTACGCGATGCACTCGCTCCAGGAGTCGATCCGACGGAGGGCCATCGGGCCTGTGCCCGCTACGTGATGGAGGACCGCATCGGACTCGTGGTTGCTCCGACCCTCCTCATCGGCGCCGAATCCGATCCCTTCGCACTGCCGGAGATCCCGCGCTTGAGACGGGCGCTAGTGAACGCGGCCCTCATCGAGGAAGTTGTCGTTCCGGGTGGTCGCATTCCATTGATGGAGGAGCATCCGGGTCCTGTCGCCGAGGCCGTTCGATCATTCCTGGCTCGCGCCTAACGGCTGCTGCGATCCTTCACGCGACAGTACGAACGGACCGGACCACCACTTCCATCGCGCTTCCCATCGAACTGCCCATCGAACCGCCAGTCGAACCGCCCGAACCTCCGCGCCAGAATCTGCGACGCAATGTTCCATCGACGGTCACCATCGTCCCCGGCTCCATCCGCTCGAGCATCGTCCGCGTCCGCGCCCGCATGGTGATGCAGCTGATCGCATCCACCGTTGCCGCCTTCTGACTCTTCGTGCGTTCCCGCACCGGCCTGTCGACGATCACGGTGAACGACGTCACCACATCTCCGCTGGGCAATTCCTTGGTGCGCACGTGGGCTCCCATCCGACCCACCACCACCACTTGCGACGACGTTTCCATGAATTCCTCCTTCGATCGGTTCATCCACCCAAACCGACCATCCGCCCCCACCACGAGCCCCGATCCGCGAACGGTGGATGGAATGTCACGGCACAATGCAGGTGTGGAAAACCTCCCGGCCCCCCTCATCGACTCCTTGGGTGATGAGGTCTACGCGATCGACACCCAGATGGCCGGCCACGCAGGGATCACGTCGAGTTACCTGATCCGCGGCTCACGGCCATGTCTGATCGAGACCGGGACCGCACTCTGCGCACCGGTGGTTATCGATGCTCTAGCGAACCTCGGCATCGGCCCAGACGACCTCGCTACGGTCGTGGTGACCCATATCCATCTCGACCACGCCGGTGGCGTGGGTGACATCGCCGCCGCCTACCCCCATGCCCAGGTGGTGGTGCACGAGAAGGGCGCTCGGCATCTCGCCGACCCGACCAAGCTCGTGGCCAGCGCACAGCGCGTCTTCGGCCCGGACATGGACCGGATGTTCGGACCGCTCATCGCCACACCAGCCGAACGCCTGGTCACTCTCGGCGAGGAAGGTTTCGTGGACCTCGGCGACGGCCGACGCCTGGACGCCTTCCACAACCCCGGACACGCTTCGCACCACGTGGCCCTGGTCGATTCCCAGACCGGCGACCTCTACACCGGCGACGCCGCGGGAGTGTTCGTCCCCGACACCGCCGAGGTGCGTCCCGCAACTCCCCCACCGGACTTCGACCTCGGTCTTGCTTTGGATTCCCTGACCCGGATGCGCGATGCGAAACCCACGCGCCTGCTTTTCAGCCACTTCGGTCCGGTCACCGACGTGGAGTTGGTGTTCGAGCAATCCGAGGAGGAACTGCGCTACTGGGTCGAGCAGGTCTCGCAGGCTTATCACGCAGGTATGGACCTCGAACACGCCATCGCGATGGTCAAGGAGAAGGACCGCGAGCGGCATCCGGCCTTCTACAGCGACGACGAACGCGCCATCAAGTTCGAGGAGTTATCCAGCACCGGCGCGCAGGTCTCGGGAATATGGCGCTGGCTGGAGAAGTCGAACCCCTCCTAGGACGCTTCGCCACCGAGACGATCGGCAGCATCGGTTACGCCGTCAACGTCCGAGGCGGCAGCCTTCGTGAGCCATTCCCGTGCCTCGTCTGCACGTCCTAGTGCCTCGAGAGCACCGGCATAGGCATATTCCAAACGCGCCCGTTCCGCACCCGCGGGCAGGGACGTCAACTCCGGAATCTCCAGCAAGACCAACGCCGCTTCGTGCTGCCCCATATCCGAGCGTGCACCCGCGGCAACGATCAGGGACTCGATGCGCAACGCCGGATCACCGTCTCGGATCTCACGCAGTAGGTCCAACGCGCGTTCGGGTCGACCCAGGCCGCGTTCACAGTCGGCCATCATCGGCACGAAGGAGTCATCACCGGTCATCCGCCGCACCGCGCGCAATTCCGCCAATGCGTCCGCATAGTCACCGCACCTGTAGGCCGTGATGCCGGCCGCCTCGCGGACCGCTGCCACCCGACCAGCCAACTTCTTGGCCGCCTTCGCGTGTTCGCGTGCGGCTTCGTCTTCATCCTCCAGCAACAGCATCTCCGCGGCCGCCAAATGCCCGGCGACCTTCTCGCCCAAGTCCTCCGGCAACGTGCGCAGTTCATTCAAGACTGCTGGGTCGAGGTCACTGATGTCGACATCCTCGGGAATCACCGGGCCTACCTGCCGCGGCGGCCGCTCGGGACGGGGTGCTCCCGTACGGCCATCAGGCCGACCGCCTGCACGAGGAGTGCCGGGCCGCCCGCCAGGACGCGGACCACCGGGCTTACCACCGGGCTTACCAGCACGCGATTCTCCAGGCTTGCCGGTTGAGCGAGGACCCGACCGGCCTTGCGAACCTCGTCCGGGTCCAGAACCCGATGAGCGCCCGGGCTTGCCGCCAGTTGCGCGACCACCGGTGGGCCGACCGCCGGAGCTACCTCCGCGCTGACCCCCGCCATCTCGCCCTGAGCGTTCCACGGCCTCGTCCTCCCTAATCCGACCATCAAACCCGATCAACCGAACCGCTTGAAGGCGGCCGACGATCGGATTGTCCCGCGAACGCCGCTGTGCCAGAAGTCTCTCACGCTGTGCATCGTGATCAGTTGTGCGAAGGCACCACACGATACGGTCATGGAAGTTCACGAGCTCGGGTGCATCCGGCCCTTTGCTCCACATTTCATCACGGAGGAAGTCATGTCAGATCAAGGATTGGTACGTATCTACCGCATGCCCGGGGGCACGAACGCGCAGTACGACCAAGTAGTCGCCGCTGCCGGTGACGTCATCGCTGCCGGTGCTCGCGTCCACGTGGCCGGAACCGACGACACCGATCTCTACGTGATCGAGGTCTGGCCATCCACCGACGCCCTCGCCACATGGCAGGAGTCTCAGGTGGCCGGCAACGCAGCCCAAGAGGCGATCCTGCCCAACCCGCAGGTGATCGAGTTCCCCGTGCATCGACTGCTCACGGCGGATTGACGACTGCTACACGATTCGTCGGTGAACAAAAAACAAGAGCCACCCGAAGGTGGCTCTTGCGAAAAATGTCCGGCGGCGTCCTACTCTCCCACGAGGTCACCCTCGCAGTACCATCGGCGCAGAAAGGCTTAGCTTCCGGGTTCGGAATGGAGCCGGGCGTTTCCCTTTCGCCATGGCCGC
>CAYPSE010000013.1:22163-23653 GCA_964413305.1 uncultured Rubrivirga sp. | reverse complement strand
GCGGATCCGGTTCCGGTTGTTCGCGAGCAGTACCGCGTGGCCAGGGAAGCTCTGTACCGGTGATCGACGGGGGCGGCCTGTCACGGGTGTTGCGGGCCGTGCATTCCGCAGGTGCCGTGAGCCGATCCGACCTGGTGAACGCAACGGGTTTGAATCGAAGCACCGTTGCGGCGATCGTGACCGAGTTGGTGACTGCGGGCGTGGTCGAGGAGAGCGCCGGCGCATCCGGTGCGGTGGGTCGACCCTCGTTGACGGTGCGCGCAGTCCCGGACGCGGTGGCCGTCATCGGATGGGATTTGCGCCCAGACTCCAGCGTTGCTGTGGTCGAAGGACTCGGCGGGACGATCCTGCATCGGTGGTCCAAGGAACATCGTCGAGGTTCGACCGATCCCTATGAAGTCGCCGCTCGGGTTGTAGCGGGCAGTTCGCAGATCGCGGAGGAACTTCCCGACCACGTGCTGTGGGTTGGCGTGGGTTGTGCCATGCCCGGGGTAATCGACCCCAGTGGTGTTCCACCACGAAGCGTTGTGCACCGTGCTCCCAGTTTGGGTTGGGTGGACATGCCCTTCGGAGTGATCGTCGGTGAGGCCATGCACGAACGATTCGGTGCCGACATGCCGGTGCTTCTGGGTAACGACGCGAATCTCGGTGCAATGGCCGAATGGACCCGAGGTGCTGGCCGGGACAGCAAGGTCATGCTGTTCGTCTCGGGCGATGTGGGTATCGGTGGCGGAGTGATCATCGACGGAGAACCGCTCACGGGGGCTTCTGGCTTCGCCGGGGAGATCGGTCACATCCGATTCGACCCCGAAGGTTCGCCGTGCAAGTGCGGTGCTCGCGGGTGCTTGGAAACAGTCATTGGACTGACCACCATCGTCTCGGCAGCCGGATTGGACCCACTCACGGCCGGAATCGATGATGTGCTGCACGCCGCCCAGGCCGGCGATCCCACCTGCCAAGCCGCATTGGCATCCGCCGCACGCGCCCTTGGTCAGGGGCTTGCGCCCGTGGTGAACATGATCAACCCGGACACCATCGTGCTCGCCGGCCACCTCGAGGTGCTGCTCGAGCATTACCGACACACGATCACCGAGGAATGGCGCTACACCTTGTCTCGGGAGATCACGGGTATCCGTCTGGTCGGACCGGCGTTGGGCAACGACAGCATCGTGGTGGGTGCAGCCGAATTGGCCTTCGAGCGCGCCCTCGAGCGACCGCAACGGTGGTTGATGTCCCAGGACGCACTTCGCAGCGAGTAGTCGGCTAGCGAACACGGCTCGACATTCGTCCGGGCAATTGCGCCGATCGCCGGACAACCGTGTCCGTCGTCGGCACACTGTCCGCTGTCGCCCACCCCGGCGACAGGGGTTCGCTCGGCGGACCTCGGGAACCCGCGCGTCAACCCCCCAGCCGCGCGGGTTCCGCATTCCTGGCGTCGCTACGCGCGAGACTCGTGCCCCTTGGCCTCGCTACGCGCGAGACTCGTGCCC
>CAYPSE010000013.1:0-22063 GCA_964413305.1 uncultured Rubrivirga sp. | reverse complement strand
TCGCTACGCGCGAGACTCGTGCCCCTTGGCCTCGCTACGCGCGAGACTCGTGCCCCTTGGCCTCGCTACGCGCGAGACTCGAACATCCCCAGCAGGGCCGCTATCCCCAGTACCGAGCGTGGTGCGTATGCCGCTCGCCAGAGTCCGCCGTGGTTGGCACCCTGCGCGAACAGGTCCATGGGATTCACGAGATCTGTCGCGGGGTTAGCGGAGGACAGCGGATTGCGAAGATCATGCACCAGCATGGCCGCCATCAATGTGGTGGAGGTGGACGGATCGAAGACCTCCACACCGAACTTGTCCGCTCCCGCGTAGGCGGCTGCGAGAGCGCGGTTTCGAACCACGGATCGAGTCCGGGTGGCCGGCGCCAAGTTGAGGGAAACGGGAACGCCATCGGCTCGCGCGGCGAGCGCGCGCCAGCGTTGGATGCGCTTGGCGAGGATGTAGTTCGGGCCCTGTTGGGGGATGATCGAGTCGTTGAGACCGATGCGTTGACCGCTGAGCGTGGTGAACGTAGTGGGGTAATTGGGCTCGAACTGGTTGGCCAGCCGCAGTGGGGCTTGCAGCAAGCCGCCGATGCCGCGATTCGCCCAGCGTCGTTTGCTCTCCTCGACGCATTCGATCGGAACCACAAAGACGTCGGTGGGGGTGGCGAGGAATGCGAGTGTGATGTCCTGGCGCGCGGTTGTGAGGTCGGTGGTGATGGCATCGCTGGCAACCGACAGGAGGGCATGCGTCGCTCCGTCGGCGTACGCATACGTTCCGAGCACGAACGGCTGGTCGATCTCTGCCAGCCAGGTTCGGATCTCCGGCATCTGCGTGAGCAGATCCGCTCCGGCTGATGCGCAGATAGTGGGGTCGTCGTCCGGATGGACGTCACCACCTACGACGAATGGGGGCGCTCCCTCTGCGTCGAGGGGAATGGGAATGCGCAGCGATCCGGCCGTGTTTCGGGTGATCGAAGTCAGATGCTCCCAGATGGACGCTCGTTGAAGGTCGATCGCGTGGACGCGAGCACCCCACCGGAGTAGTGACCGGGTGGGCGCCATCTCCGCGCCGGCTCCCAGGAGTGCGATGTCGATGTCTCGAAGGTCCAGCCAATCGGGGTTGTCCAAGACGAGGTTGATCGCCGATCCGAAGGAAGGCTCGGCGATCCCGCGCTCCACCCATGAGTCGACCTGCCTGCGCAGTTCGTCGCCGAATAATCGGCGTCCGCGATAGGGAACGGACAGGTCCTCCTCGCGGGCCGACCGCCCGCGGACGGTCACCGATGCAAATCCGGAATGGGTGAACTTCTGGAGGGCGTCGCGTAAAGACATCTCAGCTCCACCACGGCGGAACACGAAGCGCTGATCTGTCGATGCCAGGCCGTGCCGAGAGATAGAAAGGGCGTTGTTGGTCGATTGAGCGGCTGCGAGGACTATGTCGCGCAGCGGTGCGATGTAGCCCTTTCGCCAATCGCGAGTGTGTTCGATACGGGCTGCGATAGCCGGATCGACGGCGCGGATCGAGTCGGCGAAAATCGCGCGTCCGGTTGCCGAGGTGCTGCGCCTATCGTCCCCGCCAAGCGGGAAGCTCACCCCATCTGTGTCGATGGCGCGCGGGTCGGGCATTCGCGCAGACTACTCGCGCGACTTCGTCAGTCGTGTGATGCGGTTAATCGAGTCTGTCGAGCTTTTCGAGGCATTCGGGATCGCTCGGCGAGGATCACTCCGACGAGGATCAAGACACCGCCAACGAGTTGTACGCCGGACAGGGCTTCGGATAGCACAACCCAGGCCACGATGATCGCGAACAGTGGTTCGGTCAATCCGACGACCGATGCTTGCGATGCGCGCAGGTGACGCATCGAAGCGACGACCAGCCAGAACGGGGCCACGGTGCCCAGCACGATCATCCATGTACTGAGGACCCACAACGGTCGGTCACCGACGACCGAACCGAGCTGTGGATCGCTCGATCCCTGGAAGTCCGACCACGGGAAGGTCCACCACGGTTGAACGACAACCCAGAACAGGGCCGCGAAGCCGAAACCCCACATGGTGAGTGACACCGGGTCCCGGGGCTCAGACAAGCGGACCTGTCGGTCGGTGAGGATGTAGTAGGTGCTGAGCGCGAGGGCGGCGCCGAAGGCAGCGACCAGTCCGATGGCATCGAAGGTGAAGCCGCGCCAGACCTCGGCCACCAACGCCAGTCCGAGCAGGGCGATGGTCAAGGCCAGCCACACGGTCGACCGAGTGGGTTCCTTGAGTACGAATCGGAACCACAAGGTCACGAAGACCGGGGCGGTGAATTCGATCAGCAGCGCGACGCCCACGGGCAGGTATTGCAGGGCCACGAAATACAGGTATTGCGTCATCGAAACGCCGAGGATTCCGTAGGCCACCAGGTAGGGCCACTCACGGCGTTCGATCTTCAAGCGTTCCGGACGGGTTACCGCCACGAACGCGAGCAGGAAGAGAAAGGCACCCGTCACCCTAAGTTGAGAGACCCGTGCTGGATCTAGTCCGCTGAGCAGGATGGCCTTCGAGACCGTTCCGTTGATCCCGAAGGCCAGCGCCCCCAAGAGATACAGCACGTATCCCAGGAGCAGGACTCGGTGCGGTGCAGGTTTGACGCCAGGGAGTGGTTCTGCGACATCACTCATGAACGACGGCTCTCGGCGATGCCCGTCGCCTGGCGATAGACGTCCATCGTCTGCTGGGCGATCGAAGTCCAGCTGAATTCCCGAACGGCGCGGACGCGACCCGCACGACCGAAGGCCGCCGCCTCGGCGGGGTCGGACATGAGTCGGTTCACTGCATCGGCGAATGCCTGTTCGAATTCCGTTTGATTTTCCGGGTCGTAGGGGACCAAGGTTCCGGTCACCCCGTCCTGCACTACCTCGGGGATCCCACCGACAGCACTGGCGACCACGGCGCTCTCGCACGCCATCGCTTCTAGATTCACGATGCCGAGGGGCTCGTAGATGGAAGGACAGGTGAAGACTCGAGCGTGCGAGAGCAACTCGATGAGGCTGTCCCTGTCGACCTGCTCCTCAATCCAGATGATCGAATTCTCCGGGCGCTCGGCTCGTAGCACCTCTATCGCCTGGCCGATCTCCGCTTCGATCTCAGGTGTGTCGGGTGACGACGCGCACAGCACCAGATTGACGCCGTCGTTGAAGTGGCGAGCAGCACGCAGGAGATGAATGAGACCTTTCTGCCGGGTGATGCGCCCGACGAAGAGAGCGAAGGGCGTGTCGCGATCGATGCCGAATCTGTCGAGGGCTGAAGTGCCGGACTGCGGCCGGTAGATGCTGGTATCGATGCCGTTGTGAACCACGTGAACCCTGTCCGGGTCCACCTCGGGATATGCCGTGAGGATGTCCGAGCGCATCCCATTGCTGACGGCGATGATGGCGTCGGCGGCTAGATAGCTGGTGCGTTCGACCCACGATGAGATCTCGTAGCCGCCACCGAGCTGCTCACGCTTCCACGGTCGAAGCGGTTCCAGGGAGTGCGCGGTCAGCACGTGCGGGATGCCGTCGAGCAATGCGGTCAGGTGTCCTGCCAGATTCGTGTACCACGTGTGGGAGTGAACGAGGTTCACCGAAGCATCAATCGATGCGACCATGCCCAGGTCCACGCCCAGTGTCTGAAGGGCGGGGTTCGCCGTGGAGAGGTACGCGGGGACGGACTGGGCGAGCGCGTCCGGTCGGTGGTTTCCGAAGCAGTGCACATCGACGTGAGCGAGTTCGCGCAGGTGTGCCACCAGTTGCTCGACGTGCACTCCTGCGCCGCCGTAGATGTCCGGCGGCCATTCCCTGGTCAGCATCGCTACGCGCACATTGCGAAGCCTAGGGACGGGAGGATGGATCCCCGTTACCCTGGGAAGGTGGGCGCTGAGCCGCACGTTCTGGCAATGGTCCTCGCTGGTGGCGAGGGCAAGAGACTGATGCCCCTTACTGCGGACCGTGCCAAGCCCGCGGTGCCCTTCGGAGGCTCGTATCGGTTGGTGGATTTCGTGTTGTCCAACCTGATCAATTCGGGATTGCGCCGGGTCTGCGTCCTCACCCAGTACAAATCACACTCACTGGACCGGCACGTGACCCAAACCTGGCGGATGTCCACATTGCTGGGGGACTACGTCACGCCGGTACCGGCGCAGCAACGGCTTGGTCCGAGGTGGTTCACCGGCAGCGCCGATGCGATCTTCCAGAGTCTGAACTTGGTCTACGACGAGAACCCCGAGTACGTAGCGGTGTTCGGCGCCGACCACGTCTACCGGATGGACGCGATGCAGATGGTCGAGGCGCATATCGACAGCGGCGCGGGTGTGACCGTTGCCGGTATCCGCACGCCGCGTTCTCTGGCGCATGGTTTCGGAGTGATCGAGGTTGCTCCCGATGGGCGCACCATCGCCAACTTCCTGGAGAAGCCCACCGATCCACCGGGCATCCCGGGAAGCGAAGACGAAGCGTTCGTGTCGATGGGCAACTATGTCTTCACCACCGACGTGCTCTTGGAAGCACTTCGAGCAGATGCGGCTGACCCCGCCTCCGTTCACGACATGGGCGCAAACATCATCCCCGCACTCACGGCCCAGGGACTGGCGCATGTCTACGACTTCGCGGAGAACATCGTGCCGGGTGCGACTGCGCGCGACGCTGGCTACTGGCGTGATGTCGGGACCCTCGACAGCTACCACGATGCGCATATGGATCTGGTCTCCGTGCATCCGATCTTCAACCTGTACAACCGGCGCTGGCCGATCTTGACGAATCTGCCGCCGTTGCCCCCGGCCAAATTCGTCGAAGGTGGCAATGCGCACGACTCCATGGTGGGTGCAGGCAGCATCGTGTCTGGAGCACACGTCAGGACCAGCGTTGTCGCATCGAACGTGGTCATTGGGGCGGGCGCCTACGTAGAAGGCAGCGTGTTGATGCCCGGGGTTCGCATCGGACGCAATGCTGTGGTCCGCCGCGCCATCTTGGATAAGGGTGTCGTGGTGCCAGACAACACGCAGATCGGCGTCGACTTGGAGCGAGACCGAGGCCTCTACACCGTGAGCGACGGTGGAGTGGTGGTTCTCGGCAAGGGTGTGGTGGCCGAGTAGCGGCTAGAGGATTTCAGCGGAGAACGCACCGTCGTACAAGATCGCGTGGTCGCGCCCTTCCTCGGCGGCCAAGGATTCCGATCGGCGGGCTGCGCTGACCCAGCCGCAAGAACAAGCTGCTTGGACGAAGTGCTGCTGCACTCGTCGAAGGCTCACCTCGTGTTGCATCATGGTGTCCTGCGGTGATGCCGACCGTCGTTCCTCGTTCACAGGTCCTCGACTCCTCGGATTCACCTCGGTGCGCTCTCGCCCCGGTGCTGGTGGGTCTAGCAGGCCTGGGGAGCGTAGGTCGGCCAGTAGCCCAGCAGGCAAAGGATGGATGAACGTCAGATGAACGCCCCTATGCGGTGGCGCGCGCTGTGGCAAAGCCCCGGCCCAGTCCTGCTGCTGATCGTCGTCACGCTCGCCGGCGTGCTGGGCGTGCCCGCCCAGCGGGCCGGTGCCGTGGTCGGTGGTGTCCCCATATCGGTGGAGCAGGTTCCCTGGCAGGCGTTGGTGATCATCGAACCGGATAACCGGCTGTGTGGGGGCTCGATCATCGACCGGGAGTGGATCGTCACTGCCGCCCACTGCGTGGCCGGTTTCCGCGGTGACCAGATCGATGCTCATGTGGGGATCACGTCGTTGTCCGATCGAACTGCGGGCAATCGGGTTCAGGTGTCCGAGGTGATCGTGCACCCGTCGTGGGATGCCGCGAATTACCGCAACGACATCGCCTTGTTGCGGTTGGCCGCCCCCGTGCCCGTCGGGCCGGTGGTCACATCGATTCGACTGCCTGTGGGACTCGATGCGGCGACGTGGCCGGCCGCGGGAACCCCGGCGAGCATCAGTGGTTGGGGCGCCGATGCGTTTGGTGGGCAGCCCTCCGATCAATTGCGTCAGGCCGGCATCCAGATTCTCGGTGGTCCTGGAGACACGTCCTGTGGTCGGTATAGCGGCAACTTCGACGCCGCCATGGAGATCTGCGCGGGCGTTCCGGCGGGCGGGGTGGATGCCTGTCAGGGTGACAGTGGAAGCCCGTTGGTGATCGACGTCGCTGGCACACCGATGTTGGCAGGCTTGACCAGTGTGGGCTTCGAATGTGGTCGAGCCGACTATCCCGGGATCTACACGCGGATAACCACGTTCATCCCCTGGGTACAGGGGTATGTGCCTGCTTTCACCGCGCCACCCTCGGTGCCACAGGGCGTGACGGTGGAAGCGATCGCCGGTGAACGCCTCCTTGTGCAGTGGGGCGCGCCTGTGTCCGGTGTGCAGCCGGTTGCGTATCGCGCGGTCGCGCAACCGGCAGGTGCGCAGTGTCAGGTGGAGGCAACCGCCGATGCGTGCGTGATCGAGGACGTTCCGGCCGGCAAACTCGTCGACGTGGTCCTGACTTCTGTGCTGCCGACGGGAACCGAGGTTTCGGCTGAGCCGGTGCAAGCGGTGAGTGTCGATGGTGTGGTGTCCGTCGATGGTGTGATCAAGCCACGACGTTTGGCCCGCTGGGCCGGTCTTGCGGTCAGAGCACGTGACGACATCCGGCTCGTTGTGCAACCCGCTTCACGTGATCGGTGCGCTCGCACGGGATCGGTCGTCAATCCACGCGGAGTGCGGGCCACGGCGCCTGGCCTGTGTGCTGTCCGGGTCACCGTGACCCGTCCGAACGGCAAGTCGGTGCGATCGATCGCCTACGTGGGTGTGCGCGCGAGTTGAATTTCGACGCTTACTGCGAGCGCGGCAGGTGGAGCTGCTCCACCGCGTAGGCACGCGGACCATCCGGCGTCCACTCTCGGTGGATGACCACCATGCCGCCGGGAGCCAGGCGGGTGTCCCATGCCGGGTCCTGCCTGGTCTCATCAGCAGCAAGGCCCAGACCGTCCATGAGGGCGGAGAACACCGATGGGATCACCGGTCGGTGGGTGCAGACCACGGTGGGTTCGTTTTGGTGCAACATCTCCAGTGTTCGCGCTTTGGTGGCAGCAGGATCGGAGTCGTGGTCGAACTCACTGAATGCCGGTTCGAGCTCAACATCCACACCGATCGACTTCGCGTATCGGGTCACGGTGGACAAGCAGCGTTTGAAGGGCGATGAATGCACCCGTCGGACATCGAATGCGTCGAGCACGTCGGTGAGCCTCTTCGCCTCCCCGCGTCCTCGCCCGGACAGCGGCCGCTCATCGTCCTTGCCGTCGAAGTCGGCACGTTTCATGGCCTTCGCATGCCTCAGGATGATGAGCGGCGTGGTGGCCGGTGCCCGCGCTGCGACCTGAACCAACTCGGCATCGTCGCGGTAGGTCAGGAACGCCCGTGCCTCGGAGAGCGGGACCCAGGCGATCTCGTCCACTTCCTCATCCGGCGCGAAGCCCTCATCGCCGCGGACGTGGCCGATCCAGTAGTCCACGATTTTGCCCTGCCCATCGGCCCGGTAGCGCAGGCTCGGCAGCCGAGCTGCCAGCGAGATCTGGAAGCCGGTTTCCTCGTCGCACTCCCGAACGGCTGCACACGGAGAGGTCTCCCCACCTTCGACTTTGCCTTTGGGTAGGGACCAGTCCTGTCGGTGCGGTCGATGAACGGCCAGGAACCGCGGTTCGGGATTGGCCTCCGGGTGAAAGACCACAACGCCGGCGGCGCGGATGACGACGTCGCGGACGTCGCCGTCGCCCTCGTTGTCGCTATCGGTGTTCTTGGCCATCAGTGCAGTCCGATCCCCCGAGCCTGGGCGGCGATCGTCGGCCATCGACGGACGAACGCCTGGACATCGTCGCTCCCGGCGACCTCCGAATGAGCAGCCTGCACGCCGAGGTGGAAGGCGATCTGGGCAGGTGCGACCCGCGCAAGTTCCTCGAGGGTTCGGATGGCCACAGATGCATCTTGCCGAGAACCGAGTGTGTCCGTGACCCATGCCAGGGATTTACCCAATCGTCGATAGCCACCGCCGAGGATCGGTGCCACCGCCTCGACTGCGTACCGTGCCTGCTTGGCGTTGATGCGAACGCTATGCCAGAAGTCGACGGGCCCACCTGCTTCCGCTCGAGCGACCGAGTCCTTCAGTCGCCGCCACGGCCGCCGCACGCATGTCGTCAGCGCTTCTCCGGCCGGGTCGAACGCCCGCGCACCCACGGGTGGCTCGGCGACGAGAAGCACCAGATCCTCGAGCAGGAAGTCGTGACGGTCGCTGCGAAGTGCAGCCAGTGCGCTCGAACGAGCGGCGCGCAGCCGTTGGTCGAGTTGATCGATGACGAAAGCACGGGAGTCGGCGTCTTCGATGCGAGCGGAGAGAGCTTGGAGTTGAACCTCGGCATCACGGACCTGGCCTAGTTCGGCGGCAAGCCAGGACAACTCCTCGCGCAGAAATCCCGTTGCGTGATCATCGAGGAGAGGTCGAAAGGTCTTGAGCGCGCTGCGTATTCGCCGACAAGCCACCCGCATCTGATGGACCGAGTCGGGAAGCTCCCGTCGAACTGCAACGTCGGCGATCAACAGATCGCGGACGTAACGACTGAAGATCGCCTGGAGTGCGTCGACGGCGGGGCCGTTGATATCGGGATAGTCCAGCAGCGGCACGTCCGGCGGATCCCCGGCACGCGCGCCCAACGCTTGGGCGGCCTTGCTGACCGAACTGCTAACGGCCCCGTTTCGACGGAGTCCATCACCGATGACCGTCGCAAGTCGAATCGATTCAGGGGAGTCGTTGAGCAGTTCCACCTCTACCTCGCGGAATGTGCTCGAAGATGCCGCTCCGGGTGCACTCACGTGGACGCGATCATCGACTACCTCGATGAGCGCATTTCCGTGATCGTCATGGAGTACGTAGGGCATGCGTTGGGTATTCACCTGTGCCACCGGCGCAAGTTCCTGCCGACGCACGAGTGGAGCTGCGATCGAGACGAGTTCGCTTGGTACGAACCCCGGTGGCTTATCGACCCGGATCTCGTCGCGTGCCGTCGAATCACCGGAAGGCTCAGCGGGTACCTTCATGTGCCAACCGTCGTCACCGCCGCCCGAGCGATGGCGCAGGGTCACGCCCCACCGCAACAGGCTCAGGGAGGGCGTGTCGAAGTAGGTGGCGGACATGGATCGTGCGGTTTCCCGGTCGATCCGTGCGTGGAATCGCTGCAGTAGGGAGTCGACATCGATCTCCACGTTGGCAGGAATCCGGAACTTGAACTCGACTTCCCGGTGCTCGGTTGTGCCGCTCACGCGCTTCCCAGCGCACTGATGCGCTTGCTCTTGAGTCCGATGAGGTACTCCTGGAGATCGCGTAGTGGTCTGCCTGAGTCATCCATGAGTCGGTGATGCCAATGACCGTTCACGTCGAGATCCCACGCGGTCGTGTCCTCGGCGAATGCGAGATCGAATAGGTCGTAGACCTCGGCTATCTGCTCGGGATCGGCCAAACTCACGAGCGTCTCGACCCGGCGATCGAGGTTGCGATGCATCAGGTCGGCTGAGCCGATCCACACCGAGTGGTTTCCGCCATTGGTGAAGCAGTAGGCGCGCGAGTGCTCCAGGAAGCGTCCAAGGATGCTGCGGACTCGGATCGTGTCGCTGATGCCCGGCATCCCCGGACGCAGGGCGCAGATGCCGCGAACCCAGATTTCGACAGGAACGCCGGCCGTCGAGGCGCGATACAACGCGTCGATGAGTTCCTCATCGACCAGGGCGTTGCACTTGAATCGGATGCCGGAGGGTCGACCGGCAACCTGATGGGCGATCTCCCGATCGATTCTCTCGATCAATCCGGCTCGCACCGAGTGCGGCGCGACCAGGAAGCGCTTGTACTCGGTGTTGCGGGAGTAGCCCGAAAGCACGTTGAACAGGTTCGAGACGTCCTCGCCGACGTCGGGATTGGACGTGAGCAATCCGAAGTCCTCGTACAAACGAGCGGTCTTCGGATGGTAGTTGCCGGTGCCGATGTGGCAGTAGCGGCGCAGTTGATCACCGTCGTTTCGAACCACCATGGAAAGCTTGCTGTGGGTCTTGAGCCCAACGAGTCCGTACACCACGTGGACGCCCGCCTGTTCGAGTTTCCGCGCCCATTCGATGTTGTTCTGCTCGTCGAATCGAGCCTTGATCTCGACTAAGGCGAGGACCTGCTTGCCCTCCTCTGCGGCGCGGATGAGTGCGACGACGATCGGCGAGTCACCCGAGGTGCGGTAGAGGGTCTGCTTGATCGCCAGGACATTCGGATCTACGGCCGCCTGTTCCAGGAACAACTGCACGCTGGTCGAGAAGGAGTCGTATGGATGGTGCAGGAGAACGTCGCGTTCGCGGACTATCGACAAGATGTCGGGGGCTTTCGCGCTCTCGACTTCACTGAGTTGTCGGGAGGTCTTCGGCACGAAGCGCCGCTGCTTGAGGTCATCGCGATCCAAGCCGACGACCGTCCAGAGCCCGGTCATGTCGAGGGGGCCGGGAAGTCGGAATACTTCCTGCTCGGACACGTCGAGTTCGCTGACCAGGAGTTCGAGGACATGGGCATCGATGGTCTCTTCGACCTCGAGGCGGACCGGTGGTCCGAAGCGGCGACGCACCAACTCCCGTTCGAGCGCCTTGAGCAGGTTCTCGGCGTCGTCCTCTTCAACCTCGACGTCCTCGTTGCGGGTGACCCGGAATGCGTGGTGCTGGCAGATCTCCATGCCCGGGAAGAGCTCGTCGAGGTGTGCGGCGATCACGTCCTCGAGTGGAACGAAACGCTGCGGACCGACTTCGATGAATCGCGAAAGTAATGGGGGTACCTTGACGCGGGCGAACAGTTCGTTACCGGTGGTCGGATTCCTCACCACTACCGCGAGGTTCAAGGAGAGCCCGCTGATGTACGGGAAGGGGTGCGACGGATCCACCGCGAGTGGCGTGAGGATCGGGAAGACCTTGTCGTCGAAGAACCGATCCATATCTGTCTTCTCGGCAGGCGTGAGTTCATCCCAATGCAGTAGGTCGATTCCCTCGGCTTCGAGGGCTGGGCGGATCTCATGACTGAAGATCTCGGCTTGGCGCAGTTGGAGTTCGTAGGCCCGAGCCCAGATCGACTCGAGAACCTCACGGGGTGTGTAGCCGCTCGCGGAGCGGACCGCGATTCCGGTAGCGATGCGGCGCTTCAAACCCGCGACGCGCACCATGAAGAACTCGTCGAGGTTGCTGGCGAAGATGGCCAGGAACTTCGTTCGATCAAGGAGCGGAAGGGCGGGGTCTTGGCTGAGCTCGAGTACCCGCTGATTGAACGCCAGCCAGGACAGTTCCCGATCCAAGAAGCGGTCGGCCGGGAGGTCCTCGTCCACGCTGGCTAGTAGTCCGACGGCATCCTCGGAAACCGGCGGCAGCGCGCTGGTATCCGAGAAGTCCTGAGCGGTCATGCACCGATGGTGCCACAGTCACGTGAACGACTTTCGGCCGTTGGATGACCGAATGGGGTTCTATTGGGCGGCGTTGCCGCTTGTGGGTTGATGGCAGGTCTACGGACAAGCCCCGGTCCGGTACATCACGTCGGTGTCCCACCGAGCGAACCCCAGGGATTCGTACAGTCGAATCGCAGCCAGATTCGAGGCATCGACGAACAGCATGACCTGGTCCAGGCCGAGTCGGCGAAGGTGATGCAATCCGGCCAGGGTGAGCGCGCGGCCCAAGCCACTGCCCTGCCACTGCGCCGCTACGGCCAGGACGTAGACCTCGCCGATCAGCTCGTGGGTGTGCGGGTCGTGCCCATGCGTGTCGTGGGTGTGCCGGTCGTGGCTATGCCGGTGCGCCCCGTGCACCTTGGTCCAGTGGAAACCCGCAAGCGTGTGCCCGTCGCCCCATGCCAGTAGGAAGCCGGAAGGGTCGAACCAGTCCTCGCGCAGCCGCAACTGCAGATCATCGATGGTCCACGACCCTTGGTCGGGAAGATGCGCGAAAGCTTGGGCGTTCAGTGCCAGTACGGATGCCTCGTCTTCACCGACCTTGAAGGGTGCGACCTCGATTCCGGATGGAAAGCGCGCTTCCGGCAATGACGCATGCAGTGATCGGCGCATCTGCCACAACGTGCGATGGCGTTCGAAGCCGAGCGATTGCGCGAGCTTGGTTGCGGCGATGTGCTCGCCATGAGCCCACAAACGCAAATGCCCATGAGTTGCCTCGAGTAACGAGGTAACGAGTTCATGTCCGATCCCCTGCTGACGGAATTCCGGATGCACCACCAGTTCCGCGCTCGGACCGTCGACCTCGTCTGTTGTGTCCAGGTGCGCGTAGCCAACGAGTTTCCCAGTGAGGTCGCGCGCGAGAAGGTGACGGGCTTTCTCGTCACCACCATTGACGACGTGCAACCACACGTGCTCACTGAGTGGGCGCACACCGTCGATTTCGGTCGCAGCGGAAAGGAGATGTTGCAGGTCGTGGACCTGCGCGGGATCGAGGTGATCGAAGGCGGAGAGCGAAAGTTGGCTCATAGCGGTGAGCCGGTTTCCCTAGGCCTGTTCGGTGAGGTCGGAGTGAACCGAATCGTCAAGCGTCGCGATCGTCTGGGAATCGGCACGCTCGGGCACGAAGCGGTAGCCGACGTTGCGCACGGTACCGATCAATGCCTCGTACTCCGGTCCCAACTTCGCGCGCAGTCGACGCACGTGAACGTCGACCGTGCGCGTTCCCCCAAAGTAGTCGTAGCCCCAGACCTCTTGGAGTAGGACTGCTCGGGTGAACACTCGTCCGGGGTGTTGCGCTAGGAACTTCAGCAACTCGAATTCCTTGAAGGTCAAGTCCAAGGTGCGACCGCGCAGCTTGGCGGAGTAGCTGGCTTCGTCGATGTGCAGATCGCCCGAGCGGATTTCCTCGGGTTCCGATTCGACAGAGCCAGCGGCTTGGCCGTTACGCGACACCGCGAGCCGCAGTCGTGCTTCGAGTTCGGCTGGCGATGTGGTGTCGAGCAGGATCTCGTCCATTCCCCAGTCCCATTGGATCGCGGGTAGGCCGCCTTCGGTGGTGACCACGATCACCGGTATCTCCACGCCCGTTTGACGCAGCAGTCGGGTCAGTCCACGCACGGCGGGCAGATCGCGCCGTCCGTCTACCAGCAGGGCATCGGCCTCCGGTGCGGCGAGGAGCGCGGTCGGCTCAGCGGCCATGATGCGCACATGGTGGGCGAGCAGAGCCAGCGAGGGAAGCACTTCGGCTGAGGACTCCATGGCCCGGGTCAGCAGGATCAGCCGCATGGCCACCTCCCTGCCGTGATCGATCTGACCGGTCATCCCGCCTAGCGCACACAGGATCGAAGGGGCCAGGGTACGGGGTGGGCCAGTGGGGAAGAATGGGCGCATGGCGCTGACCCACAAGAAGTCCGAGTTCGCGCTGGACCTGCCCCCGGCCGATTTCCGTCCCGAGGAGACCTCCCTGAGAACGGTCGATGGACAGACCCTGAGCGCCGGTTGGGTTCCTGGCCGCCCCGGGGCCGCCCCGGGGCTGTCCTTCGTGCTGGCACATGGCTTCACCGGAAGTTGGCGGGAACCGCGCGTGCAAGCGGTGCAAGCCCACTTATCGAGATTCGGCGATGTCCTAGCCATCGACCAGCGGGGCCACGGTCAGTCCACGGGCTTGTGCACGGTGGGGATGGACGAAGTTCTTGACGTAGATGCTGCTGTGGGCCATGTGCGTACGCACACGGACGCACGCTCGGTGGTGACCGTCGGTTTCTCTATGGGTGGATCGGTCGTGCTACGTCAGGGTGCATTGGCCCCCGGCAGCGTGCACATTCCCGAGCACCGCCCGGACGCCGTCGTGAGTGTGAGTTCGCCGGGGTTCTGGTTCTACCGTGGCACCAAGGTGATGCGACTGGTCCATCGCTTGATCGAGAATCCAGCCGGCCGTGCGTTGCTGCGTTCGCGAGGTGTTCGCATGACGTCCACACCGTGGCCGGATCCGCCGCCGTGGTCTCCCAGCGAAAGCGTGCGTCGAATGGGGGATTTCCCGTTGTTGGTGGTGCACGGAGATATCGATCACTACTTCCCGGTGGAGCACGCTCGGGTCATCGAGCGAGCCGCAGAGGAAGCGTCGAACTCCAAAGCCGAAGTAGTCATCGTGCCCGGTTTCGCGCACGCCGAATCCACGGTGGACATCCAGACGATGGATCGCATTGGGAAGTGGGCCAGCGGGTTACTCGGCGCATGAGTTCCGTCAGTAGAGCAGGCCCGTTACCTGATGGCTCGAGCGTGGGCGCGACTGCCACGATCGTGCAGTTCTCCAGCGCCTTCTGCCAACCGTGCCGAGCAACCAGGCGAACGCTGCGTCATGTGGTGGACGACCTCGTGACCACGGTCGATGGCATCGAGATCGTTGATATCGATGCCGACGAGGACTTGGAGATGACGCGTGCCTGGGGTGTCGAATCCACGCCCACCGTCATCTTCTTGGATGCCAACTGCAATGAGGTTCGGCGTGCTACTGGTCAACCCCGAACGGCCGACGTTCTCGCTGCCTTGGCGCAGGTGCTCGAACCTCGAGCATGAGCCGGTAGATTGCCGTCCATGCTCGAGATCTTCTACACCGGTCTGCTCGTGATCGCCATCGCGGCGGCTGGTTGGTTCTCCTTCTACGTTGTCTACAAACTCTTCAAAGGCCAGAGCTAGGCATGGCCGCGGGCGTGCCGGATGAATTGGCGCACCTGTCCTGGTTGATCGGTCGCTGGGTCGGGGTGGGTACCGGCCAGTACCCGACCATCGACGATTTCCGATTCGGACAGGAAGTGTCGTTCTCCACCGACGGGCGGCCATTCTTGTCCTATTGGTCGCGCAGTTGGCTGCTGGACGACGACGGAAACCAGGTCCGCCCACTCGCCACCGAGGCCGGCTTCTGGCGGCCGCGCCCCGATAACGGCATCGAGATCACCCTGGACCACCCGACGGGCTTCGCGGAGATCTGGTACGGCTCGGTCGAGGTCACGGGTCTGGAAAACGCCGCGATCACCGGAGCCCGAGCCTCGCTGCGCACCGACGCCATCATGCGGACGCAAAGCGCCAAGGAGTACACGCAAGGCGAGCGGCTCTACGGCCTCGTCGACGGCAAATTGCTGTGGACCTTCGACATGGCGGCGATGGGTGAGCCGCTGCAAAATCACCTGGCTGCTTCGCTCGTCCGCGAGGATGTGACCGTCGGCGACTCCTCCGATGAGCAACCTGCGAAGGATTGACGATGGCCGAGGATTGGGAAAGGAAACTCCGCGAGCACGGCTTTCGCATCACGCCGCAGCGGCAGTTGGTTCTCGAGGCTGTCGAGACGCTGCGCCACGGAACGCCAGAGGAGATCTTGACCGAGGTTCAGCACACCGCTTCGGGGGTGAACCTCTCAACTGTCTACCGGACGTTGGAGGTGCTCGAAGCCGTTGGACTCGTCACTCACGCGCACATCGGTCACGGTGCGCCCACCTACCACGCGGTGGATGAGCATGTGCACATTCACTTGGTGTGCGACTCATGTGGGGGAGTGCAAAGTGTTCCCGCTGCTGTAGCCGATGCGTTCACCGGTGACCTGCGCGAAACCTACGGATTCCACACCGACATCTCGCACGTGTCGATCCATGGACGCTGCGCAGCATGCACCGACAAGCCCCGATCGACCCTCGACATCGACGAGGAGCTGTGATCGGTGACCGCCGTTCCTGCACCGGAAGGTGATCTCGACGAGGGCGTGCCGTGGCACTACGGTGAGCCGCTTCGAGAACAGCGCGTCCTGAAGGAGGGTGCAGCGGCGGTCGACCTTTCGCACTTCGGCGTGGTCCGGATCACGGGACCGGATCGCCTCAGTTGGTTGCACAATCTCACCACCCAGCACCTCGAAGGACTGCTCCCGGGATCGTCGAGCCTGGCGCTGATCTTGAGCCCGCACGGACATGTCGAACACGAACTGCACATCGTCGACGACGACTACTCCTGCTGGATCATCTGCGCACCGGGCTCGGCTTCCGACCTGGTCCGGTATCTGGAGTCGATGAAGTTCATGACCCGCGTGGAGATCGTCGATGAGTCCGCGCAGTACGCGGTGGTGTGGGAGCCGGTCCACGCAATCGATCCGCAGTACCCGACCTGGCTGGTGCCGGCGGACTACGCAGGCACCGGCGTGGTCGATTCTGGATCGGATATGGGCGGTGGCGCGCACAAGTACGTGCCGGAGCGTCCGGACACCTTCGATGGACGTGAGGTGATCATTCCGCGGGAACATCTGCAGGCCCGGCTCGCCGGTTGGCCATCGCTAGCAGGAACCTGGGCGTGGAACGCACTGCGCGTTGCCGCAGCAGTTCCACGGCTTGGTTTCGAAACCGATCACCGCACGCTCCCGCACGAAGTGGGGTGGATCGGCCCGGGGGTGCACCTAGCCAAGGGTTGCTATCGCGGCCAGGAGGCGGTGGCCCGGGTCCACAATCTCGGCCACCCACCTCGCAGACTCGCGCTAGTCCACCTGGACGGCTCCGTGGACACCGCTCCGGCGCACGGATCGATCGTGCAATGGAACGGCAAGGACGTCGGCTGGGTCGCATCCGGTGCGCAGCACTTCGAGCTCGGTCCGATCGCCACGGTCGTGATCAAGAGATCGGTACCGCTGGACGCCGAGCTCGATGTGGTGACCCCCGACGGCGTGATGCGGGCTGGCCAGACGCCCGTCGTCCTGGGCTGACCACCGTCATTCGAGCTCACACCCGGCTCTCACACCCTGCTCTCACACCCTGCTCTCACACCTCGAGGATGACGGTCATGGGACCGTCGTTGGTGAAGGTCACCTGCATGTCCGCTCCGAACCTTCCAGTGGCCACGTTGGCTCCGAAACCACGAAGTGCTTCGGCGACGGCCTCGACGATCGGTTCAGCCACCGGTCCGGAAGCCGCGCGATCCCAGGTGGGACGACGACCCTTCTTGGTCTCGGCGTAGAGCGTGAACTGGCTGATGACGAGCACCGGCAGGCCGAGATCGCGAGCGGAGACTTCACGAGGTGCCGATGGCGGCAGGCACGCGAGGTCCTGCGCATGACGATGTTCGAAGATGCGTAATCCGTAGACCTTGTCGGCGATGCTCGCGGCGGTGGATTCGTCGTCATCGTGGGTCACGCCAACCAACAGGACGATGCCCGGCCCGTCGAAGGCACCGACGACCTCCCCGTCCACGCTCACTCGAGCATCGCGGGCCCGCTGCAAAATCGCTCGCACGAGAACAGCGTGCCACTTCGACCGCCGTTCATGTCCTCCCCGTACGTTCAGCGTGTGTCAGCAACCGATGAACCGACACACAGCGATCCACCGAGTCGCCTTACACGCTCGCTCGGCCTGGGTGGTGCGGTGGTGGTGGGAGTCAGCGCGATGGTCGGCACGGGCGTGTTCGCCGTGTGGCAGCCGGCCCTTGAGCGGGCAGGGATATGGCTGATTACCGCGGTGGTCATCGCGGGGCTGGTCGCGGCGCTGAACGCGACATCCACTGCGCGATTGGCGGCTCGGTTTCCGCAGGCGGGAGGCGTGTACGCGTACGGACGAGTTCAACTCAATCGAACGGCGGGTGTGCTCGCGGGCGTGGTGTTCGTGATCGGCAAGACGGCATCTGCATCGGCGGCCGCGCTCACCATCGGGTTGTACGTCTGGCCGGATAATCCGAAGCTGGTGGCACTCGTTGCGATTGCGTTACTGCTTGCGTTGAACTTGCGTGGCATCGTTCGTTCCACTCGCGTCGCCGGCGTGATGGTGTCGATCGTCCTGGCGGTCCTGTTGGCTTTCGCGGGTGTTGTCACCAGTCGCATTGCAACCTCATCCGATGTGACCTTTCCCGCTGCTGACAGCGATGCGATGGGCGTGCTCGCTGCAAGTGCGCTGATCTTCGTGGCATTCGCCGGCTACGCACGCGTCACGGTCCTGGGTGAGGAGGTACGCAATCCAGCACGAGTGATTCCGCGAGCGGTCGCGATCTCGTTCGCGGTGGTGATGGCCTTGTACGTGATCATCGCCGTAGTCATCACCGGCGCCGCCACACGCGGAACCCAGATCGGCCCGGCAGCTTTGTCCGACATCGCCGAATCCGAAGTCGGGTCGTGGCTTCGAGTCGCGATCGTCGTGGCAGCAGTGCTCGCTGCAGGTGCGGTGTTGCTGAGCCTCATCTCCGGCGTGGGACGCACTCTGTTCGCGATGGCCGATGCCGGCGATGCACCGCGCGTGTTCGCTGCAGTCGGCGCTGGGACCAAGGTTCCCTACCGCGCCGAGATCGCAGCTGCCCTCGGTGCGGCGGCCTTGGCACTAGTGGGCGGACTCGTACTGGCCCTGGGGGTGACTGCGGCCATGATCCTGACGTACTACGCCATCTCCCACCTGGCTGCGATGCGGCTGGCCCGTCACCCGGGCTTTCGGGGCGCGGCACTGGCATCGATGCCCTATTTGGGGCTGGTCGGATGCGGCGTTTTGGTGGGGGCGCTAGTGCTCGGGTGATCTATCTCACGCTCGCTCAAGCAAGCACTCGCGCTTGCATCTGCAAGCACTTGGGTTCATACTCGACCCATGGCGCGAATCGACGGGATCGGGGACTTCATCCGCGAGCAGCGGGATCAGGCCCAGATGTCCCTTCGTCAACTGGCGAAGGCGGCGGAGGTATCCAACCCGTATCTCAGCCAGGTGGAGCGTGGGCTGCGCAAGCCCAGTGCGGAGATATTGGGGCGCATCGCCCAAGGTCTGCGCATCTCCGCCGAGACCCTGTACGTACGCGCCGGGATCCTCGACGAACGGGCAGGTGATGAGGCGGTCACCACCGCCATCGCGGCAGACGTCACCTTGTCCGAGCGACAGCGCACCACCTTGCTGCAGATCTATGCCGCATTCCAGGCGGAGAACGCCTCCGCCGAACGAACACGAGACGAGCGCGCGGAGAACCCGAACGCCCAGGAAGCAAAGGACGCATCATGACCGAAACACCCAAGAAGAAGACCGCTGCCAAGAAATCGAGCGCCTCGAACAAGGTAGATGCCAAGAAGGCGGCGTCGGGCACGAAGGCTGAGAACTCGTCCTTCCTGCCCTTCGACCTTCCCAAGGTCGAACTCCCGAAGTTCGACATTCCGAAGTTTGATATTCCGAAATTCGACCTACCCAAGATCGACCTACCCAAGATCGACCTACCGAAGATCGAGTTGCCGACCAGTGCCACTGAGGCAGCCTCGCGCGGCCGTGACTTCGTCACCGACTCCGTGAAGTCGGCGCGCACCGCTGCGGGCTCGGTTCGCAAGAACGTTTCCGAAACGGTCGTGCTGGTCCGTGAGGCCGTAGGCGTGTAGTGATGTACGTGGGGCGAGTACTCGTCCTCGATGAAAAGCGCCACCGATCGGTGGCGCTTTTCGTTTGTGTGATCCTCAGCATCAGCAGGTAACGTGGAGGCATGTTCGGTGCTGTGCAAGACATCGTCGTCCTGGCCCTATGGATCGTGCTGCTGGGCGCTAAGGGGTTCGCCTTCATCGAATGCCTTCGTGCTCCAACGGCGGCCTTTCCAGCCGTCGGACGGCAGAGCAAAGTGTTGTGGCTTGTTCTCACCGGCCTCGCGCTGCTCACCGGCTTGGCACCTAACCTGACCCTCAGCCTGTTCGGTATCGCCGGTGCCGTCATCGCGTTGATCTACCTGTTCGACATTCGGCCCCGGATCAAGTCGATCACCGGTCGCTAAATCCCACGGCCATGGCCGCCACCATCGACGCAGTGCTCGGCGACATCACCGAGCAATCCGTGGATGCGATCGTCAACGCGGCGAACTCCACGTTGATGGGTGGCGGAGGTGTCGATGGTGCGATCCATGCCGCCGCTGGTCCGAATCTCCTAGCCGAATGTCAGGCCGTGCGTCGTGATCGTCTTCCGCACGGCTTGCCGGTGGGTGCTGCGGTCACCACGGGTGCCGGTGAACTTCCGATGCGCTTCGTTATCCACACGGTGGGTCCGAAGCACTGGGAATACTCCGATGGCGGACGCGAACTATTGGCGCAAGCACACCGCAGCGTGCTGGCAGAAGCTTCTCGAGTGGGCGCCACCAGCCTCGCACTCCCGGCGATCTCCTGTGGCGTGTACGGCTGGAAGTACGAGGACGCTGCGCCTATCGCGGTGGGTGCGGTGCGCGACTGGGTTGAGAGGTATCCGAATATGGATCTGGTTCGCTTCGTCCTGTTCAATCATGAAGCATTCGCTGCATTCGATGAGGAGATCAACCGGCAGTTGTGACCTCTTGTCACACCTCATTTGTGAGTCGACTTCTGTCAGTCGACTGCAACCGTCAGTCGGAATCCAACGCGATCCGGATCCGCCGGAATCCCTTGCCCTTATTCTCCACTTTCTGCACCCGCATCCGCCCCACCTGCCGCGTTGAGGCCACGTGCGTTCCACCATCGGCCTGGACATCCAAGCCCTTGATGTCCACGATCCGTACAACCTCGATGTCCGCAGGTAGCAGGTTCGTTGCTGTGCGGATGATGTCGGGGATCTCGAATGCCTCGGCGCGCGGCAGTTCGTATGCCTCGATCGCGCGATCGGCCACCACTTCAGCGTTACAGGCCTCCTCAACCGCATTTTTGAAACCTTCGGGAATGGTGTCCAGGTTGAAATCCAACCGACCGGAGAGCGGATCCATGTTCGAGCCGGTAACGAGTGCTCCGAAATCACGAAACACGACACCGGACAGCAGGTGCAGCCCTGAGTGTGTGCGCATCAACGCGGTGCGTCGTTCGTCCTCGATGGCTCCGCGTACTGCTGTGCCGACCGGAGGTAGCGGATCCCCGGGTTCGGGGATCAGCCGGATGTCATCACCGCGACGCGCTCCGACGATCCGCGTCTGCACCCCGTCCCACAACAGCACGCCGTGGTCGGGTGGCTGTCCGCCACCACCGGGGTAGAAAGCCGAGCGGTCGAGAATGATGCCCTCATCGGGATCACTCGCCAGCACCACAGCATCCCATTCGCGTACCGTCGAATCGATCAGATCCAAGC
Organism: uncultured Rubrivirga sp.; assembly: GCA_964413305.1. Taxonomy (GTDB): domain Bacteria; phylum Actinomycetota; class Actinomycetes; order S36-B12; family S36-B12; genus S36-B12. The sequence continues at coordinate 1,041 of CAYPSE010000013.1, read as the reverse complement.
GTTCGGTATGCAGGTGCATGATCGCTACCCTCGTCCGCTATTTCTTGCCCTGTGCGGCGACCGCTGCCGCAGCTGCCGCAGCCAGTTCGGGATCCAGGTACTCACCACCGGGAACCAGTGGTCGCAGGTCGGCGTCGAGCCGGTAGACCAGGGGAATACCCGTAGGAATGTTGAGTTCTGCGATGTCCGCATCGGAGATGTCGTCCAGGTGCTTGACCAGTGCTCGCAGTGAGTTCCCGTGCGCGGCAACGAGCACGGTCTTGCCCACGCGCAGATCTTCGGCCACGATCACGTCCTCCCAGTACGGGATCATTCGCCGGACCACGTCAGCCAGGCACTCGGTGGCTGGCCGGGCATCCGGGGGCAGGCTCGCGTAACGCGGGTCATCCGTCTGCGCGAAGGGGCTATCGGGCGCGATCGGTGGAGGGGGGACGTCATAACTGCGTCGCCACAGCATGAACTGCTCCTCGCCGAACTCCTCGAGGGTCTCCTTCTTGTTCTTGCCCTGCAGCGCTCCGTAGTGGCGTTCGTTCAGGCGCCAATTGCGCCGGACGGGAATCCACATCCGGTCGGCTGCCTCGAGAGCCAATTGGCTCGTGCGGATCGCACGCGTGAGCAGGGATGTGTGCACCACATCGGGCAGGATCCCGTTCTCGGCGAGCAGCTCACCCCCTCGCTTGGCTTCGTCCCGACCCGTGGCCGTCAAGTCCACATCCACCCAGCCGGTGAATAGATTCTTGGCGTTCCATTCACTCTCGCCGTGACGAAGGAGCACGAGCGTGTAGGGGGCTTCAACCATGGCTTCATCCTGCCGGACCCGAAGTTCCGTGCGTCAGGCGGCGTGATTCTCAGTCAGTGGGGTCACCCTCGCTTGAAGTCGTCGGCTCGGTCAAGTGGCGGAAGGCTGCCAGGTTGTCGGTGGGCAGTCCCGATTCGGTCCGCCATTCCCATTCGCGCTTTATCGCCGAGGCGAATCCCAGTTCCAGGAGCAGATTGAATGCACCATCCGCGTATTCGCTGATCGCACCGAAGATCCGATCG
>CAYPSE010000012.1:0-25072 GCA_964413305.1 uncultured Rubrivirga sp. | reverse complement strand
TGGATGTAGCGGTGATCGAAGTGGGCATGGGTGGAACCTGGGACGCGACCTCGGTGGCCGCTGCGTCCGTTGCGGTGATCACCCCCATCGGCATGGATCACGCGGAATATCTCGGCGACACCATCGGCCAGATCGCTGGTGAGAAGGCAGGCATCATCGCGCCGGGGTGCTCGGCGGTTTCCGCCGTGCAGGTGGAGGAAGCCGGTGAGGTGCTGCGCACGCGCGCCGATGAACTACAGGTTCCACTCGCCGTTGAAGGTGAGAACTTCGGTCTGCTCTCGCGCGAGATCGCGGTGGGCGGTCAGGTGATCAGCGTGCGCGGTCTGCGGGGGGATTACGACGACGTTTTCGTCCCCTTCTTCGGCGAGCACCAAGCATCCAACGCCTGTGTGGCCTTGGCGGCGGTGGAGTCGTTCCTCGGTGCATCCGAATCCAGCACCCTGGATATCGATCTTGTTCGTGAGGGTTTCGCCTCGGCCGAGACCACCGGCCGCCTGCACGCCATCCGTCTGGATCCAACGGTGCTCGTCGATGCGGCCCACAATCCGCACGGTGCGCAGGCCCTCGCCGCAGCCATCCAGGACTCCTTCACGTTCGATCGATTGATCGGTGTGGTGGGTGTGCTCGCCGATAAGGACGCCAGCGGAGTGCTGGAGGCGCTCGAACCGGTCATCGATGCCCTGGTGGTGACCAGTCCGGCATCTCCGCGCGCGATGGCCGCTACCGATCTCGCGACCATAGCCGAGGATCTGTACGCCGGTAAGGACATTTACATCGAGGACGACCTGCTGTCCGCGGTGGACTCCGCAATGGCGATGGCCGAAGCCGAGGGTGATGCTGGTGGCACCGGCGTGCTGATCACCGGCTCGGTCGTACTCATCGGCGATGCTCTCCGGTTGTTCGCAAGGGATCTGTCCCGCAATATGGAAGTACCCACGTTGGATGACTTCGACGACAGGATGGACTGATGCGAGTACTGGGATCGTCGGTGCTCATCTGCGAGGCGATCGTGGTCCTGCTTGCTGCTCTGGTTGCCGGGGGTTCGGGTGCCGCCGACACCATGGGCAGCGCCTTGACCATCGGCGGCGTCCTCGCAGTGGCCTTGATCATCGGCGCTGGCTTGCTGCGTAATCCCGTACTAGGAATCACCGTCGGATGGGTCCTGCAAGTGTTCGTGCTCGCAGGCGGCTTCTGGGTCCCGGCCATGTGGGTCGTGGGTGCGGTATTCGTCGCGCTGTGGTTCCTGGCTGTGCGCAATGGCACGCGCGTCGATGCACTGCGTGCCAGGCGGGCCGAGGAAGGGCAGGCGTAAGCCCCACTAGGCTCGCGCCCGATCGGTCCATCCAGAAAGGAACAACCTTCGTGAGCGAGCGCACCCTTGTCCTGGTCAAGCCCGACGGTGTCGAGCGAGGTCTCGTCGGGGAGGTCCTCTCCCGCATCGAGCGCAAGGGATTCCGGATCGTGGCACTGCAGATGCGCGTTCTCGAACGCGCCGTCGCCGAGGAGCATTACGGCGAGCACAAGGACAAGCCGTTCTTCGGCGATCTGGTGGACTTCATCACCGGTGGTCCGCTGGTGGCTGCGGTGATCGAGGGTCCGGAAGCCATCGCTTCATGGCGGACCATGATGGGTGCGACCAATCCGGCCAATGCGGCTCCCGGCACTATCCGCGGAGACCTCGCAACCGAGACCCAGATGAACGTCACGCATGGATCGGATTCACCGGAATCCGCGGCGCGGGAGATCGCTTTGTTCTTCCCCGGCTTGGCCTGACGCTCCCGCAGGGCGATTCCGTCGGATGAGCGTCTCCGGCCCGCGCGTCTTCGGCCCGAGTTTGATGCAGTGGCCGGACAGGACGGAAACGGCCTTCTCCGTCACCATCGGTGCCATCGGTCTCGGGTTGCTGGCGGTGCCGACTGCTGCGGCATCCATGACCGTCTGTATTGCCCGGGGCAGGGGTCCGCGTGTGCGCTCACTCGCACTGGCAGGCGCGGGTGCCCTGGCAACCGTGGCCGCCGGGCGCATCGTTCGTCGACGTTTCGTGCGGCAACTGCGCGATGGTGCGCGGGAAATCGACCCCGGATTCCGTTCGTCGCCGAGTAGTCCACTCGTGTCGACCGGTCCGGGATCGTTGGTCGATGCTCAGGACGTCGGTCGTGAAGGTGCACGCTACGTCGGAACTGCCACGACCCACGAGGACGTTCACTTCGTGGCAGGCGAGGCCCCAGTAGCCGACCCGATTCGCGTGTTCGTGGGCCTGGACGCAGCTGAGGGGATCGAGCAGCGGGTGGGGTTGGCCATCGCCGAACTTCGCCGCACCGGCGCCTTCGACAGGTCCTGCTTGTTGATCCAAGCACCGGCCGGAACGGGGTATGCGAATTCCACGCCGGTCGATGTGATGGAACTGTTGACCCGCGGGGACTGCGCATCGGTGGCCGTCGGCTACGGCCTACTGCCGAGTTTCCTGTCCTTGGATCGCGTGGACGTCGCCCGACGCACCCAAAGCGCATTACTCGAAGCGATCGCAGCCGAGTGCTCGACGATGGATCACCCGCCGCGCCTATTGCTGTACGGCGAAAGCCTGGGTGCGAAGGTGCAGCAAGCGGCGTTGCCCGCAGGGTCAGCCGATCTCGATCGTTTGCGCATAGATGCTGCGCTGTGGGTCGGAACACCCGGTGGTCGCGACTACGACCACGTCCACCGCGCATTCGCCCCAGTCGCCGTGACGTTGGATCGCCCAGAACAGATAGACGAAGTACTCAGCGACCAGCCCCACCCCCGGGTGTGGTTCCTGGAACACGACGGTGATCCGGTGGTGCGCTTCCGGCCCGATCTGTTCCACGCCCGCCCCGCGTGGCTAGCGCCCGATCAGCCGCGCGGCCGCGGCGTGCCGGCCGGTATGGCCTGGCGGCCGGGGATCACCTGGGCTCAAGTGTTGGTCGACACGGTCTACGCGACCGATGTGACGCCCGGGGACTTCCAAAGCTCCGGCCACGACTACCGGGCGGACCTCGGGGCCGTGGTCACGGCGGCGTTCGGCCTCGCCTTGGCTGAGGGTAACCCCACGCACGGATGGGCCGATCGCCTCGAACAGCGCCTGCGGGCGTTGGAGGTCAGGAGGGCGCGCCTGGTGGAGGGGCCGAGGTGACGGCGTAGTCTGGTCCTTGCACCGCCCGGAACCATCTGGCACCACCGCCTGAAGTACTTCCCCGACGGAAAGGCCCGTTATGCCCGCCAGTACCTCGTTCGTCGGCCGCGACATGGCCGTCGACCTTGGCACGGCCAATACGTTGGTCTACGTCCGCGGTCGCGGCATCGTGTTGAACGAACCTTCCGTGGTCGCGATCAATAACAACTCCGGCGGCATCCTCGCGGTCGGGTCGGAAGCCAAGCGCATGATCGGGCGCACACCCGGCAGCATCGTGGCGATCCGTCCGCTGAAGGACGGCGTGATCGCCGACTTCGACACCACCGAACGCATGCTGCGGTACTTCATCCAGAAGGTGCACCGTCGTCGGCATCTGGCGAAGCCGCGGCTGATCGTGTGCGTACCGTCGGGAATCACCGGTGTGGAACAGCGAGCGGTCAAGGACGCGGGATACGCGGCCGGCGCGCGCAAGGTGTTCATCATCGAAGAACCGATGGCGGCGGCGATCGGTGCCGGGCTTCCCGTGCACGAACCGACCGGCAACATGGTCGTGGATATCGGCGGTGGCACGTCCGAGGTCGCGGTCATCTCCCTCGGTGGCATCGTGACGAGTCTGTCGGTGCGCGTAGGTGGCGATGAGCTCGACAACTCGATCATCCAGTACGTGAAGAAGGAGTACTCGTTGATGCTCGGCGAGCGGACCGCCGAGGAGATCAAGATCGCGATCGGTTCGGCCTTCCCGATGCCCGATGAGCCGCACGCCGAAATCCGTGGGCGTGACCTGGTGACCGGCCTTCCTCGCACGATCGTGGTGTCGGCTGAGGAAATCCGTCGCGCGATGGATGAGCCGGTGAACGCGATCGTCGACGCAGTGAAGGCCACTCTCGATCGCACGCCCCCGGAACTCTCGGGCGACATCATGGATCGCGGCATCGTGCTGACCGGGGGTGGAGCTTTGCTGCGCGGACTCGACGAGCGGCTGCGTCACGAGACGGGAATGCCGATCATCGTCGCCGAACGCCCGCTGGACTGCGTGGCTCTCGGCTCGGGCAAGTGCGTCGAGGAGTTCGAGGCACTGCAGCAGGTTCTAGTGTCGGAACCGCGGCGTTAGCCCGGAGGCTTTCCCCCGACACGGCAGACTCAGCCCATGCTCTCCCGCCGCACGCGCATCGCCCTGGCGATCCTCGTGGTGGCCTCGCTCACCTTCGTGATCTTGGACTTGCGCGGCGGTGAAGGCCCGATGTCCAGCGCGCGATCGGCGATCTCTGCGGTGACCGGGTCTCTACAGAAGGGAGCGTCAGTCGTCTTCTCACCGGTTACCTCGGCCGGTGATTGGTGGTCCACCTGGCGTAATCAAGCCGGTCAAATCGAGCAGTTGCGCGACGAGAACACCGAACTTCGCACCCTGGTTCGGCAGTCGGAGAACGATCGCGCACGCGCTGAGGAACTCGATGCGCTGCTGCGGGTCGCTTCGGTCGGACGGTACCGCGTGGTGCCCGCCGAGGTGATCGCGGTCGGTCCCGCGCAGGACTATGCGTGGACGGTCACCATCGACGCGGGATCACTCGATGGCATCGAACGCGATATGAGCGTCATCAACGGCGATGGCCTCGTCGGTCGCATCATCAAGGTGAGCGCAACCAACTCCACTGTCCTGTTGTTGGTGGATGCGTCGTCGTCGGTGGGTGGTCGAGTTGCCACCACCGAGGAGATCGGCATCGTCTCGGGAACAGGACGTCAGGACTCCCTCGACTTCCAACTGCTCGATCCGCTCGCGGAGTTGGTGATCGGGGACTCGCTCGTGACCTTCGGTTCGCGTGACGGGCGTCCATACGTACCCGGGGTGCCGATCGGCGAAGTCGTAGACATCACCGGTACGGCCGGACAACTCACGCGCATCGCCACGGTGCGTCCCTTCGCCGATGTCTCGCGCTTGAGTGTGGTGGGGGTAGTGGTGCGTACGCCGCGCGAGGATCCGCGCGATTCGGTGTTGCCACCGCGCACGGGTGACCAGCCTCAGGAAGTCGTGCAACCGGACGAGCAGGCAAGCGACGAGCAAGCAGGTGACCGGCCAGCGGATGCTGCTGCAGACGATCCTGCGGAAGATCCGGCGGTGGACGACGGCGCGACCACACGAACGGAACAGTGATGATCGTTCGCCAAGGGTTGATCATCGGCGGGGTCCTGCTGCTGGCCTCGCTCATCCAGGTCACGCTGCTGAGTCGATTGGGTCTGCCGGGGGCGACTCCGGATCTGCTCGTGGTGTCGGTGGTGGCGATCGCGCTGGCGATGGGTCCGATCCAGGGAGCGTTCGGTGGGTTCTTGGCCGGAGCGATCATCGACGTATCACCGCCCTCGGACACCGTGGTGGGCGTCAACTCGATCGTCTACCTGGCCGTGGGATTCCTGGCCGGCTACGTCGTGGATACCCGGGATAGGACGGTGCCCGGGATGATCGCGATCGCGGGGATCGGCTGCGGCGCCGCAGCCTTGGGCACCGCTGCGCTGGACGCCTTGTTGGGAAGTCCGCGGGTGCTGTGGGAGGGGGTGCCGCTCATCGTCTTGACCAGCGCGCTCTACGGAGCCCTGCTCGCGCCCCTGATGTTGCCCCTGCTGGCCTGGCTCACCCGGAAACTGGCCCCCGAAGTGTTGCTGGACTAGAGGAAGCGGGCTCGAGGTGTCGGCGTGTTCACCGGGGGCGGACTCGCCGGGGTGGGAACGGCTGCTCGGCACCGGGCGTCGTACCGTCTGAGGGAGAAGACCAGTCAATGTGGCCTAGGTCACACTAGCGGGCACAGGTCGTTCACGAGGCGCAGACGGGAGGTCGGATGAGCCAGCGCTCCAATGTCCGACTCCTCGTTCTTGGCGTTCTGCTCGTCTCGTTGGTCATGACCTTGGTCGGTCGCCTCTACTACCTGCAGGTGGTGACCGGCGAGGAGTACAAGACCGCGGCGGTCAACAACACCGTGCGTGAAGTCGTCGAACCCGCGGTTCGCGGATTGGTCCTCGATCAAGCCGGCCGACCTTTGGTATCCAACAGAACGTCCTTGGTCATCACCGTCGACAAGGTGGTGCTCGAACGCGAGCCGGACGATGGTGCGGCGGTGGTGGAGCGCCTGGGCAACATCTTGGACGTTCCGGCTGAACGGATCGCCGACCGGTTGAAGCCGTGCGGCACCGAGGGAGCAAAGCCTCCGCCGGTGTGCTGGAACGGCTCGCCCTATCAGCCGATTCCGATCGCGCAGGACGTCGATCCGCAGACGGCGTTGACGATCATGGAACAAGGTCAGTTGTATCCGGGTGTCGATGCCCGCCTCGACGCGATCCGCGAGTACCCCGCACCGTTCAACGTCAACGCTGCGCACCTGCTCGGCTATCTCGGACCTGTCACCGAGGAGCAGTTGAACGAACAGGGATCCACGGATGCCTATGACCGACTACGCCGCACCGATGTGGTCGGTCGATCCGGGCTCGAGGCGTATTACGACGACGACATCCGCGGCAAGCCGGGGGTAACGACGCTGGCCGTCGACACCGCCGGACGCGTCACAGGCACGTTGGAGTCCTTCCCGCCGCAACCGGGCGACTATCTCGTCTCGAGTATCGATGCCGGGTTACAGGCGGTTGTCGAAAAGCAGCTCGTGGCAGCGATCCAGCGTGCGCAGCGCCAGGGCTACCCGGGCGATTCCGGAGCGGCTGTGGTGGTGGACGTTCGCAACGGACAGATCCTCGCGATGGCGAGTTACCCGACCTACGACCCGTCGATCTGGGTCGGTGGAGTCACCAAGAAGCAGTTCGACAAGCTGATGGATTCCGGCTCGCTGGCATCGAATGCTACGCAGGGCTTGTTCGCTCCGGGCTCCACGTACAAGGTGATCAGCACGGTCGCTGCAGCCCGCGAAGGCTTCAATCTCTACGGCAGCTATGCCTGCCCGAGCCGGGTGAGGCTGGGCACGCAGGTGTTCCGGAACTACGAATCCTCGGCGTACGGGCGAATCTCGCTGCAGCGCGCCCTGGAGGTCTCGTGCAACACGGTCTTCTACGGCATCGCCGACGACATGTGGGACGACGCCGGTGGCGATGACGCGGGGCGCGACGCAGCCGACCCCATCGCGGAGGCTGCTCGGGCGTTCGGTCTAGGCGAAGGCACGGGTATCGATCTGCCGGTTGAGTCGGTCGGTCGAGTGGCAAGCCGGGAGTTCAAGGCCGAGAACTGGGAACTCAAGCGCGATACCTGGTGCAAGAACGCCATCGAGGGCTACCCGGAAACCCGCAAGACCGATCCCGAGCTCGCCGACTACTTCACCGCCCTTGATCAAGAGAACTGTGCAGATGGTTTCCGCTGGCGCGAGGGCGACGCACTCAACGCATCGATCGGCCAGGGCGATACCGCCGTCACGCCCTTGCAGATGGCCATGGTCTATGCAGCCATCGCCAACGGAGGAACCGTCTACGAACCACGCCTGGTGAAGGCGATCGTCTCGGCCGACGGTCAAAACGTGCGCGAAGTTCCTGCGGTGGCGAGCAACGAACTGAACGGTGCACGCGCCCAGCGGGCGATCAGATTCCTTCAGGACACCCTTCAGGGCGTCACCACCGACGGATCCGCGCGTGAGCCCTTCGCCGGGTTCCCGTTGGGTCAGATTCCGGTCGCTTCCAAGACGGGTTCGGCCCAGGTGACCGGTGACAAAGTCTCCACCTCGTGGTTCGCTTCCTATGCGCCGGCGGACAATCCGCGCTATGCAGTCGTCATGATGGTCACCCAAGGAGGGACCGGTTCGAAAACATCGGCCCCGAGCGTTCGCAAGATCTACGAGGAGATCTTCGGTATCCGCGGTACCGATATCGATCCCAGCCGGAGTGTGTTGATCGGTGGCGAACCCATGAAGGAATTACCGGTGATCCGTCCGGATGGCACGCCTGTCGTGCCCTTGGGTGAGGATTCCGGGGTTCCCGACGATCGTGAACAACTCAGTGCGCGCGGTGAGGGATCCGCGAACGGGGGGCGTGGATCGTGACGAGTTTGTTCCCTACCAAGTCCTCCGACGCGGCCGTCGCGCCCGCACGCAATCGCGGGGGCGGCTACCTGCGCGACCTCGATTGGATCTTGATCATCGCCGCGCTCGGCGCTTCACTCATGGGTTCGGTGCTCGTCTGGTCGGCGAGCCGAGCCGATCTGGCGGCTGAGGGTGATCCGCAGTCGTACTTGAAGCGCCATCTGATCAACCTCGGGGTCGCCCTCGTTCTCGGCGTTATCGCCACGCGGATCAACTACCGCTGGTTGCGCGCCTACACACCTGTTGTCTACGTGGCGTCCATGCTGTTGCTCCTGGTGCCGTTCGTCCCCGGCTTGGGTGTGACCATCGCCGGCGCGCGAGCCTGGATCGACGTGCCGCTTGGTTTGACGATCCAACCGTCGGAGTTCGCCAAGATCACCGTCATCTTGATGATGGCGGCGCTGCTGGCCGAACCCCGCGACATCGAGCAGGAACCCAGCGGCCGGGACGTCCTCTTGGCGCTTGGAGTCGCGGCTATCCCGACGGCGATCATCTTGGTGCAAAACGACACCGGCACCGTCTTGATCATGGGTGCGGTGGTGATCTCCATCATCGCAGTGGCCGGGGTTCGCACCCGCTGGCTCGTCGGCCTGATCGGTGGCGCCGTCCTGGGCATCCTGGCGGCTATCCAGTTGGGATTGCTCCGTGAGTACCAGGTGGATCGCTTGACGTCGTTCATCAATCCCGACGCCGATCTCAGTGCAAGTGCCTACAACGCCAACCAAGCGCGGATCGCGATCGGCGGCGGCGGCCTCGACGGATACGGACTTTTCCAGGGCCCACAGACCCAAGGCAACTTCGTTCCGGTGAACGAAAGCGATTTCATCTTCACCGTGGTGGGGGAGGAGTTCGGCTTCATCGGCTCTGCCCTGCTGATCTTGCTGCTAGCGGTGATCTTGTTCCGGGCCGTTGCGATCGCTTGGAAGGCCGACGACTTGTACGGCCGTCTGGTCGCAACCGGCGTAGCCGCATGGTTGGGCTTCCAGATGTTCGAGAACATCGGTATGACGCTCGGCATCATGCCGATCACCGGTATCCCGCTGCCGTTCGTTTCCGCAGGTGGAACCTCGATGATGGCGACTTGGATCGCGATCGGGCTGCTGCAGACCGTTCGCTTGCATTCGCTGGCCGTGTTCCGCTCCCAGGTCTGACCATCGCTACCCTGCGAACATGAGCACTCCGGTCGCCGAGCGTCCTCACGCTGCGTCCAGCGAGACAACCTCCGATCTTCGTGAGGAGCGTCGCGCCGGTCGAGCGAAGGGTGCATCGCACTTCGATCGCCTCGAGCCACTGCTCGCTCGCATCACCAAGCCCATCCAGTACGTGGGTGGTGAGGTCAATTCGGTGGTGAAGGATTGGCATGGGGCACAAGTGCACTGGGCGTTGATGTACCCCGACGCCTACGAAGTGGGCGCACCGAATCAGGGCATCCAGATCCTCTACGAAGTACTCAACGAGCGCGAGGATCTGTTGGCGGAGCGTTGTTATGCGGTATGGCCCGATCTCGAGGCGCTGATGCGCGAAGTCGGCGTTCCGCAGTTCACCGTCGATGGACATCGCGCTGTCGGCGACTTCGACGTGCTCGGTGTTTCCTTCTCAACCGAGTTGGGCTACACCAACATGCTCACGGCACTCGATCTGGCAGGAATCCCGCTGCACGCCATCGATCGGCACGGAGATACACCTCTCGTGATCGCCGGTGGTCACGCCGCTTTCAACCCCGAACCCATCTCAGACTTCCTCGACGCGGCAGTCCTCGGTGATGGGGAGGAGGCCGTACTGCTCATCTCCGAGGTGATCAAGGGGTGGAAGGCCGAGGGGTGTCCCGATGGTCGCGACGGCCTGCTGTTGCGTCTGGCGCAGACAGGGTCGGTGTACGTCCCACGGTTCTACGACGTTCAGTACCTGCCCGACGGTCGGATCCACAAGGTCGCTCCTTCCCGCGCCGACGTGCCCTGGCGGGTCAGCAAGCACACCTTGATGAACCTCGATGAGTGGTCCTACCCCAAGAAGCCTCTCGTCCCGCTCGCGGAGACCGTGCACGAGCGGATGAGTGTGGAGATCTTCCGGGGTTGCACGCGAGGGTGTCGCTTCTGCCAGGCCGGGATGATCACCCGTCCGGTTCGCGAGCGTTCCATCACCGGGGTCGCGGAGATCGTCGAGCGAGGTTTGCAGGCGACCGGTTTCGAGGAGGTCGGTCTGCTCTCTTTGTCCAGTGCCGATCACTCGGAGATCGCGGACATAGCCCGCAACCTCGCCGATCGTTACGAGGATTCGCAGACGTCGTTGTCCCTGCCGAGTACCCGCGTCGACGCATTCAACGTCGACCTGGCTAATGAACTCTCCCGCAACGGCCGCCGCAGCGGTCTTACCTTCGCCCCCGAGGGCGGCAGCGAGCGAATGCGGAAGGTGATCAACAAGCTCGTCACCGAAGAGGATCTGATTCGCACCGTCACGACCGCGTATGCAGCGGGCTGGCGTCACGTGAAGTTGTATTTCATGTGTGGGCTTCCCACGGAGACCGACGACGACGTCCTGCAGATCGCAACCTTGGCTAAGGAAGTGATCAAGGCGGGGCGCGAGGTCTCCGGTCGACGCGACATCAAATGCACGGTGAGCATCGGGGGATTCGTTCCAAAGCCGCACACCCCGTTCCAATGGGCCGCGCAACTCGATCACGAGAGCACCGATGCGCGTTTGGCCAAGCTCAAGGACGCAATTCGGGCCGATCGTGAGTACGGCAAGGCGATCGGATTGCGCTATCACGATGGCAAGCCCGGCATCGTGGAAGGGCTTCTCTCGCGCGGGGATCGTCGCGTTGGTCGTGTGATCGAACAGGCCTGGCGCGACGGTGCGCGTTTCGATGGATGGAGTGAGCACTTCTGCTTCGACCAGTGGATGGCTAGTGCGGATGCGGCACTGCGCGATGAGGTAGTGGATGTTGATTGGTTCACTATTCGTGAGCGGGATCGGACCGAGGTGCTGCCCTGGGAGCACTTGGACTCCGGCCTGGACACCGAGTGGCTCTGGGACGACTGGCAGGACGCCCTGGACGAAGTCGCGGTGGAGGACTGTCGCTGGACCCCGTGCTTCGATTGCGGCGTGTGCGATCAGATGGGCACGCAGATCCAGATCGGCCCCACGGGTGTCACGGATCTGCCGACGCCGAGTGTTCCGACACGCGTCGGTTAAGTGCTTTGGCTTCCAGGCGTCCGCCCGAACGCGATATCGCGCCGGTAGCACAACGCATCCGGCTGCGTTACGCGCGCCGGGGTAGGTTGCGCTTCTCCAGCCATCGCGACTTCCAGCGCGCACTCGAACGTGCGATCCGACGGGCGGGACTGCCCATCGCCTACAGCGCTGGCTTCTCACCTCACCCCAAGATCTCCTACGCGAACTCCGCGCCCACCGGCGCAGCGAGCGAAGCCGAATACGTGGAGATCGGGCTGACCCAGGAGCGAGACCCCGACCGGGTGCGCCGTGACCTGGACGAAGCGCTGCCCCCGGGGCTGGACATCGTGGACGCCGTAGAGGTGCGAACGCCGGACTTCGCTTCCCGGTTGGAGGCGAGCCGGTGGCTGATCGAACTGCCGGGAGTGTCAATCGAGCAACTCCGCGCTGCGCGCGATGCGTTCTGGGGCGCCGAGGCGATCGAAGTGGAGCGAATGGCCAAGTCCGGGCTGCGAAAGTTCGACGCCCGCGGTCCAGTCGTGCTCGCCGAGGTTCGCCATAGCGAGGTGTCGCTCGAAGGCGTCGTGGGCATCATCGGTGGCAGCCTCCCGGAGTCCGGCCCCCCATGTGCCATACTCGAGGTGGTCGTACGACATGTCACGATGTCCGTTCGACCCGACGACGTACTTGCCGCACTGAGGCGAGTGGCCGACCTCGAACCGCCGGTCCCCCCACGGGTTACCCGGCTGGCCCAGGGGCCGCTCGACCCAGATTCCTGCGCAGTGGGTGATCCTTTCGCCCCGGACCGTGGGGTATGACGAGTACCCGTTCGACCGCTTCGTCCACGCAGCGCCCAGCGCGCGAACCAGGCGGTGTCCCGAAGGCTTGAATGGATCGGCTCGCACGCTGCGGCAGTGACACGCGGACTGAGCCCCTAAGGAGTACGCCCCGTGCCCAAGAACAAGAACGACGACGATAAGACCGTCGAAAAGAACGACGAGAAGAAGCCGGCCAAGAAGGCCGCGAAGAAGTCGGCAACCAAAGCGGCCGACGAAGTTGGCGCACCCGTAGTCTCGCCGCTGTTCCAGGCCGCCGCCCCGGTCGCCGGATCAGCGAGTGGATCCGTGTCCGGATCGGACGACGAGTCGACTCCGGCGAAGAAGACCGCCCGGCGGCGGGCGACCCGCAAGACGGCTCCGCCGGAGCAGCGTGAGCAGTCGGCCGAGACGAAGTCCTCAGACAGCGATAAGGACGCCGATGCCGATGGCAGAGGTGACGACTCCACGAACGACGGCTCCAACGACTATTCAGCCGATCAGGCAACCGATGACTCATCGGACTCCACTCCGCGCAAGCGACGTCGTGGTGGTCGTGGTCGACGTCGTAAGTCCGCTGACGATGATTCGAGGAACGACTCCTCGAGCGAGGACGATCCTGACCTGGATTCTGGCGATGGTGCCCAAGGTGACGAGGGCGACGAAGACAACGCCGACGACGACACTAGCGACGATGACGCGGATCAGGCCGACGGTTCGGCGCCCAAACGTCGTCGTCGTCGCCGTCGCCGCGCTGGCTCATTGACCGACGACGACTTCTCACCCGACGATCCGCCGGACACCGTAGTCAAGGTGCGCGAGCCACGTGAGCCACGTGAATCCAAGGACCGCCGCGGGGACTCCGACGGCATGCGCGGGTCGACCCGACTGGAGGCGAAGAAGCAGCGGCGCCGGGAGGGTCGTGAAGCAGGCAGGCGACGCGCCCCCATCCTGAGCGAGGCGGAGTTCTTGGCCAGGCGCGAATCCGTCGAACGGGTGATGGTGGTTCGCCAAAGTGACGACCGAACGCAGATTGCCGTTCTCGAAGACGGCGTCCTGGTCGAGCATTACGTGACCAAGGGCGCATCGACCTCGATGGTCGGCAACGTCTATCTCGGCCGTGTGCAAAACGTCTTACCGAGCATGGAAGCTGCTTTCGTGGACATCGGTCGCGGTCGCAATGCCGTCCTGTACGCCGGTGAGGTGAACTGGGACGCAGCCGGACTGGATGGCCAACCCAAGCGCATCGAGTTCGCGCTGAAGTCCGGTGACCCGGTCTTGGTGCAAGTCACGAAGGACCCGGTGGGGCAAAAGGGTGCGCGGCTGACGAGTCAGATCTCGCTGCCGGGTCGATTCCTTGTGTACGTCCCCGACGGTTCGATGACAGGTATCAGTCGCAAACTCCCCGACACCGAACGCAGCCGATTGAAGTCCATCCTCAAGCGCGTGATGCCCGAGGACGCAGGGGTGATCGTTCGTACCGCCGCCGAGGGAGCATCCGAGGATGCCCTCGAAGCCGACGTCGAACGGTTGCAGGCTCTGTGGACTGATATCAGCGATGCCACCAGCAATGCTTCGCCTCCGGAACTGCTGTACAGCGAACCCGACATCGCCATCAAGGTCGTTCGGGACATGTTCAACGAAGACGTCGCGAAGTTGGTCGTATCCGGTGATTCAGCTTGGCGTACCGTCGACGCGTACATCTCCGCGGTCGCCCCTGACCTTCTCGAGAGATTGGACCACTGGGTTCAGCCGGACGACGTCTTCGCGCACTACCGGATCGATGAGCAACTGATGAAGGCTCTCGACCGCAAGGTGTGGCTACCCTCGGGTGGGTCACTGGTGATCGACCGGACCGAAGCCATGACAGTGGTCGATGTCAACACCGGCAAGTTCACCGGATCGGGTGGCAACCTCGAACAGACCGTCACCAAGAACAACCTCGAAGCCGCCGAGGAGATCGTTCGGCAACTCAGGTTGCGCGACATCGGAGGCATCATCGTCGTGGACTTCATCGACATGGTGCTCGAGAGCAACCGCGATCTGGTGCTCCGCCGCCTGGTCGAGTGCCTCGGGCGAGATCGCACGAAGCACCAGGTGGCCGAGGTCACGAGCCTGGGCCTGGTGCAGATGACGCGCAAGCGCATCGGCTCGGGCCTGCTGGAGTCATTCTCGGAGACCTGCGAGGTCTGCAACGGTCGTGGGGTCAAGGTCTCGCTCACCCATGCGCACGAGCCCGCACCTCGATCACGCAGGCCGGCGGGAGCGGTCGACCCCGCCGAGGTCGCCGCACGGGCCCTGGCCGCGCGTGAGGCAGGCGTGCAGCCCGCCTCCGAGGTACCGGCCTCGGAGGCGCCGGAGATGCCCGAGACCAACTCGGACCAATCGCTGTTCGCCAGCGATGACTGACGGCCCGCCACCGGACCCGGAGGGGGCTGGGGCGCTGCCCGGTGCGGGCATGCCGTAGCCTTTCCCCTCGCGCCCATAGCGCCACCGCCGTAGTCCAGCGGGTAACCGCGGACCGGCACCCACGTTCGGCATTACGACAGGAGCACCCACGTGTACGCGATCGTTCGGGCTGGCGGACGCCAGGAGAAGGTCGAGGTCGGCGACGTCCTCGTCGTAGATCGGGTTGCCGGTGAGCCGGGTTCATCGGTCGAATTGCCCGCGGTGCTCGTGGTCGATGGTGCTGCCGTCACCACCGACAGGGCCGCACTGGACAAGGTCAAGGTCACCGCGGAGATCGTGGATCACCGCCGCGGCGTCAAGATCGACATCCTCAAGTACAAGAACAAGACCGGATACCGCCGTCGCCAGGGCCATCGCTCGGAGCTGACCGCGGTCAAGGTCACCGGTATCGCAACGGGCAAGTAGACAGGGGTCGGTCATGGCACACAAAAAGGGTGCGTCGAGCACTAGGAACGGACGCGACAGCAACGCCCAGCGTTTGGGCGTCAAGCGCTTCGGTGGCCAGATCGTAGGAGCTGGTGAGATCATCGTGCGCCAGCGCGGCACGCACTTCCACCCGGGGCTCAACGTTGGACGTGGCAAGGACGACACCCTGTTCGCTCTCGCCGAGGGAACCGTGGAATTCGGCTCGCGGCGCGGTCGTCGCGTCGTCAACGTCCTCGCCTCCTCCGAGTAGCGTCATTCCGCGCGTGCGGACTACCTCACGCGTCGCACGCCTCCGGGAGTCTTCATGAGCACCTTCGTGGACCGCGCCGTCGTCCACGCGCAAGCGGGTAACGGCGGTAATGGTTGCTCGTCGGTTCATCGTGAGAAGTTCAAGCCGCTTGGCGGCCCAGACGGAGGAAACGGTGGCCGAGGCGGCGACGTCGTCGCAGTGGTCGATCCGTCCGTCACCACACTGCTGGACCTGCAGCGTCATCCGCACCGCAAGGCTGCGAACGGCAAACCCGGACAAGGATCGAACCGCAACGGAGCCGACGCGCAGGACGTGATCGTCAAGGTGCCTCGAGGCACGGTGATCTCCCGTCCAGATGGAACGGTCGTGACCGATCTACTCGCTCCGGGGGAGAGTTTCGTCCTGGCTCGCGGAGGTCGCGGAGGTCTGGGCAACGCCGCGCTTGCCTCACCACGTCGCAAGGCTCCTGGATTCGCGCTCCTTGGTGAACCTGGGGAGATGCGCGATGTGGTGCTGGAACTGAAGACGGTTGCCGACGTTGCCCTTGTCGGTTACCCGAGTGCGGGCAAGTCGAGTCTGATTGCCGCGATGTCCGCGGCGCGTCCCAAGATCGCCGACTACCCGTTCACCACCCTTGTCCCCAATCTCGGGGTGGTGACCGCCGACGACATCATCTTCACCGTTGCCGATGTGCCCGGATTGATACCGGGTGCCAGCGAGGGCAAGGGTCTGGGACTTGAGTTCCTTCGGCATGTGGAACGCTGCAGCGTCCTGGTGCACGTGATCGACTGCGCAACGTTGGAACCTGGTCGCGATCCGATCAGTGACCTGGATGTCATCGAAGCGGAGCTCCAGGCATACGGCGGTCTGGCCGATCGTCCACGTCTGGTTGCGCTCAACAAGGTCGACATCCCCGATGCTCGTGATTTGGCCGATCTGGTGCGACCTGACCTGGAAGCTCGCGGGTATCGGGTTTTCGAGGTTTCGGCGGCGAGCCACGAAGGGTTGCGACCGTTGGCCTTCGCTATGGGTCAACTCGTGTTGGATGCCCGCAGGCGCGAGGAGGCGGTAATCCCGGCGCGAATCGTTATCCGCCCCACCCCGGTCGACGATTCCGGATTCACCGTTCAGCGCGAGACGATCGACAAGAACCACGTGGGTTTCCGGGTCCTCGGCGTGCGCCCGGAGCGCTGGGTTCGTCAGACCGACTTCAGCAACGACGAAGCCGTCGGCTACCTGGCCGATCGGCTCGCCCGGCTCGGGGTGGAGGAGGAATTGGCCGCCCAAGGTGCCCAGGCCGGCGCTACGGTCATGATCGGTGCCGGAGATGATGCCGTCGTGTTCGATTGGCAGCCGGTGATCGGAGCCGGAACAGTAGGGCCGCGCGGAACCGATGACCGCCTGTACGTGGCTGGGGAACCGATGGCGAGTGAAGTGGAGGTCGACGAAATCGACGTCCAAACCGGTGACGCCAGATGAACGACACACGATCATCGATTGCTCGCGCGCAGCGGATCGTCATCAAGGTCGGATCCTCGTCACTCACTTCAGTGGGCGGGGGAGTGGATGACTCACGGGTTGATGCCATCGTGCGGAGCATCGCGGCTCGTCACGCGCGGGGAACGCAGGTCGTGTTGGTCAGCAGTGGTGCCATCGCATCGGGATTCCCAAGCCTGGGACTTCGTCGTCGTCCGCAGGATTTGGCGACTCAACAGGCGGCCGCGAGTGTGGGTCAAGGCATGCTGTTGGCTCGTTATACGAACGCGTTCGCCGGCCACGGAATCACGGTTGGACAGGTGCTACTCACATCCGATGATGTGACGCGGCGTAGCCACTATCGCAATGCTCAAAGAACACTGTTCCGACTTCTCGAGCTCGGAGTTGTACCGATCGTCAATGAGAACGACACCGTGGCTACCGATGAGATCCGACTGGGCGACAACGACCGTCTAGCGGCCTTGGTCGCGCACGTGGTGCAGGCGAACGCGCTGATCTTGCTGTCGGATGTGGATGGCTTGTACGACTCTCCTCCTGCCGGCGGCAATGCACACCTCATCACGGACGTTCATCACGCCAAGGACATCGATGGGGTTCGCCTCGGTGGGGCTGGCGGAGCGGGGGTCGGTCTGGGCGGCATGGCCACGAAGGTGCAAGCCGCGACTATCGCCACGGCTGCGGGTATCCCAACATTGGTGGCGTCGGCGGCCGTTGCCGACGACGCCCTGCTGTCTGCGGAAGTGGGAACGGTCTTCCACGCAACGGGGCAGCGTTCGTCGACGCGGTTGCTGTGGCTCGCCCATGCCACGACGCCATCGGGGTCTATCACACTTGACGATGGCGCGGTCGACGCTTTGACGAATAGACGCGCATCATTGTTGCCAGCGGGTATCACTGCGGTGGATGGTTCGTTTGTTGCGGGAGATCCGGTCGACTTATTGGACCAAAGTGGTCGCGCGATCGGCCGAGGTTTGGTCAACTTTGATGCACGGGAGTTACCGGAACTCCTCGGACGCTCGACTCGGGACTTGGCACGTGAACGCGGTCCGGAGTACGAACGGGAAGTCGTGCACCGCGACGACATGGTCGTGTGGACGGACTCCTGAGTAGAGCGTCCAGACGCCGACGATCGTCGCGGCGGAAGGAGGACGCGTGGTCCTTCGTAGCGTGCCGCCCGATACCAGCATCGGCTCTCACCGGATGTGGCACGTGACACTCACCGTTGCCGGGCAGGCTGAGGAGCCCTCCGATGTTTACGACGCCCTGACTCGCCTTAGTCACCTCCACCCCTTTCTCCTCGAAGCTCGCTACGGCGCCGACCGCGCCGAACTTCGCTACTGGGAGGAGGCTCGGGACATGGAGTCGGCTACTGCGGTGGCCAGTCGGATGTGGCGGCAACACGAACGTTCTGCTCGGTTGCCGGGCTGGGATGTGGTGGGCCTGCAGATCCTGGACAGGCAGACCTACCTACAACGCGAGCCTCTGCGATCGGTACCCGAGGCGGGTTGGATCGCTCCCCTGTAGATCAGCGCGTGATCCGGCAGCAGCAGGGGAACCCATGCGGCGTACCCTGCTGCCATGCTTGACGACCGCGAGCTCGTCCACGACACGGCCCGTCGCGCCCGGGTGGCAGCCCAGGAACTACGCGTACTAACGCGCGATCAGAAGGACGCCGCGTTGCGCGCCATGGCCGATGCCCTCGAAACCCATGCCGACGTCATCGTCAGCGAGAACGCGGCCGACATCACGCGCGCGCGGGAGAACGGCACCTCGGAGGCGTTGATCGACCGCCTCACGCTCACTGCGGATCGAGTGGCCGCAATCGCTCAAGCGCTTCGCGACGTTGCAGCTCTGCCGGACCCCGTGGGCGAAGTCATCCGCGGTTACACCCTGCCCAACGGCCTGCAGGTGCGTCAGATCCGCGTACCCATCGGGGTTGTCGGCATGATCTACGAGGCGCGTCCCAACGTGACCGTGGACGCTGCGGGACTATGCCTGAAGAGCGGGAACGCGGCCTTGCTTCGCGGGTCGTCGTCGGCGATGAACAGCAACCGAGCGCTGGCCGATGCCATGCGTACTGCGCTGATCGGCCAAGCTATTAATCCGGACGCGGTGCAGTTGGTACCCGGTGACTCGCACGAATCTGTCAAGCACCTGATGACCGCCCGAGGCCTGGTGGATGTGTTGATTCCCCGCGGTGGGGAGTCTTTGATCCGGAGCGTGGTCGAGAACTCCACGGTGCCGGTTATCGAAACCGGCGTAGGCAACTGCCACGTGTACGTCGACAAGGATGCCGACATCGACAAGGCGATCCGGCTCGTTGTGAACAGCAAGGCGCAGCGGGTGAGTGTGTGCAACGCTGCGGAGACATTGCTCGTCCACAAGGACATCGCGGATGCTTTCCTGCCGCGGGCACTCGACGCC
The DNA here is from genome assembly GCA_964413305.1 of uncultured Rubrivirga sp. GTDB lineage: Bacteria > Actinomycetota > Actinomycetes > S36-B12 > S36-B12 > S36-B12. The sequence goes on along the minus strand of CAYPSE010000012.1, from coordinate 5,815 downwards.
CTCGCGGAAGCCGGTGTCCGATTGCATGCCGAGGATCGTTTCGCAGCCGCAGCGCACGGCGGCGCGTGCGAAGTCGTTGAGGCGACGGATGAGGACTGGGCCGCCGAGTACTACTCCCTCGACCTGGCGGCGGCCTTGGTGGACGACATCGATGAGGCGATCGACCACATTCGCCGATGGTCCTCAGGTCACACCGAAGCGATAATCAGCGACAGCCAGAGCGCCATCGCCCACTTCACCTCACGTATCGACTCTGCGGCGATCATGGTCAACGCCTCCACCCGGTTTACTGACGGCGGGGAGTTCGGGTTCGGGGCCGAGATTGGTATCTCAACGCAGAAGCTCCATGCACGGGGCCCCATGGGACTGCCGGAGCTCACCTCCACCACCTACATCGTGACCGGAGACGGCCACACCCGCGGTTGATGACGGCAGATGAAGGTATGGTGCTGACATGACGTTGTCCTCAATTCACTCCGCGACCGTTCTGGCAAGCGAGGCGGGCGGGGAGGCCGGAGCCCCGGCCTGGTTGTTCGGCGTGGTCGCCTTCGTGATCCTCACCGGTCTGCTCCTCGTGACGATGATGATCAAGGTCGACCGCTGACTCAACCAGCCCCCGCGACGCGCCGTATCGGCGTCATGGGTGGGACTTTCGATCCGATCCACCATGGGCACCTAGTCGCCGCTTCCGAGGTGGCCCACCGTTTCGGCTTGCAGAGGGTGATCTTCACCCCCACCGGCATTCCCTGGCACAAGGACCGCACCGCCACCCCGGGTGAGGACCGCTACCTCATGACGGTCATCGCTACCGCCGCCGATACCCGCTTCGAGGTCTCCCGCGTGGATATCGATCGCGAAGGCCCCACGTACACCGTCGACACCCTGCGCGACCTTCAGGACCAGTACGCAGCGAATCATCCCGATGATCCAGCGGAGTGGTTCTTCATCACCGGTGCCGATGCGCTGTCCGAGATCGTCGGGTGGCATGACCCCGACGGCATCATCGACCGAGCGCACCTTGTCGGGGTGACCCGTCCCGGTCACCACCTGGCCGACCCCGGGCTGCCAGAAGGCGTGGTGACCTTGATCGAGATCCCCGCGCTCGCCATTTCCAGCAGCGACATTCGGGGCCGAGTGCTCGAGGGAAAGCCGATCGACTACCTGGTTCCCGAGGGAGTGGCCCGCTGGGTCCGCAAGAAGCGCTTGTACACGAAGGAGGTGTCATGACGGCATCCCCCGAATCGGTGGCCACAGCCATCGCTGCCGCCCAGGCGGCGTCGGACAAACTCGCGACGGACATCGTGGCCATCGACGTCAGTGGCCAGCTCGTCATCACCGACGTCTTCGTCATTTGCTCGGCTGCCAACGAGCGCCAGGTCAAGGCGATCGTGGATGCCATCGAGGAGAAACTCCACGCCCGCGGGGTCAAACCGATCCGTCGCGAGGGTCTGAAGGATCGGAACTGGGTGTTGCTCGACTATGGCGATGTAGTGGTGCACGTCCAGCAAGCCGAGGACCGCGTGCACTACGCGATCGAGCGGCTATGGAAGGACTGCCCGCTGATAGAACTCCCGGACACCGTTACTTCCGGACAAGCCTCCGGACCGGCGTTCGGATCGTCATCTGATGATTGACCGCCACGACCGACGCATAGTCCTGTGGCGCCACGGTCGAACCGCCTGGAACGCCGAGCGACGCTTCCAAGGACAGTCAGATATCGAGCTCGACGAGGAAGGTCGTGCGCAGGCGCAGCGTGCCGCGAGTCTGTTGGTACACCTCACGCCCAGCCGCATCATCTCCAGCGATCTGTCGCGCGCGTTCGCCACCGCGCAGGCGCTGGCGGCTCTCACCGAACTCGAGGTGATTGCCGATGAGCGCCTGCGTGAGACGTTCGCGGGGGAGTGGGAAGGCCTGCGCAGACCCGAACTCCTGGCTACCTACGGCGATGAAGTCGCGCGCTGGGCCTCGGATTCCCATGCGCGACCCGGGGGCGGGGAAACGCGCATCGAGGTGGCCGAGCGAATGGTCGAGGCCATCGAGCACTACGCGAAGGAACTACCGCCCCACGGCACGCTTGTGGTCGCCACTCACGGTGGATCAGCTCGCGCCGCGATCGGTGCGCTGCTCGAACTTCCCCCGGAGAACTGGGCCTGCCTGGGGGTGTTGAGCAACTGCGCGTGGTCGATCCTCACCGAAAACACCACCGGCCACGGCCCCGCATGGAGATTGCAGGAGTACAACGCCGGCTCGCTGCCCACCCCCGCCCTCGCCGACGACCGCTAGCCGTTTCCCCCGGATTCCGGGGGATTCGTCGTGATTCCCCCGGGATCCGCCCGCATCTGACCGTTTCCCCCGGATTCCGGGGGAAACGTCGTGATTGCTCCAGGATCCGCCCGTATCTGATCGTTTCCCCCACGCTATGCTTCCGATTCGCTCGTTTCGGGGCTGTAGCGCAGTTGGTAGCGCACCTCCATGGCATGGAGGGGGTCAGGGGTTCGAATCCCCTCAGCTCCACCGAATCGCTCAGTTCCCCTTTTCCTCGGCAATTTGTGTCAGCCGCTGATACTCGCGCTCGGTGAACTGCCCGTAACGACGACGACGCAGGTACGCCTGCGGATCAGGCTCGGGAACCACATCAGCAGGGACGGCCGGCCGCGGCCACAGAATCAACTTGGCGACGGATAGCCCGACGAAGATGATCGTGTTGAAGGCGACGAACGCCGCGAGGTAGAAAAACCATTGGGTTTGCAGAACGCTCTCCGGGAGCACGATCCCGCCCACGATCGCTGTCATTTTGCGACCCTCTCCACATGGCCCCACTCGGTTCGGCTGCCTCTGGCAATGTCGATCAGGCACTTGACGAAGATGATCTGCAGGTAGAAGTCATAGATGATCTCGAAGATGATCGGCGCAGCGACTAATCGGGCTCGCCAACCGCCGGACCACACCGTCGCTACGCGCTCAATCACGAATATCGACGTCACCACGAGCCAGAACGGGAACCATAGCCAGCTGTCGATCGCCAATGCCGTAATCAGTAGCAGCGCATATGCCGAGGTCAAGGCGACCACTCCGTAGGCGATACCTACCTGCTGCGCCCAGTAGCGGATGGTCGATGTCGTGAGGCCGTAGGTGGCGAGGTTCTCTATCGCACCGCGTTGCCAGCGTTGACGTTGGCGCCAGAGTGCTCGCCATGTCGGCATCACTTCGGTCTCGACCTTGCACTGTTCCGGCGAGACCATCGGGGAACCAAGGGACTTCAGCGCGATGGTGAGTTCGTTGTCCTCCGTTAGCGCTGTTGCGTCGTACACGTCGCCACGTCGGCCAGGAAGAAGTGAACCGCGAGCATCAGCGACATCGGCGAGAGCTTCCGCCCGAAAGGCCGATGCAGTGCCGGTCAGGACGAACACTCGCCCCCGGCGTTGACGGATCTGCAATTGGTAGCGAAGGTACTCGTTGCGTTGCAGTTGACCGATCAATCCTGCGCCGGGTTCGCCGAAAAACAGACCACCGATCGCGTCCAGTTGCGGATAAGCCTGGAATATCTGAACCGCCACCTGTAGGTAGTTCGGACTCAGTGAGGTGTCGGCATCCATCACGAGCACGACATCCGCTTGTGTCATTGTGGGGAGCACCATGGACAGTGCTTGATTGAGGGCGCCCGCCTTGCGGTCGGCATTCCCGACGGTGTCGAAAACCTCAGCCCCGTACTTCACGGCGACATCCGCGGTCCCGTCCGTGCAGTTGTCCGCCACCACTATCACCCGGTCTGGCGGGCGCAATTGTCGATTGAGGGCAGCGAGGGTGATCGGCAAGGTTGCGGCCTCGTTGTGTGCCGGTATCAGGGCCGTTATCCGCACGTTGGGTGAGGAGCCCCTTTCGACAATCGGAGGTGCAGGTAGCAATGGCCGGACGAGCCACCAGTCAGGATGCTTGGCACGCGCGGTCGTAACGGCATCGAGGACTACTGATCCAGCGGCCACGATGGCAAATCCGATAGCCGTGAGAATCAGTAGGTGCATCGAGGGGAAACTCTCGACCACCGTGATCGAGAAGAACCAGAAGGGGAAGACCAGTGGTTCGGGATCGAAGGGATCATCATCGAAGTATTTGGCAGCCACTGCGTTGACGGTGCTGAGCAGCAACACCGCGCCGATGATGGCTGCGACGACGATCCTGGCCCAGCCGAATCTTCTTAGCCAACGCCCCACTCCTCGACATTAGGTCAAGTAGTGGGGCGCCGACCGTGAAACGAAGGATGTGGGTCGATCAGCCTGTCATCAGGGCTTCATCACGATGACTTTGAGTTTGCTCACCGATGGCGTTCCACCACCGGGTGGTGTTGCAAGTATGCGCACGGTTGCGGTTCCCGGCTCTTCGGCGATGATCAGCCACGAGGTGGTTCCCGGTGCGCCGACCAGGTCGGTTTCCGGTGCGTTGTACATCCCCTTGCCTACTGATACAGCGTTCTTGTCACCGCGGACCTTCGCAGTCCAGGAGTATCCGGTGGTGACGTTCGTGGCGAGTCGCAGTTCCACCGCTTCCCCTGGGATCAGGCGGATCTGCCCCGGCAATTCGGTGAGCGTGAGGGTGACGTCCTCTTTGGCCGACGCCGCGCCCATCGACAGGCCGAGGCCCATGGCGAGGGCGATGAAAAGGGTGCTTGCTATGCGTAGCAATTTGGTCATCCGATCAGTGTAGGCACGTTGTCTACGGATGTGGCTCAGACTCGGCACTGGGGGCGCGCTTGGTAGCGAGGAACGAGCCTAGGACCACCAACGGGAAACCGACGACGATTCCCCACGTGATCGGTTCCGACAAGATCGCCACTCCCAGGATGAGAGCAACGGCAGGCGCGATGAACGTGATGACGGTGGTTCGTGACGGCCCTGCCTCGGCGATCAATGCGAAGAATGTGATGAACGCCAATGCCGTGCAGAACACGCCGAGGACTACAACCGACCACCAAGCATCGGCTGGCACCCCACCTGCAGGGCGCGTGACCCACGCCAGTGGTGCGTACACCAGCGCATTGATGAGAAGCGCCATCGTGATCACCGTCAGCGCCGGAGCCCGCGACAACTTGGTTGCGACGATGAGCGGACCGAATGCGTACCCGACGACGGTGATGCCCAAGGCGGCGACACTGAGCCAGTCGTCGCCGCGGATGTCGATACCGACGAGTGTCACGACTCCGACTACGCCGACAGCCAGACCGATAGCGCGCGACTTGGTGACTCGATCGTCGATGCCAATTCGCCAGCCGATGACGGCAGCCACGATCGGCACTGCAGCGATGAGGATCGCCGTGGTTGAGCTGGAGAGTCGAATCTCAGCGTAGGTGAGAGCGCCGAAAGGCAACGCGATCTCGACAAAGGCGAAGACCACGATCCATGACCAGTCGGTTGTGTTCAGGCGTTTGATGTCGCCGCGGGCGAGCACGATCGGTAGCAGGATCGCTGCGCCGAGAGCCACTCGAATCCAGACGACCGTGGCCGGGGACAGCGTCTCGACGGCGATCTTGATGAACAAGTACGGGATTCCCCACAGCACTGCGAGCGCGACGAACAGCGCCCAACCCCGAGCAGTCACGAGGGCGCACTGTACGCCTGGGGGATATGCGCAGATTCGGTCGGATTCCGGGGGAAGCGAAGCGAATCCCCCGGAATCCGGGGGAAACGGAGGGGGGAGGGGCGGTGTCAGGATGCACCCGTGTCCCATCCCGAGCCGATCCGTCCCGAGCCGACCCGTCCCGAGCCGACCCGTCCCGAGCCGACCCGTCCCGAACCGACCCGTCCCGAGCCGACGCGCGACG
>CAYPSE010000011.1:0-26841 GCA_964413305.1 uncultured Rubrivirga sp. | reverse complement strand
CCAGACGGATCTCGTCGCGGCCGAACTCGGCGAGGGACAGGTCGGCAACCTTGTAATCGGGGGTGCCGTCGGGCTTGGTCAAGGACATTGGTTCTCCAGTGTTCGTCTGTTCGTCGGTATTTCCGGGCTACTTCTGTGTGGTACCTGCTGCTTTATGCGCACGACGACGACATTTCGAAGAGTCCACTTCACGTGAAGGTGGGACCTTGCGGAAGACACGCCGACGCGAGCGTCACGACGGGAACCAGGGCTCCGGACCATCGGCGACTTGGTGGAAGTCTGCCATGGATACCGGCCACGTGCCCAGCGGGCGCTCCGATCGGCCGGATCCGCGTCAGCGAATCGTGCGATCAGGTCGCCAGGACCGCGATCGCCCGACCCGCGGTGCTCACCTGGGCCGGGCCCTCCTCGGCGGTGATCGCCACCCCCTGGCCCTGCTCGGCCGACACCGTGCTCTCGCCAACCGTCACGTCGCAGGTGCCCTCGATGGCCACCACCAGGCGGTATGCGCCCTCGGCGAGCCGTTCGCGGGCGCCGTCGATGACCCGAAGGCAGAAGGCACCGCCCTCAGGTTCGATCGCCGCGCCAGCAGGGATGAACTGCGGCGAGGTGTGGAAGTCCAAGATCCGCAGTGCGTAGTCGATGAAGACCGGCTTGCTGGTCAGTCCCAAACGCAGCACGTTGTCCGAACTGGTCATCACTTCGAACCCGATGCCGCGCACGTAACTGTGCGGAATGCCCGGTGCGAGGTAGACCGATTCCCCGGGCGCGAGGGTGACGAAGTCCAACAACGGAGTCAGGGCCACGCCGATGTCCTCGGGGAAGTCGGAGGCCGCCTGCTCGTAGGCCGCGATCTCGGCGTCGGTCATCTGCCGGCTCATCGTTCCGGCCTGCTGCGCTTGTCGAATGGCCGCGGGGAGCTGCTCGGCAAACGAGGCCGCATCGCTCGCGCGTTCCACGATCATCTGGATCGCGGAAATCCGATCACGGGCGTGCAAGGCCGCCGCTGCGAGCGATAGATCATCGATGCGTTCGATGATCTCCGCTGCATCGCGTTCCGGCCGCCACCCAACGAAGGCGTCGAAGGGCTGCAACGCCATCAGCACTTCGGCCTTCTCGTGGGAATCGGCCAGGATCTGCGGCCCGGCGATCTGCTGGTCCGCCCACATCTTCTTGGCGTCGTGGGCATTCGGGTGCACCTGCACCGACAGGGGCTTGGCGGCTGCGAGCACCTTCGCCAATACCGGGGCCTGCTCCCGAGTGAGGTGGTCGGCCAACGTCGCATCTGCATCGACGAGCGGTGATGGGCCATTGGAGTGGACGCCGAACCACAACTCGGCCTGGGATTCGCCTGTGTATTGCACGCCTTGGACGCCAAGCCACGGCGCCAGGCCATCGACCACGCCCCAGTCGTAGTCCTTGACGCTGCCTCGAAGCAGGTGCATCAGCTGTTCGCTGCCCCGATGCCCGCGTTCCCGATTCCATTAGGACCGGGCGTGGCTTCGTCGAGCAGCATCACCGGTATGCCATCGCGCACGGGGAATCGCGTGGCACACACGGTGCAAACGATCTCGCCAGCCTCCCCGTCCGCGTGCTCTTCCGCGCTCTCACCGGGCACGACCGCACCGTGTCGCGGACACGGGCACGCGAGCACGTCCCATAGATGAGGTGACAGGCCCAGCGGCGAATTCGGGTATTCACTCACTGGCTGCCTCCGCGCATCATCGTCAGGACATCGTCGCGCACCTGGACCATCGTGGCTTGGTCCTTGGCCTCGACGTTGAGTCGAAGCAGGGGTTCGGTGTTGCTCGGGCGCACGTTGAACCACCAGTCACCACCATCGATCGTCAAGCCGTCCAGGTGATCGGTGGTCACGCCATCGCGAACTGCGTAGTGCTCTTCGATCGTGGTGGTGACACCCGCCTGATCGTCGACCTTCGTATTGATCTCCCCCGACGCCACGTACCGCGCGTACCGAGTCAGCAGCGAAGAGAAGGTGGTTCCCTCAGGAGCCGAACCGAGGGCTGCAAGGGCGTGCATGGCCGCGAGCATCCCCGAATCGGCACGCCAGAAGTCGCGGAAGTAGAAGTGACCGGAGTGCTCACCACCGAACACCGCATCGGTCTCGGCCATGGTGGCCTTGATGAAGGAATGACCCACCCGGGTCTTCACCGGTGTGCCGCCGTTCTCGATGACCACCTCGGGAACCGCCTTGGACGTGATCAGGTTATGGATCACCGTGGAACCTGGATGCTTGGCCAATTCGCGATCGGCGATGAGTGCGGTGAGCGTCGATGGACTGACGACGTCGCCGTTCTCATCCACCACGAAACACCGATCGGCGTCGCCGTCGAACGCCAATCCGATATCTGCACCCACCTCGCGAACGCGGGCTTGGATGTCCAGCAGGTTCGACGGCTCGATGGGATTGGCCTCGTGGTTGGGGAAGGTGCCATCGAGTTCGAAGTACATGGCATCGATCGTGAGCGGAAGCGCCGGCAATCCGGCCGCGTCACCGAGGACGGCGGGCACCGTGTAACCGGCCATACCGTTACCGGCATCGACCACGACCGACAAGGGTCGGATCTCAGATAGGTCGACGAGTTCACGCAGGTAGCGCGCGTAGTCGGTGAGGGTCTCCTGATTGCGGACGTGACCGAGTGGCCCCTCGAAGTTCGGGACACCGTTTTCGATCATCTGCCGGATCTCCCGCAGACCCGATTCCTGGCCCACCGGCGCTGCACCGATCCGACACAACTTGATGCCGTTGTACTCGGCTGGATTGTGACTCGCGGTGAACATGGCGCCGGGTAGTCCGAGGGAACCCGACGCGAAGTACAGCCCGTCGGTGCTGCACAGACCGATCAACACCACGTCGCAGCCTTGTTCTCGGACACCTTCGGCGAAACTCGCGACCAGGTCCGGGCCCGACGGGCGCATGTCGTGGCCGATCACCACCGCACCGGGACCGCCATCTGCCGCACGGATGCCCACAACGTTGACGAAGGCGGCACCCACGGCGTGCGCAAGGTCCTCATCGAGCTGATCGGGGTAGATGCCGCGGACGTCGTAGGCCTTGATGATGGAGTCCAGATCTCGCACCTGGCAAGGCTAGCGGTGAATCAGAGCCCGTGGTTCACCACAGCCGTTCATGATCGAATGGCTCGTCCATGGACGATCGTTGTGGAACCCGAGCTTGCACAGGTTCGGTCGCCTGCGGCTCGTCGGCTGGTGCAGCGAAATCCACATGCGAGACATCCGGAACCACGCGAAGGTGGGCCCTGCGGGCACCGATGGGTTCCTCGGTTGGCGCCGCGGAGTGGTCCTCCGGTGCGTAGCGCGGCCTAGCTGCTTCACGAACTGCGTTAGCGAGTGCCTCGAGATCGTCGGTACTCGGCTTGAGTGCGTCGGGATCGGGCGTGATGCGCACTACTTCCCAGCCCTTGGGGGCGGTCAACCGATCGCTGTGCATCTGACAAAGGTCGTAGCAATGGGGTTCGGCGTAGGTGGCCAAAGGTCCGACGACCGCCGTGGAGTCGGCGTAGACGTACGTAAGGGTCGATACGGCCGGCTGGGTGCACGACGGCTTGGAACAACGTCGTCGACTCACGCTCGGCACGCTAGTGCGATGTCAACTCCCATGCGAGTAGCCGCGCCGGTGCGATCGTGTTCCTAGCGAACAGCAACTGCTGCGTCCGGAACGGCCTGCGGAACCGGAACGCGTACGCGTAACGGTTTCCACGGGTATCCGGTGATCAGGTCCCCGAAGCGAGAACGCTCACGCACCCGGTGGGCCGCAAGCACCGGACCCGACCCTGCGACCGGTGTGATCACCCCGGTGAACCACTCGACATCACTCGGTGGCTCGAAGGTGATGACGCGTACCTCGCCGGCGGGAACCGAGACGCGCACCGGTTCGGTGGCCTCGGCGACCTGTGTGCCGCCGCGGAAGGGCAGCATCGTGACATCGACCTCCACCGACGTGGATGGTGCGGCGATCTGCAACTTCACATCGGTGGCCGCACGCACAGGAAGCCCCGTGACCGCCGCCGGTCCGGTAAAGGGCTGTGCACCTGCTGTGAACGAGGCTTCGTTCTGCACGCTCTTGCCACCGAAGAACTGCCGCATGCCCGCCACGATCGGTTGGTCGGAGGTCAGCTCCAACGCTGCCGGGAGCACCCCGTCGGGTGTGGCCGGCAGCGCCGGAGTCATGTCCAAGGTGGCGACGGCACCCGCCGGCACGATGAGACTGCCGCGTTCGAACGGTGCGTAGCTGCCGTCCTGCGCGAGGACGCGCACCGTGACCACTGCGTCGTTATCGGTCGTCGAGACCACCGAGAGAACGCGTGCCCCATCGCCAGCGAGGATGCCCGGGATGTAGACCGTGGTAGCCGGCTCGGCAGCCGCGGGGATCCAGTCGGTGCCGATGACGTCGAGCCCTACGCGCTGTTCGTCGTCCACCGAAGCACCGACGCGTCCGGAGCGAGCGATGACATGGAAGGCAGTTCCGTTGACTCCCGGTGCGACCTCGTCCAGGCGGACCACCACCCGGTCCTGTCCAGGCACCACCAATCCGCGCGTGGTGGGAGTCTCGATCTCACCTTCGGGTCCATGAACGATGACGTCCACCACGGCCGACGTCACATCCGGATTGACCAGGACCACCCGCGTGACTCGACCGGCCACCGCGCCACCACCGACGAACCAGAACTCCGAGGCCGCCGGAGCGCACGCAGTGCTCGCCATGCCGCGTCCTCGACCGGTCGGATCGCGGCCCCATTGATCAGCGACCAGACCGGGGGCCAACGAACCCTCGCCATACGCCTCGATAGCCGGAAGCCGCGAACCGAAGGCTTCGATCTGCCCTTGTTCACCGGGACGCGCGATGTTCGAACGGGCCGATTCCGCTCCGGGCAACGTCCGAAGTCCGGCTTCGCCGTCACCACTTTGACCCACCTGCCCGGGGATCACCGCTCCGGTGACCCGCACCCCCAGGGTTCCACCGGTGCCCGGTTCAGGACACAGCAGCACGCTCGATCGGATCGGCTCGGCTCCCACGGTGGACTCCTGCGGCGGAGCCGGTTGCGCTTGGATCAATTGCCCCAGACCCACCACGAGTGCGATCACCGCGACAACGACGGCAGCCGCCTGCCACCGCGGGCGTGACGACGCCGCGATCACTTCCTCGCTCACGTTGTCACCGCCTCGTTCGATTCCGCCGCATCACCGTCGTCGATTGCACTGTCGTTGATGTCCGCGTCGTCGATTTCCGCGTCGTCGCTTTCCGCATCGTCGCTTTCCGCATACTCGGATTCCAGATCGTCGGGATCGGGATCCACGAGCCGTCTCTCCGGGAGCGCGACGATGATCAAGGCGATGATCACCACGAGCTGGAATATGAGCCACCGTTGCCGGGGTCCGTCATCGAACCAGACCCGCACCTCGGCCGCGCCTTGATCCACCGGGACCACGAAGGACGCCGACCAATCCACGGGAGCTTCCAACGCAGCCGGTGGGAGCACTTCGCCGGCGATGCTTGCCCGCCAGCCCTGATCATCGCTGGCACCCACCCACAGGACGCGAGACCCCGGCGGCAGATCCAGTGCAGGTGGAAGCACCTGTTGCAGATACGGATCGGTCCCGATGGTGTCCGGTTGCGCAATGTCGAGTGCGAGCGGCACGAATCGCCCATTCGTGGTGTCGACGTCCCAGACCTGGGCTCGCGACGTGATGCCACCGATGCGCCACAGCACTTCGCCTTCGGCACTCGATAAGCGCCGCAGACCCGGCTGGGAATCCAACGCCGGAACCACCGACCGCGAGGATCCGGATGCGAGTTTGATGTAGCGGACGCCGTAGCTACGCAACGCGTCGACTTCTCCCCCGCCGCGACCCGAGGTCAAGGCCGCTACGAATTCATCGATCGGCTTCCACACGCCCGCAGGCGGAGGAACATCCGCGTCGCCCAGGGCTAACGCGGACCCGCCGAGCAACATGTAGCGCACTTCACCTTCGCCGTTGTCGGACAACACCAGCGTCCGTGGAGCCGCCGGCCCGTTCGCCTCCGCGGCCACGAATGCGGGAACGTCCGAGCGTGGTGCACGGGTCACCACGGTGTCGGTCCCGGGAATCCACCACAGTGCCGAAAGCACCGGAGCCGCCAGCGCCGCGAGAGCCGCGAAGGCCGCGAGCGGCTGTCCGATGGAGAAACTCTGGTCGGCAAACCGCTCGCGCAGACCTTCCACCGCCACTGCACTAGCGGCGATCATCGCCAAACCCAGAACCAAAGTCATCGGACCCGGCCACGGGCGCACCTGGACGAGGGCACCGGGTGGCGCGACCAAGACCAGGGTCTGCGCGACTCCGATGACGAGCGCGATCAATCCGAGTACCCACCAGGCCCCGACCATCGGCAACGTGTCCCGGCGAAAGAGCGCAAGGAAGGACGCCAGAACCAAACCAGCGGTGACCCACAAGGGGTTCATGCCCGGCCCGCCGGGATGAAGCAGCAACACATCGACGGGCCGCAGATTCGGATCGACGATGCCCGGGATGTTCAAACCGGGTTCGAGCAGGAACAGACTCGGGTTGGTGAGCAGGTGGAGCGTCCACGGCATCAACGCCAGCAGCGGCACGAGCATCGCGATGGCGAAACGGGCCAGGATTCCCCACGCCTGCGAACCGAGCGTTCGCCACGCCGCAATCGACGCTCCCACCGCGGCGACGACCCCCACCAGCCACACAGCCGGGGTGGCCGCCAAGATCACGGACATCAGCAAAGCGGTACCGCCCGCTCGGCGGATCGTGCCGGTTCGTCGGGAGAGACGAACACCCGAGCGGATCGCGAAGGGCAAGGCCACCGCGGTCATCAATGTGCCGATGCGCCCTTGCTCGACCGCACCGCTCATCGCGGGAAGGAGCGCGTATGCAGCACCCATCCACATCCGAATGGGCTTGCTGGTGACCATTCCGCGCGCGGCGAAGTAGGCACTCCACCCCGCCAACGGAACCGCAAGAAGGACAACGACATTCATCGCCCAATCGGCGTTACCGAAAAGTGCGGTAGCCAGCGTCGCGACGACGATGAGGTAGGGAGCAGCTGGCGCACTCGAACCGGGGCCTACGTCGTGCCAGGCCCGGGTGTAGGCGTTCCAAACGTCGCCGGCACTCGGCTGAACGGGAAGCAGGGCGCCGCCTTGAAGCACTCCCTCTCCCCACCACAGTGCACGCGTGGATACGACCGCCACGATGAGCAACAGCAAGGTGAGGAGCACGCTGGGCTTGAGCAATATGCGCCGGAACAGTTTGCTCGATTCGTCGGGAAGATACGCCGCTTCCTCGTCGATCGGTCCGGAATCCAACGCACTGATGGACGGCGCGGCCGTTGCCGAACTGGTGGTGAGCAGCCCACCTATCGCCTCACCGGCGCCACGGAGCTGATCGATGGTGCTTGGGCGAAGCGATCGCGTGACACTCGCCGGCTCGGTGCTGGTTCGGGCAATCGCTCGACGAGAAGCCACAAGTCGATTCGGATGCGCCGCAACGGCAAGGACCGCACCGATTTCATCACCGGCCGCGCGCAGGTCCTTACCGATCACGTACACCACTGCGCGCACGAGACTGCCGAAGAACAACCGCAACGCGACGAACGGAGCGAGGACACCGGGGGCCTGAGCGAGGAGAACCCGAACGGCGGCTTCGCGATCCGCCCGATGCGGGTTGAGCGAGGCCGCTCGCCTGCCGTGTGCTGACGCTTCCCGATGGTGGATCACCGCATCGGTTGCAACGATCACCCGGCCGCCCGCGCGATGGACGCGCCAACAAAAGTCCAGATCGTCTCGAAAGACCGGCAGGCTCGGATCGAATCCAGCCAAGTGATCCCACACGTCGCGCCGGATGAGCATCCCCGCCGAACTCACGGCCAGGACGTCACGATCGCCGTCGTGTTGACCTTGGTCGTGCTCGCGACGCTCCAGTCCGGTGACGCGACGACCATCGGCATTAACGCTCACGCCCACCTCGAGCAGCAGGCGCCTGTCGTGCCATCCGAGGACTTTGGGTCCCAGGACAGCCGCGGACGGCTGATTGTCCGCTGAGTTCAAGAGCGCTTCCAGGCAACTCGTATCCGGAGCACTGTCGTCGTGCAGTAACCAGATCCACGAGACGACGTCGTCGTCCAATTCCGGCGGATTGACACACGTAAGGGCCAGGCCATCGCTGACCGCTGGGCCGAAACCATCGTTGCTCTCCCGCCGGACGACCCGCTCCGGTCCTAACGCTTCGGTCAAGATGGTGGCACTGGAATCGGTCGAGGCGTTGTCGACCCCAACGACGGCATTGGTCGGACGCGTCTGCTGCGCCAACGTGGTGACGACCGCCGGCAGCCACACCGCTCCGTCGTGGGAGACGATCACCGTCGTGACGTGATGGGTGCGCCGCGGTAACGAGGGGAAGTCCTGGTAGTCGCCTTCGGCAGGTTCATCGAGGAAGGCGTAGAGAGAGTCTGTAGCCAGCGCCGAGGCCTCGTCCGGCGCAGCGAGGTCCGCGACGGGGGAAGGCGGGTCGGTCACCAGGTCAGGGTACGACCCCTCGGTGGGGGATGTTCGAGACGGCGCAGTCGAAACGAAGCAGGCTAGACGGCGCGCTTCTTCAGCCGCCTGCGCTCACGCTCGGACAGACCGCCCCAGATACCGAATCGCTCATCGTTGGCCAGCGCGTACTCCAGGCATTCATCGCGCACATCGCACGACAGGCACACGCGCTTGGCTTCGCGGGTGCTCCCACCCTTCTCGGGGAAAAACGCCTCCGGATCGGTCTGGGCACACAGTGCGCGCTCTTGCCACGCCAACTCCTCGGCATCGGCGACCGGCAGAAGTGCAAGCTCAGCGATGGTTCCTCGGTCCGACACCCGGGATTCCTCCTCGACCCTCATGGCGCGCTCCCATCGCGGTGGATCAGCGATATGAACGCGTTTACCGGGTGTATTACACGGGTGTAGTTCGCCCACGTCAAGCCCGAGTCACTCAAATCGGACACAAATCGGCAAAATGCGCGGATATTCCCGTGTGTCGACCACCACGGGTACTGATTTCCGAACATTTTCCGACTCCGGGACTCGTCCTCGGTGGACGTGCTGATTCCGCGGTCCGACGCTCCTTGCGTCATCTCGCGAAGCCATCGAGGTGGTTTGATTCGCCGATGCGCATCACCGTTCTAGCCGGAGGCATCGGAGGTGCTCGGTTCATCCGCGGACTGAAGGCGCACTGCGCGCGTGAGCATCCCGATGCATCGATCACGGTGATTGGAAACACCGGCGACGACATCTGGGTTCACGGCTTGCGTGTCTGCCCGGACCTGGACACCGTGATGTACACCCTCGGCGACGGCATCGACCCCGATCGCGGCTGGGGAAGACGCGAGGAGACTTTCCACGCGAAGGCCGAACTCGCGGCATACGGAGTGGAGCCCAACTGGTTCGGCCTCGGAGATCGAGACATCGGTACGCACCTGGTGCGCACCGCCAGCTTGAATGCCGGCTATCCACTATCCGACGTCACAGCGGCGCTGTGCGTCCGATGGGAACCTGGAGTAACGCTCATTCCAATGACGAACGAGCGAGCCGAGACCCACGTGGTGGTCGACTCCCCCGATGAACCCGGCACGAAGATCGCCATCCACTTCCAGGAGTGGTGGATCAAGCACCGAGCCGGTCTGGCGGCCCACGATTTCGTGATCGTCGGAATCGAACAGGCCACCCCCGCACCGGGTGTGATCGAGGCGCTCAGCGAAGCCGACGTGATCGTATTGCCGCCGAGCAACCCCATCGTCTCGATCGGAACGATCCTTGCCGTTCCCGGAATACGTGAGGCGATCGTCCAGGCGCGCGCCCCGGTGGTGGGGGTGAGCCCGATCATCTCCGGTGCTCCTGTTCGGGGCATGGCCGATGCCTGCTTGAGCGCGAAGGACATCGAAACGTCGGCGGAAGGCGTTGCCGGCTATTACGGATCGCGCAGCACCGGCGGGCTGCTGGACGGTTGGCTCGTCGACACCTCCGATGCCTCCCATGTCGAGGCCATCGACTCGACGGGGATCCGGTGCCGCGCCGTGCCGCTCTACATGACCGACGTAGCTGCCGCGGCGCGGATGGCACAGCAGACCCTCGACCTTGCGTTTGCCCTACCCGGCAATCAGGCAACGCCCAGCACTGATTGAATGACCGATGTGAGTTTCGGACTGGGTGCTGACGCGGCCTTCACGTCCGTGGACGACTGGGTGCGGGTGTCCCCCAAACTCGTCACGGCCCGCAGGATCGTTCTCGCGTTGTCGACGTTACTGGCGATCGCGATCATCGCACTGTTGTTCTGGTTGCCGGCTGTCCCCACCGTCATTCCGGTCGCTGTCGCGGTCGTTTCGGCCATCGCCTTCGTCTGGGGTTGGTGGCTCATCGGTCGACGCGTCCGCTCCTATGCGTACTGCGAGCGTGCCGACGACCTGCTCGTCTCCAGCGGCATTCTGTTCCGCAGGCTCGTGATCGTTCCCTACGGACGGATGCAACTCGTGGACGTCAAGGCTGGTCCGATCGATCGGGCACTGGGGGTCACCACCGTGCAATTGCATACCGCAGCAGCCACCACCGATGCCAGCATCCCCGGACTCGAGCCGAATGTGGCAGCCGAACTTCGCGACCGACTTGCCCGTCGGGGCGAAAGCCGCTCCGCCGGGCTGTGAGGGACATCGGATGACGAGCGGCGCCTCACGATGAGCTCTATCGGAGACGACCTCGGGCTGGGCATAGCGATGCCGGGAAGCCGGCTGCTGGATTCACACGGCCACCGCAAGGTCCACCCGATCTCACCACTGGTCTACGCGGTCGCGGTCTTCCCTGCGATGGGTGGGTTGGCCATCGCCTTGGGTGCGTCGGGTTGGGCCTCGATCATCGATCGTCTTGAAGGCCTGCCCGTCGTGAGTTTCCTGCCGCCGGTGCTGAATGCCATTGCGGCCATTGCCCTCATGGCCTTGGCACTGAGCCTCATCGTGGCCGGCTACCAATATCTGGCCTGGCGGGCATTGAGTTTTTGGTTCGACGACGACGGCGACTTCCGCGTTCAATCGGGGGTGTTGGTGAGGAACCAGCGTCGCGTGCAACTTTCGCGCATCCAGGCGGTTGATGTGACGCAACCACTGGCCGCTCGATTGTTCTCGATGGCGGTTGTAGTGATCGAGGTGGCGGGGCAAAGCGACTCGCGCGTGCAGTTGAAATTCCTCACACTCGCCGACGCACGGGAGATCCGCCGGGAGGTGCTCGCCCGGGCCGCAGGCTTGTCGGCCGAGACACAGGAGGCTCCGCAGGCTGTCGTTGCGCACGTTCCCGCCGGCCGATTGGCCGGCTCGCTACTGCTGCGCGTCTCGACGGCCGGCCTGCTCCTGGCCACGGCCTTGATCGTGTTCGTCAGTTACGTGAGCGAGGGCTGGGGAGGCATCGCGTTCGCCGCGGTCACCGGCGGTGTGCCGTTGATCATCGTCCTATCGGAGTTCATTCGCTACCACGGATTCACGATCGCCGAATCTCCCGATGGACTGCGCTTGCGTTACGGCCTCTTGCGCACCGAGTCCAGAACCGTTCCACCGGGACGGGTTCAGGCCATCGACTACGTCGAGCCGTTGTTGTGGCGCCGTCGAGGTTGGACTCGCGTCCGCATCACCATCGCCGGTGTCGGTACCGAGACGACGGGCTCGAACAATCAGCAGGAGACGCTGCTGATACCCGTCGCCCCGGTTTCCGAGGCCCGAGAGTTGGTAGCTCGCGTGCTCCCCGATGTTGACGTGAGCACGTTGACCTGGGTCGAAGCACCCGTACGCGCCCGCAAACGGTCCATCATCCAGTGGCGGAACCTGGCCGCGGGCTGGGACGACCACACCTTCGCGATTCGCCGCGGCCGGATCACCCGCCACCTCGCCGCAGTGCCGCACGCCCGCACTCAGTCGGTTCGCTGGACGCAGGGACCCTGGGAGCGGGCGCTCTCCTTGGCCTCCATGCACGTCGACATCACGCCCGGACCTGTGAGCGTGTCCGCTCTCCACTTGGACAGCGATCACGCGCGAACGATTGCGATGTATCAGGCGAGCGCTGCCGGTCATGGTCGACGGGTGGATCGATCCATGCACTGGGCGCAGCCGGACACCACCGATGACGAACCCGAGGATGGACCTCGGTGACTTCACCCATCACCGTTGTTCCGGTGGTGATCGACCATCGGTTCGTACCGGGGGACGACCTCGGATCGATCGTCTGCGATCACCTCGTCGACATCACCTGGCCCGACGGATCACGCGGCCTGGTCGACGGCGACATCGTGGTGATCACTAGCAAGGTGGTAGCGAAGGCCGAGGGACGCATCGTCGAGGCAACAAACAGGGAGCAGGCCATCGGTCAGCAAGCCGTTCGGGTGGTCGCTCGCAAACAGACGCCCCGGGGCGAGACCACCATCGCCCAGACTTCGGACGGACTCGTACTCGCTGCAGCCGGGGTCGACGCCAGCAATACCGAACAAGGAACCGTAGTTCTCCTTCCCGCGGACTCCGATGCCTCCGCGGCACGCCTACGGTTGGCGATCGAGGAAGCAACGGGAGCGGGAATCGGTGTGGTCATCACCGACACCATGGGTCGACCGTGGCGACTGGGAGTCACGGACATGGCCATCGGGGCATCGGGAGTCAGCGTCCTCGATGACTTCACCGGACGCGTCGATGCATACGGGAATCGACTCGAAATGACCGTGGTGGCGATCGCGGACGAGATCGCCTCCGCGGTGGAACTCGCCACGGGGAAGTTGGCCGGAGCGCCACTGGCCGTGGTGCGTGGTCTCGCGCACCACCTCACGACGGAATCCGTGGGAGCCCGCGATGTAGTCCGCCCGCTCGACGAGGACCTTTTCTGGTTGGGGACCGCCGAGGCGTTGGCCGAGGGCGCGAAGGGCGCGGTGAGCCGACGCCGGACTATCCGGCACTTCACGGACCAGCCGGTGGCCCGCGATGTCATCGATCGTGCCATCGAGGATGCGGTCTTGGCGCCCGCGCCACATCACAGCGAACCATTTCGATTCATCGTCTTGCGATCCGATCACGAATACGAGACCGAACAGCGTTCCCGTCTACTGGACGCGATGAAGGAAGCCTGGATTGCCGACCTTCGTGAAATCGACCGAAAGGCCGACGATGAGATCGAGCGACGGGTGGCGCGTGGCAACCTGCTACGCACCGCGCCGGTGGTCATCATCCCGATCGTCGATCTGGCCGAAGGCGCCCACACCTACGCGGACCCTCGTCGCACTGACGCAGAACGGGATCTGTTCTTGGTGGCTGGCGGTGCGTCGGTGCAAAGCCTCATGATCCGACTGTCCGCAGAGGGAGTTGGCTCGGCGTGGATCTCCTCGACCATGTTCGCCCCCGAGATAGTGCGTCGGCACTTCGACTTGAACGCCACGGCGATTCCACTGGGGGCGATCGCCGTGGGACATCCCGCACAACAGGCAACGGAGCGTTCCGCTCGATCGGCGAGCAACTACCTGATAGAGCCGTGATCACTCACGCATCGGAGGAATAGCGGATAGCCGTCGACGGCAGTTCCACTTCCGGCCAGATCCGTGCTCCTTCACGCAACTCGTTGCGCGCACCGATCACCGCGCGGTCCCCCACCACCACTCCGTCCAGGCTGCAGCCCTCGCCGATGCGAGCACCCTCGCCGATGATGCTGTTCGCCACGATGGCTCCGGCGCCGATAACGGCACCGTCGAAGACAACCGAACCACGGACCTGCGAATCGGGAGCGATCACCACGTTGCGACCGATGGATGAACCACCATCCACGTGGGCCGAATCCGCGATTTGTGCACCATCGAGCACCAAGGCATCTCCCGATGACGGGACCGCAGGTGAAGGTGCACGACCGATCACCAGGTCCCTGCTGCCTTGCACGAACGCGAGCGGCGTTCCCACATCCAGCCAGTAGCCGGAATCCACCACCCCGCGCACGAGCGCACCTGCCTCGAGGAGCCCCGGGAATGTCTCCCGCTCGACGGAAACCACGCGGCCTGCGGGAATCTGCTCGATCACCGAGCGCTTGAACACGTAGCAGCCCGCGTTGATGAGGTCCGTGACGATCTCCTCCGGGGTGCTCGGCTTTTCCAAGAACGCCTGCACCCGCCCATCGGCATCGATGGGTACGAGTCCGTACGCGCGGGGATCCTCGACGGGAGTGAGGTACAAGGTGACGTCGCTGTCGGACGCCACGTGCGTGGCCACCAACCCAGCGATGTCCAATCCGCTCAGGACGTCGCCGTTGAAGATCAACACCGGATCATCCGGCCCGGAATCCAAGTAGGTCAGCGCATGTCGGATGGCACCGCCCGTTCCCAGTGGCTCCTCCTCGGTGGCGATCACCACCTCGATACCCAGATCCGCATCCTCGATGAAGGCCGCGAAAACCTCGGCCCGGTAACTGGTGGCCAACACGATCCGACGCACGCCGGCATCCCTGGCCCGAGTGATCTGATGAACCGTGAAGGGAACTCCGGCAACCGGCAGCATGGGTTTGGGAGTGTTGACGGTCAGTGGGCGCAGTCGCGTCCCCTGCCCACCCACGAGCAGCACGGCCTCGGTCATCGGGCAAGGGTGCCACAGGTGAGCATCGCCACAACGCGGACAATGGAGCTATGTCGCCGACAATCACCGACATCCGCACCGCCCTGGTCTCGCGGCGCGATCCAGGACAGCCATTCATCACACACCTCGGGGTGGCCGGACGCGTTGAGTTGTCAGGCGCGTCGGTAGCCAATGCAGCGGCGAAGATCGCGAACGCCCTGGTCAACGAGTTCGATCTACAACCGGGCGACACCGTGGGTACCCACCTTCCGTGGCACTGGCAGCGGGTCACTTGGTTGCTGGGCATCTGGTCCGCTGGCTGCACCGTGGTGCCCGGGGGTGGCGAGGAGTGCGACCTCTTGATCGCCGGTCCCGAGCAAGCTGTCGGCCTTCCCGGATCCGTGCAGGTGATCTCGACCCACCCCTTCGGGATGCCCTTGGACGCCGCGACGGTCGCTCAGTTCCCACCCGGTGCCGAGGATGTGACCCTCGCGGTACGCATGCAACCTGATCAGCAAATGTTCGTGGCCGACCACAGCGCTGCGGTCGCCGTCGATGGCATCACCCAGGCACGGCTGCTGGATCAGGCACGGGAGTTCGGCCGCGAACGCACCAGCGCCTCACGACTAGGCGTGCAGCAAGGTGAGAACCAATGGTGGCTACCGGCGCTGTGGCCTTTGGTCACTGATGGTTCGGTGGTCATCGCCGATGTGAGTGAGAGCGCTGCACTCGATGCAGAAGCGCTGGATGATTTCGCGAGTTAGCGAACGTTGACCGTGATGTCCGGGCTTGCCCCAGCGGCCTGCTTCTTGGCCACCACCAGGATGCGATACGTGTAGGTCGCCCCGGCAGGGTTGGCCTTCTTCACGCGGAAGACCACGCGGCCGCCCTTCTTGGTCACGCCGCGCTGGACGGTTCGCCATTCGCCATCCACCAGGGCTTGGCGCCAGACCGTTAGCCCGCGACGCCCAGGCGCCACGGTGGCTTTGATCGTGAACGGCTTTCCTGCTTCTACGTCCATCGTCTGCGCGGTGGTCAACGCGACGGTCCGTCCTTTGACACTCGGCACCACCGCTACCCGGAAGGTCTCGCCCACGCCGATCGGCTGCTTCTTGCGTACCACCACTACGCGGTACTCCTGCGTGGTGTTCGGCGGCCACGCCTGAGTGATCCGATGGGCGACATTCCCATTCGCACGGGTGCGCCCCTTCTTGAAAGTGACCCACTCACCTGCTTCGAGGCGTTGGAACCACACGCGCAGCCCCTTGCGCTTCGGCGTGACCTTGGCACGGATGGTGAACGGCTTCAGAGCCTTCACCTGACGATCCGCAGGGGTGAGCATCTGCACCTGGCGCTCGTATGCGACCGCGGGTTGCGCGGGGGCCGCCGGTGCAGACGGAGCTTGCGGTGTGGAGATCGGGACGCCTGCACTGCCGTCCACGGCATTGATGTACGACGACTTCAGACCTAGAGCGTTTCGCAGTTGGTTGCCGCTACGGGTGACGGTGCTGCCATCTGCCAACGTGGCCTGGACCGTCCTTGCCACGCCGGACGGGTCACGATCGATGATGTCGACCTTGTGAACCTCGCCCACACCGAAGGCCTGTGCCATCTTCGCTTGTTCGATCGTGACGGTCCACGACCGATTCGGATTGTCTTCGCTGAGCGACCAAGGATCGGCGACGGAGCGCACGTACGGCAGGTCACCGCCCCACTGATCGGCGCTCGCCTGGCTCGCCCCGCCGTTGGAGGACGAGTAGAAGGCACGAATGGGCTTGCCCTCGAACAGGATCGCCAGACCGGTAGTGGGCGAGGCGTGGGTGGCGTTGACGGCATTCACCCAACGATTTCCCTGAGGCCCTGACTGCTTGGCCCAGCCGGCGAATACCTGATCGGAGTACGGCCCGTAACCGTCATCGACGTGGCAGTTACATGCGCCCTTGACGCCGGACTCCATGGAGGACAGGGCGTACGTTCGCGCTGCAAGCACCTGCGCCTGAAGCGCCGCATCCGGCCACGAGCTGCTCACCTCCGCGATGCCGTAGAGGTACTCGTCCCGCAACCGCACGACGTTCACGGCGTTCAACCGCGTCTGCGCGCCGCTGCCGTTGGGTGTGATCTCGATGCTTCCGTAGCGATATCGATGGCCCGGCGAATCGAAGTTCCCACTCTTGTCGATCACATTGGCGATGCCCGACCAGGTGAGTGTCGCACTCGGGAAGATGCCCAACTCCTGACGCGCACCCCCGACGATCTTTGCCGCCTGCACCGCATTTGCATCGCCGGTGAAGTAGAAACTCTCACCGGGCGCCGCCGACACAACAGTGCCACCAAGGTTCGCCTGCACCGTGCCATCGCCTTCGGTCGCTTCACCGCGTACTTGCACGTGCTTTTTTTGGTACTCGAGATTCACTCGAATCGGCATGTCGTCCTGCACGGGACTGACCGCGGTCCCTTGGTAGTAGTGCGTCACGATCGACGACGCATCCCGACCCTCCTTCGCCATGGCGAGTGCGCCGTACTGACTCATGCCCACTCCGTGACCGAAACCCGCTCCGGTCAGGGTGAACGACGCTGGAGCGCCGCACGGATCAGGAGGCGATGTGGGCGTAGCCATGACGCGTCCTGCGCTCACCCACGGATACAGCGGCTGACCACCGGCCGTCGCGTTCATCGAGACGGTGTACATCCCCGGAGGCACCTGGTTGCCGGCGTCGTCGCGCTGATCCCAGTCGATCTGCACGGCACCCGGGGCGTCCTGTTGGCCGCTGAGGTTGCGCACCACCTGTCCACACCTGTTGGTGATGGACATCGACCAAGCGAGCGGAGCGTTCGTCGATGCGGTTATGGACATCGGCCCTCCGGCCCACGCAGCCGGATTCGCAGTCGGGTTGACCATCCCGGCGCCCATCTTGGCGGTCGTAGCAGCGCGGATCGCGGGGATCTGTGCTTCCAAGTGCCTGCCGGGACACGCGGTGGAGCCGATGTCGCCATGACCACCGATCACCAACGCGTTCGCCATCTCACCGGGTCGATACCGCGACGTGCCTCGATCGGAATCGGATACGAGCGGAATAGTGCCGTTCGGATCGCGGTGGTTCATCGCGAGTTTCCACGCGGTGAGAGAGGAGATCGAATCGACGATTGCTGCCATCTGGTCTGCCGGTGGTGCGGCTTTTTGGAAGTTACCGATTGCTGAGATGGCGAACGTGTTGTTGTTGAAACCGGCAGTGTGACCACCCACGACTGCTTGGTCGAGACCTCCGGCACGTCCTTCGTACAGCCGACCGAATCGATCGACCAGGAAGTTGTAGGCCATGTCGGAGTAGCGCTTGCCGCGGGTGAAGTAGGTGTACAGGTTGCGCACCTGCTTGGCCGCCTCCTCCGGGGTGTAGTCGTTCTTGCTCGCGGTGTGGTGGACGAACGCGGCCTTGATGGTTGGCGAATACTGCGGTGAGCCACGGCGCAGGGATTCGTCTGCACCCCATTCGGCGCGGGTGATGATCGCCGGCATGCCCGCCTGGGTGCTCGCTTGGGCCACCGAGACCGGTGCGATGGCCGCACCATCCGGAGGCTCGGGCAATTCGGCATCCGCGGCCACGACGGGGTTGTCCACGAGCATCACCTCGGTGCCCTCTGGCTCGTGGCCACCGGGAGTGTCGATCCGGACTTGGATGCCGTCGGCGGTGTCGGTCAGCAGCGGATCGGTGCCGAAGCGGATCCCTTCGGCCTCCGCCGAATCCGGATCCGGGCCGTGATCGGTGATCGTCAGCGGCTGCCACGTACTCCACCCAGCGTCCTCGCGCACCCGAATCAGCACGCGGGTTCCCGGCTCGAATGGCTCCTCGGACGTGACACCCACCAGGCTGAAATCGTCGACGCTCTCCGCGCTAGCGGCGATGGCCGGCTCGAGCTCGGCCACCACGGCTTCGTCGTGCGCGTGCTCATGTTCGTCGTGCGCGTGCTCATGTTCGTCGTGCGCGTGCGCGTTACCGGTGAGGGTGAGCGCGGGTGATCCGGCGATACCGAGTTCGCCAACCACCACATCTCCGACGAGGGAGTCCCAGGAGGCCATCGCCACGGCCGAGTCCTCGATCACCGACGGATCGACTCCGGAAATGGGCAATGCGGTCATCGATCCCGTGACCGGCTCGCGTTCGATGGGTGTCCGGTCGCCGGATTCGGCCGGGAGGGATCCCAGGACCGGCAGGGCCAAGGCGCCGGCCATGAGGGCGGGTACCAGGATCAGGGCGGTGGCCACGCGCGGGCTGATCACCGGCCTGCTCATAACTGCTCCCCTCCCAGAGGATTCACGACCCGAACGCTGGGCGCCCGATAAGCGAGCACGAGGCGAAGCCGAGACATTGCTGACATATGGACGCGACAACACGGTGCCATGGATCCATCGCTTTCGCCAAGCCTCACACGGCTCACACGCCACACGCGTCACCGGCGCGCCCGAAAATCGGAACTCGCCTGCTGCGTGGTGCGTCCTACCCTCCAGGCAGCACGCTCTGCGTACCATGAACGGGCCCCTGAAGCACCCGCCCCTCACGACCTAGGGAAGGACCACGTGTCAGCTCGCAGCGCCGCGCGACGGTGGACCACGATCCTCGCCGGCATCGTGTCCGGGGCCGTGCTCGTCGTCACGGTCGTGGGAGCCGGGGTCACCTCCGTCATGGGTCAACTCGAGGGCAATATCACCGCCCTGGATGTTTCCGATCAAACCGGGGTGACCGTCACCGAGACCGAATCGATCGTGGTCGACGAGGTCACCGGTCAGACGTCGCCGTTCACCATGGTGGTGATGGGTAGCGATTCTCGTGTGGGCAAGGGCAACAAGGGTTACGGAAGCGTTGACAAGTTCGGCGCCGTCGAGCGAAGCGACACCACGATCCTGCTGCACGTCAATGCCGATCGTTCCCAAGCGATCGGAGTGAGCATCCCGCGCGACACCTTGATGATGCTCCCGGAGTGCACCAAGGACGGCGAGACCGTCGGCGGCTATGAGGGACGCTTCAACGAGGCCATGTACCTCGGTGGCCCGGGGTGCGTACTGAAGGCCGTCGAGGCGCTGTCCGGCTTGAAGGTCGACAACTTCATGGTCATCGACTTCGCAGCCTTCAAGCGCATAACCGAAGCCATCGGTGGCGTGGAGATATGCCTCGAGGAGGACGTCAACGATCCCCTCAGCGGACTGAACCTGGACAA
Organism: uncultured Rubrivirga sp.; assembly: GCA_964413305.1. Taxonomy (GTDB): domain Bacteria; phylum Actinomycetota; class Actinomycetes; order S36-B12; family S36-B12; genus S36-B12. The sequence goes on along the minus strand of CAYPSE010000011.1, from coordinate 6,990 downwards.
GGGACTTCACACGGTCACCGGCGAGGAAGCCCTTGCCTTCGTGCGGGCGCGCAAGACGCTGGGCGATGGGTCGGACACCTCCCGCATCCGCCGCCAGCAGGCATTCTTGTCGTCGATGGCCCGCTCGGTGCTCTCCAGCGACATCCTGCTCAACCCGGCCTCGCTGCTCGGGGTGCTCAATGCCGCGACCGAGAACCTCACGACGGATCCGCAACTGGCCAACATCGAGAATCTGCGAGATCTCGCATTGAGTCTGCGCAACCTGCGCCCCAAGGACATCACCTTCACGACCATGCCTTGGAAGCAATCCGGCGATGGCGCAACGGTCGTGGTGGCCAACAAGCGAGCCAACCCACTATGGGATGCGATCGCCAACGACACCTCCTGGCCTCCGAAGGCCGCCGCCGATCAGCCACTGCTGCGCAAGTCTCCCGAGGAGATTCGCGTCGAGATCATCAACGCAACGGGACTGCCCGGCACCGGTAAGCAGGCCAAGAAGGCCCTTACCGACGAAGGCTTCAATGTTGTCAATGTCAAGAAGATCAAGGACGCCAATCTGAGCGAGTACCCGTCGGTGAACACCATTTGGTACGACCCCGCATGGGACACCTCCGCCAAGACCTTGATCTACAGCACCGGCTTCGAGGCCACCGAGGAGATCGAGGGACAAGGCAGCACCATGCGAGTGGTCATCACCGAACCACTGACCTCGGTTCGCTCGGTATCGATCAGCGAAGCGACCAAAGACCTGACCGCCAACGTCAACACCGGCGATGAGAACTTCTGCGCTTCGTAATGCAACTTCCTAGATGACCGGCGGGCGCCCGGCGCGAGTCATCCGCCACACGGTGTTCCACTTCATCGCCCGTCGCTCCGCAGGTGCGTCCCGCATTCCCTCACGCAGTCCGTCGAACCAAGCAACGAGTGCTTCCCGTCGCCTGACACGCGCCACTGTCACAGCGACCCAACTGCCCACGTAGAGCGGCTCCAGGGCGACCGGCAGGTTCCTGCGCGCCAACCACACCCTGTTTCGTGCGTTCATTCGGTGGAACTGCTCATGCCGCAGCGGATCGATCACCGGATGGTGCACCACGAGATCCCCGGCGTACCAACACGTGAACCCTTGATCCCACACGCGCCAGACCAGATCGATGCCTTCGTGCCCGTAGAAGAACTCATCGGGCCAGCCGCCTGCAGCATCGAAGGCGACGCGACGGATGGACGTGGCACCTTCCCACAACGTGGTCGCGAATCCCGACCGCGTTCGATCACCCACCACCAGCCGCGGCACCCAGCGACCAGGTGGCTCGATCCCCGTCGGATCCTCGACCCTGGGCTGGATCAAGCCCAGGTCGGGATCGGAATCGAACCGGCCTTTGATCGATGCGAGAAAGTACGGATCCGGAATCGAGGCATCGTCGTCGAGGAAGAACAGCAGATCTCCACCAACGATGGGCACACCTGCATTGCGTCCCGCCGGGATCCCGAGGTTCTCCGGTAGCGCCAGAGTCTTCACCCCCGGCGGCAAGTCCACGGGTGCCCAGCCATTGCCGACGACTACGACCTCGACGTGAACATCACGTTGCGCAAGGACGCTGTCCACCGCGCGACGGAGGTCCGCCGGTCGCTTACCCATCGTTAAGATGACGACGCCGAAGTCCGGTGTCATGCGCGCAACTTGCTCGAGGACAAGATGGCCACCAGGTGGCCGATCACCGTCACCACGCCCAGTACCGCCAAGGCGGCGACGAGCACACGCGTGGCCGCGAGGTCACCGACGAACGCGTCGACCACGCCTGCGATCAGTGCCAGCAAGGTCAACTCGACCGAGTGGTACGCGCGGTAGAAGGGGAAGAGTCGCGCAATCGAACGGAGCCTGCGCACCCCGGACGCCTGCGGAGTTCCCACGGACTTCGTGTCCGCCAACTTCGGTAGATCGTTGTAGGCGCGTGAAACGTGCACCATGTCGTTCAGCGACTTATTGAACAGCACCAGAACGGCAAGTAGTGCACCGATCAGTGGCCACGGGGTGTCTAGCCAGCCGGACTCCGGGAAGCCTGCCGCGCGAAGTCCCAACGCGATCGGTATGAGGCCTTCGGTCACGTAGTGGCCCACTCGGTCCAAGAACACACCTTTGGGAGACGACGTCCGGCGCCAGCGAGCTACTTCCCCGTCGCAGCAGTCCCACAACATCTGCATCTGACCCAGGAGTGCCGCCAGCAGGACACCGGGCAGACCAGGGATCACCAGGGCGACCGCGGCGCCCATCCCGGTGAGGATCATCAAAGCCGTGACGCCATTGGCCGAGATGGGAGTTCGCAGCAGCCAACGCGTGAGATAAGGCGAGATGCTGCGCAGGTAGACGTCGGCTACCCAGTGCTCGGAGTTCGCGCGCATGCGAACGGAGTCGGGCTGGCACACCGCGCGAACCTCGGCCACGCTCGGCCGGGAGGGTCGTGGTTGCTGCTCGCTCATCGACTGCTCCTGAGCCATTGGACGGACGCCACTCCCGCGAACCATAGAACCCACCAGGTGAGCAGCAGGTTCAGGCTCGGTTGCCACACCGCGGTGATCGCGACGATGGAGATGACCACAACCCGTCCATCCCAGCCGAATCCCCACCAGGTGAGCCAGCGCGGTGGCTTTGCCCCCTGCAGGGAGCGATAGAGGACGTCGTAGTGGTGATACGCGATGGCGAAGATGATCCAGAAAGTAACGATCAGATTCGTGGTGACGCCAACCACCAGGAGAAGTACCGCGATCGCGACCAGCTCGAAGGCACGCAGGAGGACCGGCACGCTCCATCCGAAACGGCCGGCCAAGGTCGGCCTGCTGGTTGGAATCACACGACCCACCACCGACGCCAACGGACCGGCATCCAATTGCGCGCGAAGCACCGTCGGACCGTCGCCCGGGGTCACGCCCGACCAGGTGAGTGTGCGAGTCAACCGCCCCACGACCACGTACCCGAACGCAACGATGCCGGCGACCAGTAGGCCTCCCAGTGCCCAGGCAGGCCCGACAACGACGGCGAGCACGCTCAAGACCAGCCAACGCTCGCCGATCGGCATGTGGATGACCTTCTTGAACCAGCGAATGGTTGATCGACGATTCATCCGCGCCGAGACATCCATCGCCACCGCCAGGCCGCCGCCCATCAGCTCGCGGCCATCACCTATCTGACGGATGTCCACGGCGGGGACACTCGCTTCCCGCAGACGCTGAATCCGGGCGAAGTCGTAATCCGACACGTGGCGGACCGTCTGCAGCACCATCATCGCGATCGCGATCCACCACACGTCCACACCGAACACGGTCAGATCCATGCGCGATGCGCCGAAGGCAAGCCCGGCGTACGCCGCGAACTCCTTCACCCGATCGGTTGAAGCGTCCAGCCATGCTCCCAGCGAGCTGAATCTCCGCGAGGCACGAGCAACCTCGCCATCTACGCAATCGATGACCAAGCTCACCTGCAGCAGGAGCGCCCCGACGACGATCCAAGGCCAGGAGCCGGTTGCGAAAGCAAGGGCGGCGGCGAGCCCCACGAGGAACGAGATGACCGTGATGGTGTTCGGGCTCAGGCCCAACCGAAGAGCGAGTCGCGTCAGCGGTTTTGAGGCCCTACGGACCACGAAGGTGGAATAGAAACCGTCGTCGACCCGATTGGCGAGAAGGCCGAGGATGCGTTGCTCGGATTGCGCGTCTACTGCCGAGGTCGCAGCAGCTTCATCGTCCGGTGCGCGAAACCACGGCACATCCACGATCTCCACTGAACGCACGGGCACCTGCCCTCGCACCAAGGCCACCAGCACCGCTTCGAGCATTTCCGTCGGCGTCAGCGAAAGATCCCCGGCGACCAGGGCGGAGCGCAGGTCCTCGATCGCACGGCGCGCCGCCTGCGCATCGGTGGGCGCTATGACCAATGCCCCCACACTCCGGTGCGTGGCGTCGCGCACCTCGTGATAGCTCGTTGCTGCCGAGACGACGCGGTGATGGCGTACCACCAGATCGCCATCGCGATCGAGCGTCACCAACGCAGCCGTTCCCGAAAAGGGATCCTCCGTTATCGGCGCTAACGCCGCCGGGGGTGCGATGAGATCCTGCGCTAACACCGCTACTCGGGAACGCCCATCGAGGACGGCGATCAAATCATCCAGGCCGCGGTGCGAGGAGCCGAGGGTGATGGTTTGGCTCACGCGTCGGTATTCCGAAACAGTGATCCCAGACCGTCTTTGCGGGTTTGTCGCCACAACCGGCCGGCCAATTGGCGCGATGTAGGTTCCTCTCTACTGGCATCGATGACCGCGACCACCGCCTCGACCGCCGCATCGAGGGGCAATTGCGAGGGTGCGACCGACGAGCTCGACGATCCGGGCACCCGAGCGGCAAGTGAGTCCAGCGCGCCGTAGACGTTCACACCCAGTTCCTTGATGGTGGCAACCGCGCGCGCTCCTTCCTGCGCCGCCGCATCTAAGGCCCAATCGGGGGTGACCAAACGCGGCTCCGTGGGATCGGGCTCCCGACCTTCCACCATGCGCAACGCCACTCCGCGCCGGACGAGTTGCACATAGTCGCTCCACTGCATCTGCTTCTTCACCCGCTTGTTCAAGCGAACCAGCAACTCGGCCTCCGCAGCAGTCATCGAGCGATTGCTGGTGAGCTCCATGCGACTGACGAGCACATCGTCGGGAACACCCAGCATCTGCGCGAAGGCGTGGAACTGGGCGCTACGGTCAACGTCCTCGAGGATCAAGACATTCACGTTGCCCGCGCCGGCGGCCTGCGACCAGCGCATGATCACATCGGAGTGGTCGTGGCGTTTCCAGAACGTAGGCGAGATCTTGGATGTTCGTGGAGATGCTTCCGGATTGGCGAACACATCCTCCAACCAGGTCTCGTACTCGGTGGTCAGGCCGTACTTCAGGTATTGCTGCCACGACGACGGCAAGAGCCTGCCGAGGTTGCGCAGGGTCACCACGACCGTCACCTTGTCCGGGCCGCCCAATGCTTCGATCGTTTCGGCGGCCTTGTCCTCGGGTGCCTCGCAGAAGAACTCGCTACTGATGACAACACGTCCCTGGTGCTTTCCGGCACGCTTCACAAGTGAGTCGAAGTGTCGACGATCCATGACCGAACCCCCGCGGGAGTTCCATCCCCACGGTCGACCGAGCAATGCCAAAGCCGCGCGGTGCTGGGCCTGCAGCTTTCCGGGGTAGCGGACCCCGAGTGCCAGTAGGTCATCACGAGCATCCGCTAGAGCCGCTTGGATGGCGGTGGTTCCCGTCTTGTGCACACCGATGTGCAACAGAACACCGTCTTCGCTGATCGTGGGCACCCGCGGAAGAATCGGCGCCGATACAGCCTGCGACATGTCCGGCAGCCTAGTTGCCGAATATCGATCCCCCCGGCTCGACTACGCCGTGCCCTCGCCGATCTCCCTGTCCGCTTTGCGCAACTCTCGCATCAGGCTGATGGCCTCACCCATCGTGGTGTCGGCAACCAGACTCCCGTCGGCGAACACCAGTCCGCGCCGACAGAAATCGCGCAGTTGTCGCGGACTGTCCGTTGCGACGATGAAGGTTGCCCCGCCTGCTCGCAGGCCTTCTATGTGCGACCAACAGTCCTGGCGAAAGGGTTTGTCCCCGACCACGATGGCGCGATCGATGGCATAGGCGCGTGCATCGACGGCCATGGCAATCGACCAGGCGAGCTTCTGTCGCACCAGTGCCGGAGCCGCACCCAGGTAGCGATCGACCGACGCGGCGACACCCGACTTTTCCACGATGTCTGGAAGATGCGCCTCGACTTGATGGGGGGTCATGCCCAGCAAGCCGCCCGCGAGGTAGATGTTCTGTCGGATCGAGTACGTCCGTTCGAAGGAGCGCGCGACCTCGATCATCGGCACGATCGATTCGCGTCGACGCACCGATCCTTCGTCCGCTCGCAACGTGCCGCAAATAAGCCGCAATACGGTCTGACGCCCCAGTCCGTTCAATCCCAGGATCGCAACCGCTTCCCCCGATTCCACTTCGAAAGTCACGTCGGTCAGCACCTCGATCTCCTCGCGGCGGGCTTCGCCGGCGATTCGACGTAGTCGTTGACGGCGGCCACTGCCGCGACGCCTACGACGACGTGGCATCCGCATCGAGACATGGGAGAACTCCACGACCGCCTCGAGTCTTGGATCTATCGGGATGCGCGCCACCTCACACCTCTTTCAAGATTCGGTTCTCGAGGCGCCGGAAAGTGAGGACACCGGCAACGAAGATGATCAGGCACAGACCCAGGGAGATGCCGTAGCCGGTTGCCGTGATGGCTTCTTCGGGCCACCAGCCGACTCGGTACAAACCAAGTACGCCAACTAGCGGGTTGAAGGAGGCGATGAACTGTGCGCCAGCGGGGATGTTCGAGACCGAGTAAAGAATCGGCGACAGATAGAACATCGCACGCAGGACGATCCGAACGAGTCGAGCAATGTCGGGGAAGACGATGGAACCCGAGGCGATCAACAACGCCAGTCCATACATCAGGAAGAACTGCACGAGGATGCCGACGGGAAACAGCACGATCCACGGGCCTGGCAGAAAACCGGTCAGCACCATCGCAATGACAATGACCGGCAGCGAGAACAGGAATTCGATCATCGAAACCAAGAGCGAGCGAACAACCCAAACTTGCGTCGGCAAGGTACTGATGCGCAGCTGTGCTCCGGTCTTGCGCCATATTCGCGTGGATGCGGAGATCCCCTTGCTGAACCACCACCAGGGCAAAATCGCTACGGACAAGAACAGCAAGTACGGCTGAAGGCCGAACCCTCTGGCTCCGAGCAACACCGAGAAAACCAGCCACAGCACAGCGGCCATTCCCAAGGGCTCCAGCAGCGTCCACAGGTAGCCCAATCGGAAGCGCGTGTACTTCTTCTGCAGATCACGAAGGACCAACATGCGGAGCACCTGACGGTGCTCCCAGAGTGAACGCACGGCGTTTACG
>CAYPSE010000010.1:0-29108 GCA_964413305.1 uncultured Rubrivirga sp. | reverse complement strand
TGTACGGGGAGCGGTCAGCATCGAGGTTCGCACTGACGAGCCCGATCGGCGCTTCTTCGAAGGGGCACGCTTGCTCTCCGACTCGGGTCGGGAGTTGACCGTCGCAACGGTCACCTGGCACAGCGGAAGGTTGCTTCTCACCTTCGAGGGCTATCCGGACCGAACGGCAGTCGAGCAGCTTCGTGGCCAGGTGCTGAGCGTGGATCGGCCGGAAGACGAACGGCCGGATGATCCTGACGAGTTTTACGACTCGTCGCTGGTGGACTGCCAGGTGTTCGATGGTGCCGGGGAATTCATCGGGGTCGTGCAAGAGGTGGCGCATCTGCCGGCTCAGGACATGCTGGTCATTCGCGCAACCACCGGTGATGGGGGTCGCGAGATCCTCATCCCCTTCATCGAGGAGTTCGTTCCCGGTGTGGATATCGCGAACAAGACGATCACCGTTTCCCCGCCCGAGGGTCTGCTCGACGAGGAAGCCTGATGCGAATAGACATCGTCAGCATCTTCCCGGAGTACCTATCGCCGCTGGAACTGTCACTAGTCGGCAAGGCGCGCGAGTCGGGTCTGATCGATATTGCAGTCCACGATCTTCGCGCGTACGCAATCGACAAGCACCGCACCGTGGATGACACCCCCTACGGCGGTGGGCCGGGCATGGTGATGATGCCCGAGCCGTGGGGTGCTGCCCTGGACGACATTCGCGCGGTGAGCGATTCGAAACCGGTGTTGATAATCCCCGCGCCCTCGGGTTACCGATTCGATCAGGCGACTGCGGGGCAGTTGGCAACGGCTGCTCACCTGGTCATCGCCTGCGGTCGCTACGAGGGCATCGACTCGCGTATCGCCGAGCACTACGACGCACGCGATGACTGGGCTGGGGTGCGCGAGGTGAGCATCGGGGACTACGTTCTCGCCGGCGGCGAAGCGGCGGCCCTGGTGATGGTCGAAGCGATCGCCCGGCTCATTCCCGGCGTGTTGGGTAACGCCGAGAGTGCCGCTGATGATTCGTTCAGCAAGTCCGATGGGCCGGCGCTCGAGGGTCCGGCCTTCACGAAGCCACCCGTGTGGCGGGACCTGGAGGTGCCGCAGGTACTGCTATCCGGTGACCATGGTCGGATCGCGCAATGGCGCGCGGAGCAGGCTCGTGAGCGAACCGAGCAGCGCCGCCCCGATCTCCTCTCCTAGCGAAGGGCCACTGCGTGCCACCCGAGCGGTCACCCCGCAACATCCCAGGGGGCGTGTGGCACACTAAGGCGCTCGCCCGACGTCTGCCACAAGGGACGCATGAGGGTGATCCACTCCACCTAACCGTGGGCGACTTGTGGCGCTTGCAGGAAGAGAAGTAGCGATGAAGACCCTCGATTCCGTCGATGCCGCAGTACTGCGCGGCGACATCCCCGAATTCCGCGCCGGCGACACCGTGAAGGTTCACGTGAAGGTCGTCGAAGGCAACAAGACCCGTGTGCAGGTCTTCCAAGGCGTGGTCATCGCTCGCTCGGGCTCTGGTGCAAGTGAGACGTACACCGTTCGCAAGGTTTCCTACGGTGTGGGCGTCGAGCGCACCTTCCCGCTGCACTCTCCTGTGGTGGAGAAGATCGAACTGGTCACCAAGGGTGACGTTCGTCGCGCCAAGCTCTACTACCTGCGCGGACTTCGTGGCAAGGCTGCCAAGATCCGCGAGCGCCGCGACAACACGGCCGCTACGTCGGCACCGGCCGCGAGCACCGCGCCGGCGGCTCAGGCGGAGACTGCAGACACCGCACAAACGGAGGACTGACCTTGGCCGACCGGGAGCGGCAATCCTGGTGGGACATTCCGGTAACAATCGCCATCGCGCTCGGCGTCGTCCTGCTGATCACCACCTTCGTGGTCAAGCCCTTCTCGATTCCCTCGGGATCGATGGAGAACACCCTGCAGATCGGTGATCGAGTTCTGGTCAACCGCATGGTGTATCGAACTCGGGATATCGCTCGCGGTGACGTCGTGGTCTTCAACGGATCGGGTTCGTTCGTCCCAGCTCAGGTGATCCCCGATCGAGACCCCATCACCGGGGCACTGGTGTGGGTGGGGCAGTCCTTCGGATTGGTCGCACCGGACTCCACCGACTTCATCAAGCGGGTCATCGGCGTGGGCGGTGATCGGGTGACGTGCTGCGACGAAGAGGGCCGCATGCTCGTCAACGGCGAACCGATCGAAGAGGGTTATTTGTTCCCCGGTGACGCGCCGAGCCTTCAACCGTTCGATGTGGAAGTCCCAGATGGCAAGTTATGGGTCATGGGCGATCACCGTTCGGCCTCGGCGGACTCCCGGGTGCATTTGGGGGATCCCGGCGGTGGATTCGTGCCGGAGGAAGCCGTGGTCGGTCGGGCGATGACCGTGGTCTGGCCACTGACTCGTCTTTCCAACATTCCGCTTCCGCAGTACGGGAAATCGGTCGAGCAGAGCGCAGGTAGCCAGTGACCGATAATGCGCCAGGCAAGCACGCCCGCGAGAAGAAGAAAGGGCACCCTTTTTGGCGCGGGTTGCGCGAAGTCGTCGTCATCGTCGTCGTTGCCTTGGCATTGTCGGCGCTCATGCGCGCGTTCTTGTTGCAAGCCTTCTACGTTCCCAGCGCATCCATGGAAGACACGCTGCGTCCTGGTGATCGGATCATCGCCTCGAAGATCACAACGAACATCTCGGGTGTCAAGCGTGGGGAGATCGTTGTTTTCAAAGATCCCGGAGACTGGCTTCCCGCACCAGTGCCTGCGGCCGAGGATTGGCGCAACACCCTTCGACAGGGACTGACATTCATCGGCGTGCTGCCGAGCGATTCCGGCGATGACCTCGTCAAGCGGGTGATCGGCCTGGGGGGAGACCGCATTGCCTGCTGTGATGCGGACGGGCGCATCGTCGTCAATGGCGTTCCACTCGACGAGGACTACATCATCGGGCCCACCGATCAGGTGCGCTTCGATGTGACCGTTCCCGAGGGATCGATGTTCGTCCTCGGTGACAATCGTGGAGACTCGCGTGACTCGCGCTATCACCTGGACGCTAACGACGGCGGGGTTCCCTACCAAGACGCCGTGGGTCGAGTAGTCCTCGTGCTGTGGCCGTTCGATCGCATCGCCATCGAAACGATTCCTTCGATCTTCGGCAACCCTGCGCTGGACTAGACGTGGTTGCCGCGGCTCCCAGCCTCGATCTCGAACGACGTCTCCTCGCCGGGCAGCAGTCCGGAATGCTCGTGGCTATCGATGAGGTCGGACGGGGCGCACTCGCCGGACCACTGACTATCGGAGCGATCGCCATCGATGCCCGGTGCGGCGAGGCACCAGAAGGCGTGCGTGATTCGAAGGCGCTCAGCGAAGTACGGCGACTTGCTCTGGTTGACCCGATCCGCACCTGGGCACGTGGAGCCGTGGTGGTTCATGTGCCTGCGACACGGATCGATGAGGTGGGTATCACCGCCGCATTGGGGCAGGCAGCAGCGCAGGCCATCTCGATCATTCGACAGGCGCACACTCACGAGGTATCCACGGCCTGGACGATTCTTCTGGACGGCCGTCACGATTTCCTCACTCCCATCGATGATCGATGGACCGTGCAGACGGTGGTGCGGGGAGATACCACGTGCGCGAGCATCGCGGCCGCGTCGATCATCGCCAAATGTGAACGCGATCAACTCATGCGCGAGTTCCATACGCGATACCCCGACTACGGCTGGGACAGCAACGTGGGCTACGGCACGGCAGTGCATCGCGCGGCCATCGCCGCGCACGGCTTGACGCCCCAACATCGAGCATCGTGGAATCTACGGTGAGCGGGTAGTTGGCAGTTGGGTGCCATGTGGGTTGGTTGCCGCGCCCTGAGCTATCCCCAGGCGCTGATCCTTCCGTCCACAGGCACGAGGTCGGCTCTAGCCGTGACGTCCAGGCGGCGCGCAGGCTCACTGCATGGATATGGATCAACGGGCAGATGACCGGATAGCGCTGGGTCAGCGCGGTGAGCAGATGGCGATGGACTACCTCCGTGCGCGGGGCATGGTGATCTTGGATCGAAATTGGCGCCCGAGCGGTCAAGGGGTTCGCGGTGAGTTGGACCTAGTAGCCCGAGATGGCGATGACCTCGTCGTCGTCGAGGTCAAGACCAGGCGAACGATCGCCTACGGCTCACCATTCGAAGCGGTCACCAAGCGCAAGATGCGCGCACTTCGTTCGCTTGCCCTGGCGTGGCTCGAGCATCGATCGATTCACGCACCGCGGCTGCGCTTCGACGTGGTTGGCGTAACCCTGCCACCTGCGGGTCAGCCGGTGATCGAGCATCTGAGGGCGGTGTGACATGGCGCTCGCGCAGGTGCGCGGTGCGGTCGTCGCAGGGGTCAGCGGAACGGTGGTCACCGTCGAGGTCGACGTAGCCCAGGGATTGCCCACCGTGGGACTGGTCGGACTCGCAGACACGTCGATCGGTGAGGCGCGGCACCGAGCCAGGTGCGCCGTCGGCAACGCCGGACTGAACTGGCCGCGCGGTCGGGTGACCATCGGACTGTCACCGGCCCACGTTCGCAAACACGGGACCGGTCTGGACTTGCCGATTGCGATCGGGGTGCTGCTCGCGGATGACCAGATACCAGCCCTCGGTGAGGACCATGAGCGATTGGTCTTGGTCGGCGAGCTTGGCCTCGACGGTCGAGTCCGTCCGATTCCCGGAGCCATCACGGTCACCTGCGCCGTGCAGCAGGCCGGATTCAATCGGATCGTGGTCCCGGCCGATCACGTGGATGAGTGCGCACGCGTCCCCGGTGTGGACGTGATCGGAGTGCACAGTCTCCTGCAGACCGTGCACGTCTTGCAGGGTGAGGATGCGGGAATTCGCGCGGGTGTTCGCTCGCGCGACCGAGTTAGCAACGTGCATGCTGACCTAGGTCCGCGGAAGGCAGGTGAGCCCGACCTGTCCGAGGTGCTCGGTCAGAGCGAAGGAAGGCAGGCGCTCGAGGTCGCCGCGGTCGGACGTCACAGCCTCGCGATGGTCGGTCCGCCGGGCGTAGGAAAAACTCTCCTAGCTGAACGCCTGCCGAGCGTGCTGCCGGACTTGGAACCAAGCCATGTGGTGGATGTGATGGCCGTCCACGCTCTCGTGGCAACGGATGGCTCCACGGTGGGGGGTGAGGACGGTCGCCCACCCTTTCAATCGCCGCACCACTCGTCGAGCCCGGCGGCCCTCCTCGGCTCGGTGATCGCCGGGTCCGTTCGCCCGGGTGCAGTCTCGTTGGCGCACCGTGGCGTGCTGTTCTTGGACGAAGCGCCGGAATTCGCCCGCAATGCTCTGGAGTCACTTCGTCAGCCCCTGGAAAGCGGAACGGTGAGTTTGCACAGATCGGGGTGGAGCGGTGAGGTTCCGGCTGATTTCCAACTGGTTCTGGCGGCCAATCCGTGTCCATGCGGATACCGGCACACGCCCCGCGGATTCGGACGCAATTGCGATTGCCCCCGAACGGCGTTGAACGCCTACGCCCAGCGCCTATCCGGTCCGCTGCTCGATCGCATCGATATCCGGGTGCGGCTGCAGCCCGTGCGCGGTGCCGAACGCGGCGAGTCGAGTGCACAGGTGGCCGAGCGAGTCCTCGAAGCGCGGGACCGAGCTCACCACAGATGGGGATGCGTCAATGCGCGAGTGACTCCAGGAGCACTGGTTGAACAGACCATGGAAGTAGCGGCGAGTCAACTCATGAATGAGCACCTGCGCAACAGCGGTGGTATGCGGTCCTCTCACCGCATCGCGAAGCTCGCATGGACGCTGGCCGATATGGATGGACGTCAACGACCCAATGCCAGGCACGTGAGTGAAGCCATCGGCTGGCATCAGCCACTGGGAGACGAAGCGGCATGAAGGCGAACGCCCCCGAAGCCGATCCGGATTGCAGCGACTCGCAGGTAATCGCGCGGGCGCGCATCGCGCTGGCCTGCGTGTGCGAACCAGGGGAACCTGGGTTGGCCGACCTGATCGACACCCGTGGACCGAGTGTGGTCGTGGCGGCGCTGCTCTCGGGTGCGCCCGTTCGGATCCCGCGCGCAGCCTCCATCGGTGCACGACTTGCCCAATTGGACCTCGAATCCCACCTGGCTCGCGCTGAGGACTTGGGTTGTCGCATCGTCCTTCCGGGTGAACTCGAATGGCCCGGTCAGTTGGACCAACTCGGCCCGCAACGTCCGATCGCGTTGTGGTGTTGGGGCGAGGCGAACCTGCGGCTGCATGCGCTGACGTCCGTTGCCATGGTGGGTGCTCGTGCGTGCACGAGATACGGCGAGATGGTCGCGCGCGAATGGTCCGCGGTGCTGGCCGGTCAGTCGGTCACCGTCGTATCCGGTGGGGCCTATGGCATCGATGCGGCCGCCCACCGTGGCGCGTTGGCCGTCGACGGCACCACGATCTGCGTGCTCGCTGGAGGCGTCGATCAGGCGTATCCACGCGGACATGAAGGTCTGTTCGCCCAAATCATCGAAGGGGGAGTGCTCGTTAGCGAGGCGCCTATGGGCGAGAGCGTGCGTCGTCGTCGGTTCTTGACACGCAATCGACTGATAGCGGCTTTGTCGAGTGCCACCTGTGTGGTCGAAGCAGCGCAGCGGTCGGGATCCTCGCGCACGGCCACCTACGCGGCAGAACTCAACCGCCCCGTCTTCGCGGTACCCGGACCGGTCACCTCGCAAGCGTCCATCGGCACCCACCGGCTCATCCAAGATCACGTCGCCCTCCTTGCGAGCGATGTGGAAGACATCCGCAACGCCGTGGGTCCGCTGAACATCACCGCGCGAAGTAGCGACGAGGTACCTGAAATTCCCACGCGACTACGCGAGGTGCTCGATGCGCTGCCGGGGCAGGGGCGAACCGGCATGACGAGCGAGGCGACCGCGATTCGCTGCGGCATCGAGCTAGCGGAGACGAAGACCCTGCTGGCAACAGCACAGCAACGTGGGTACGCGCGATGCGATGAAACCGGCCTGTGGGTCTACCTGTCCCATGAGGCCACCGTGGGCTAGTGCGACGTGGTCGGGGTTCCCAAGTGAGCCCAACCTCTCGACAACGTCGGTATCGTCATGTGGCATGGAAACAAGCACCTCTGCGTCCCCGGTGGCGCGGGTGGATCAGACGGCCATATTCGGCAGTCCCCGCATGTGGATCGCCCTTGTCGGCCTGCTCGTCTTGCTCCTCGGTTTCCTGACCTGGGGGGCCCTCGCCCGAGCTCCGATCACCGTGGCGGCGAACGGTGTCATCACTACCTCCGGTGGCGTTACCGACATCGGCAGTGCGCTCACGGGGACCGTGATGGACGTCTATGTGCAGGTAGGCGATCGGGTGGACTCGGGCAACAACGTCGTCACCATCGAAGACGACCTCGGTCGATCGATGCAGGTCAAGGCCACGGTCCCCGGAACCGTTCTGGAGATCGCCACCCGGGTAGGCGCGTTCGTGACCGAAGGCCAGAGTCTGATGATCCTGCAGACATCAGATCAACCATTGACCGCGATCGCCCTCGTTCCGGTGACCGACTCCGGATCGATCAGACCTGCCCAGGAGGTGCTCGTCGCACCGGTGTCGACGCCATCTTCGGAGTACGGGTTCCTCGTCGGGACGGTCGAGTCGATCGGTTCGGTGCCCATCAGTCCGGCGCGCCTCGAGCAACTGACGGTGGGCACTGCAGGCCTAGCCGAGACCATCGATCAGGGGGTTCCGGTGCTCGAGGTGCGTATCCGACTCACGCCGGCGGAGTCGGTCTCCGGCTTCGAGTGGACATTGGGTTCGGGTCCTGGCTATCAGCTCCTAGCCGGCACACCGTTCGCCGGACAGATCCTGATCGGAGAACAAACGCCCTTGGCAAGGCTGTTCGCTTGATGGCAACCCGGGTACCCGTGCGTCTGGCGCTGGGAGCGAACGAATCCGGCATCGCGTGCCTGGCAATGGTGCTTGCTGCCAATGGAGTGCGTGTCGGCCAGGAGGAACTGCTGCGCGCCTGTGGCGTCACGCGCGATGGTTCGAGTTTCGCCGAACTCGCCGAGACGGCAGCCGTCTTCCAGGTCGATCCGGTCGTCCTCACCGGGGATTCCACCATCCTTGATGACCTGACACTGCCGGCGATCATCCATTGGGGTGCGTCCCATTCCAGGGTCGTCGAGGCACGGTCCGGAGCCTCGTGGTCGGTGGTCGATCCATTGATCGGCCGACTCGACGTGACCGATACCGAATTGCGAGCCACGTGGGGCGGCGAGGCACTGACACTTTCCTCAGCCTCGACCCCGCTTCGCGTTCGTTCCTGGGATCGCCTGCGCACGCGGATGCGCGGGAGCTGGATAGGCGTGTGGTTCGTCGTGCTCGCAGGTCTAGGACTCATCGTTCCCGGACTCTTGACCCCTGCACTCATCCGCGAGTTCGTGGATGAATACCTGATCGCCGGGGACGGCCAAGGTGCGGTGCTGCTGATCGGTGGACTCGTGGCAGCCTTGGTGGTCTCGATTGCGCTGCTCGTGCTGCAGTTGCGGGGGCTCCAGCGACTGCTCACGGTGTCCGTGATCCGAAATGCATCCCGATTCGTGTGGCATCTGCTGCGCATGCCAGCGTGGTTCTTCTCGCAGCGAGATGCCACCACCTTGGCCTATCGGGTGGGGCTCAATGAGCAACTCGCTGACGTTCTCGCAGGCCGATTCACCGCAGCGATGCTCGCCCAGCTCACGAGCGTCTTCTTTCTCATCGTGATGATCATCTACTCACCACCACTCGCGGCCGTTGCCCTCATCGGGCCTGTGCTCGCGGCAATCCTCATGTGGCGTATCGCCTTGTTACGTTCGGAAATCAGGCAGCGGCAGGCGCGCGAAGGATCGGTCACCGCCACGGAACTCGGTGTGACCTTGCGGATGATCGAGACGTTGAAGGCAACGGGGAGCGAGGACGTCGCCTTCAATCGCGCATTCTCGTCGGTGGGACGTCGCCTCTCTTTGGGCTACACGCGTCTGTGGGGCTACATCGGCATGGTCCCGGTATTCGCGACGGCACTGACCAGCGCATTGGTGTTGATCGTGGGCGCCTATCTGGTGATGCAAGGATCCCTGACGCAAGGCACGCTCGCAGGTTTCACGATCCTGCTTGCCGGTTTCCTGGGCCCGCTGGTCATCTTGGTTCCGTCGCTTGACTCGGTACTCAACTTGCGCGGTGCGTGGGAGCAGATGACAGATGTGCTCGAGCAGCAGGTGGATCCTGGATTGTGGGACCAGGATGTCGACGCACCGATCGGTTCCACGACGAGTCCCATGGAGGCCAGCGGTGTGCTCGCTGCGCCTGCTGGCGACGACGCGGATCCAGGGCAATCGCTCACCGAGGAGGCCACCGACATCGGTTCGCTCGAGCAGGTTGACAGCAGCACCGATCAAGCCCACGCAGACCCCATCGCGCTGCTGGCTTCGGGGGGTCGTCGTCGACGGGGACGACTTTCCGTAGATCCGTGGGCGGCTGCCCTCACCGTGCAGGACGTCACCTTCGGATACTCACCCCGCCAACCGCCACTCCTGGATCGCATCTCGCTGCAAGCCGACCCCGGCCGCATCATCGCCGTCGTCGGATCGAGCGGAGGCGGCAAGTCGACGCTGGGTCGATTGGTGGGAGGCCTCTATCGCCCGTGGACAGGCCAGATACTCATCGACGGGCGCCCCCTCGATACCTATCCTCGGGAGGCTCGGGCTCGCGAGGTCACATTCGTCAATCAAGACGTCGTTCTCTATTCGGCATCAATCCGAGACAACATCACCATGTTCGATCCACTGCTGCGCGATCGCGACATCATCGCCGCAGCACGCGATGCCTGCGTGCACGAGGACATCGCTCTGCGTCCGGGGGGATACGACTCGGTGTTGCAGGAAGACGGACGGGACCTGTCCGGCGGACAGCGTCAGCGGATCGTCATCGCTCGGGCGCTGGTTCGTCGTCCACGCCTCCTCGTGCTCGATGAGGCGACGAGCGCCCTCGATGCACGGACTGAGGCGCAGGTCGTGGAGAACCTTCGCGGACGCGGATGCACGGTCCTGGTCGTTGCGCACCGACTGTCAACTGTTCGTGATGCCGACGAGATCATCGTGATCGACGGTGGTCGGATCGTGGAGCGCGGGACGCACCGGGATCTATCCGTCGCGGACGGTCTTTACCGTGAGTTGATGACCTCATGACCACCACACCGGGTCGTGCCTCCGGCCAAGCGCAGGCGCAACGCTCATTCGAGGCGAATCTGGCCGCGGCTCGACTGGGTCGAGTGCTCAATCCGCGCAACCCGCTACCAACGCCCCCGGATCAAGAGGGGCGCGCGGTTGCAGTAGTTGCCCTCCTGGCCAAACGCCTCGGTTTCGAAACCCGAGCGGTGACGCTTGACGACGACGCACCTGTTCTGGAACAGGCCCGTCGGATCGTGGAGGCCTCCCAGGTCCGAGTACGTTCGGTCACTTTGGACGAGGGCTGGTGGACGAGGAACGTTCCACCTCTCTTGGTCGTGTACGCGGGCACGCTGGCACTCGTTCTGCCCGGACCGATGTTCCGCCCACGTTTGTGGCGGCCGGATCACGATCCCATTCCGGTGACGGCTCAGCTGGCGGGTGATATTTCCATCGGCGCCTATGAGGTCATTCGACCGTTGCCTGCAGGAAAGAGCGACCTCGTTTCGCTGATGAAGGTTGCTGTCGCGGGGGCGGGTCGCGACGGCTTCTATGCCGTGGCCATGTCGGTACTGCTCGGAGTCGTCAGCCTTGCCGTGCCGATCGCAACCGCGGTCATCTTCAGCAGCATCGTGCCCTCGGGTGACGAGTCGCGCTTGTTCGCTATTGGCATCGCGCTGATCGCCTTGGCCACGGCCGGCGCGATGTTCACCTACGTTCGCGTCTATCAACTCATCCGATTATCCGACATGGTGGAGACTGCTAGCTCGGCGGCGATCTTGGATCGCGTCTTGCGCTTGCCGGCGAGCGGACTGCGTGCGTGGCCGAGCGCTGAGCTTGCCAATCGCATCATGATCAACGGGCCGATAACGATCGCCATTGATCAGGTGGTGGCGGTCGGCCTGCTCTCGGTCGTCCTCGTCATCCTCAATGGTTCCTTGATGGTGGTCTTGAGTCCTGCCTTGGGCCTCGTCGCCGTTGGTGGTGGCATCGTGCTCATCATCGTGACCGTCGTCTTGAGTCGGATTGAAGGACGACGGGTCGCCAGGACTTTGCAGGCTCGCGACGAGGTGGACGATGTAACCCTCGGCGTGTTGCGTGGCTGGGTTCCGGTACGCCTGTCAGCTGGAGATGTTTCGGCGTTCGGGCGATGGGCCCAGGCCTACAGTCGGTATCGCATCGAGTTCAATCGACGTTGGGACATCGAGATCGCGATCGAGATCGCCCGCGTCGCGATCATCGGCATCGTCCTCATCGGCATCGTCGTCGTGGCGTACGCCATGCCAGGGGAAAAAATTGATTCGGCGACTTTCCTTGCCATAGCGTCCGCCTACGGAATCTTCTCTGCCGGTTTGATCGGTCTGGTATCCAGTATCCGTGCCGCCGTTCGGGCGGTTCCCGAGATTCGACGCGTCAGCCCACTGCTGGAGTCCGAGCCGGAGGCCACGGAAAGTCACGAGGACCCAGGCACCCTCAGTGGTGCGATCGAAGTACGTCGCGTGAGTTTCCGGTACGGCGACGATCTCCCGTGGATTTTGCGTGACGTGAATTTTCACATCCCGGCAGGATCCTCTCTTGCCATCGTGGGAACCTCCGGTTCAGGCAAGAGCACTCTCTTGCGACTTCTCCTTGGCTTCGAGGAGCCCCGTAGCGGCGCCATCTTCTACGACGACTCCGATTTGGCCGCACTCGATCTGACCGCCGTTCGTCGGCAATTCGGAGTGGTGCTGCAAGCCAGCCTCCTGCTGCCGGGCACCATTCGGGACAACCTTGTGGTCTCGAGTGGACCGATCGGCGATGCACGGCTGTGGGAAATCCTGCAGGAGGTAGGACTGCGGGAGTGGGTCGACTCTTTGTCGCTAGGCCTGGACACCACCATCGACGAGGGCGCGACGATCTTGTCGGGCGGCCAACGACAGCGCTTGCTGCTTGCACGGGCTATCGCCGGGGATCCGCGGGTACTGTTCCTTGATGAGGCGACCAGCGCGCTCGACAATCTGACGCAGGCGGCCGTCACCGACACGATCTCGCGTCTGGGTATGACCCGCGTCATCATCGCCCACCGGTTGTCCACTGTCCAAGATGCCGATCAGATCGTCGTTTTGGATCAGGGGCGGATTGTGGAGTCCGGAGACTATGGCAGTCTCACCGCGGCCAACGGGATCTTCGCCGAACTGGTTCGAAGGCAGGAGTTGTGATGCGCGCAGCGAAACTGATGATCGGCATCTCGGTAGGCGCACTGCTGCTTTCCGGGTGCGGGGGATCGAGCGAGGAGGCGAACGTCGGTGCACCGATGCCCACATCGGTGATCCCCGAGGCGCGCGACATGCTTCCCGTCGACATCATCGACAGCGGCGTGATCGTGGTGGGGACCGATCCAGGTCTGGCGCCATTGACCTACGTTGCCGAGGATGGTGAGATCACCGGTCTCGACATCCAACTGATGCGATTGATCGGCGAACGACTCGGCGTCGACGTCAAGTTCGAGGTGATTCCCTTCGCCGGGCTGATCGATGCAGTGGCCGCGGGCGAAATCGACGTCGTGGCGTCCGCGATGTTCGACACACCGCAGCGTCGCACTCGAGTCGACTTCGTCGGTTATCTGGGGGGTGGGTCTCAATGGTTGTCGCGCGATGGTGTGCAGATCGACCCCGACGATGCCTGTGGCCTGACCGTGGCGGTGATCAAGGGCTCAGCCCAAGCGGTGGAGGAGATACCCCGTCGCTCCGAGGTGTGTGGCGATCGTGGTGCGCGCCCGGTCACGGCGCTGCCGGTCGCGGGAAGTCTTGCGGGCGCGGATGCGGTGCTGCGGGACGATGCCGATGCCTTCGTCACCGATGCTCCGGTTGCCGAGTTCGTCGTGGGTCGCAGCAAGGAAAGACTGGCGCTCGTGGATGCCCCCTACGACGAAAACACATACGGCCTGGCGGTAGCCGCGAATCAGGCCGGGTTGGCCGATGCGATCGATATCGCGCTGGATTCCCTGATCGAGGATGGGAGCTACCAGCGTCTAGTAGGTAAATGGGGAGTGAACAACTCCTCCATCGCCTCCGTGGACTGACAAGATCGGTCGGTGCCGAGAACAGCTGTTCATTCGCCTGAAGGTCGACCCCTCATCGCCTTCATTTCGTGGCTTCGGCCCTTCTTTCATGGATCCTGGCTCCAGCTCGCCGTAGCCGGGATCGTGGCCGCGGGGCTCTTGGCGGCGCAGGCGGTAACTCCGCTCGTCGTCGAATCGATCCTGTCGATCGGCACATGGCGGTGGTCGCCGCTATCGCTCCTTCTTGCGCTCGTGGTCGCCCAGATCGTCTTGGGCTACATCCTGGAATTTCGAGCACATGCCATCGCTGGAAGGATCGGTACCTGCATTCGCAATCGGGTCTTCGGCCACACGGTGCGCAGTAGGGTCCTTGATCAGCAGGTACTGGTGCGGTCCTCAATCGTGAGTCGGCACACATCGGATGTGGATGCGATCGCCGATTCCGTTGAGCTCACCATCGTCTCCGGAATTCCCGCCGTGGTTCGACTCGTGCAAAGCCTCGTCCTGCTCACCGTCATCGATTGGCGCGCAGGCGCTGCGATGACAGTAGCAACCTTCGTCTTCCTGATCGCCCGAGGCATCATCGGACGACGCCTCATCGTGGCCGACCGCGCCCGATTGGATGCCCGCAGCAGAGTGTCGGAATCGGTGGATGCATCGGTGAGTGCTGCATCTCCCATCCGGGGACTTCGCCTGACCAGCTGGGTGGAGGCGCGGTTCCAGCGAACAGCCACGAATCTGGAGCGCAAGAACTACGAGCAAGGCACGTACCTGGCCCAACTATCGAGCGGTGCCCGCATTGCAGGGCTTGCGGGCCTGGTCTTCGTCGTCCTGTTCGCGGTGTCTTCCGGTGGCATCTCACTCGCCGTGGTGGCCGCCGCATTGCTCTACGTCGAGGCGGTCGTTCGGAGTTTGGAGGCTTTGCCGCCATGGATTCGCTCGTTGAACCTCGCGATCGTTAGTCGCCTGCGCATCGATCAGGTGCTGGACGAGCCACTCGATTCGGTCCAACCGGTGGAGCCATCCGTGGCCGGTTTCCTGGAACTTGGCGATCGCGTACGCGAAGGCGCCCGCATCGGCATCGTGACGGATGCGGGAACCGAAGCAGACGACTTTCTACACCTCCTGGCCCTACACACCGATGCACTACACGTACCGCAGGTCCCTGCCGTCGTCAACGCCGGGATCATGGAAAACCTTCGGGCTTTGCAGGCGGATGTTGGTCCAGACCTGGCAGACGAGTTGCTCGAGGTCGTCTCACTGCCGATACCCACAGGTGAGGTCGTCGATCTGGAAACCCCGCTCGGCCCAGGTGGATCGCGACTCACGCTGGGAGAGCGCCAACGCTTGACACTCGCGATGGCCCTGGCCGCGAAACCCACCGCCTTGCTCGTCGGTCCCGTGCTTGCCCTCGCGGATGCCGATTCGGCAGGGGACCTCGTGCACAAACTCCACTCGACCGGCTTGCACTCACTGGCCGTGACCGTCACGACGGCAGAGTTAGCCGAGTCGATGGATTGCATCGCATTCATCCGCGATGATCGAATCCATGTGGGCGACCATGCGAGCCTGCTGGTCGAAAGCGATGCCTACGCCGCACTGTGGGAGCGCAGGCTCATGCCCGACCAAGTCGACCTGGGCGTCCTAGGGCTGGATTCACAGTCGCAGATATCGCTATATGCAAGGCTCGTCACCGAACGCTACTCCGACGGCGAGGTCGTTTACCGTCAAGGTGACCTCGCCGATCGAATCCTGTTCATCGTCTCGGGCCGTTTGGAGATCGTGACAGCCGACGACGACGGCATCGAACGTCGCGTCGCCACGTTGGGTCCGGGCAACCACTGCGGGGATCTTCGCTTGACCGTCGGTGAGCGGCGTGCCGAGACAGCTCGTTGTATAGGGGATGTGATCGTCCGATCTCTCACCCGCGCCGCGATATCGGCCGGGATGATGGGTCTGCTCGATCGCACCGCCGCGGAGCGCCGCATCATCTCCGCACTCCTGCGCTGGGGACCATCCGACGAACAAACCCTGCGTGACCTCCTTGCCGAGTTGAATCCAGCCGAATTCGAGACGGCGCTTGCCCTCCTGGTGAGCGACGGAGCCCTGGCTGAGCGCGATGGACGGTACTTCCCCGTACACAAGCGCTCAACGAAATCCGGGGTGGCCGAGATCCTCGATCGCATCGGAGGGCTGGGGTGATCCCGGCGCCGGACTGCCCGGAGTCGCGTCATGTGAAGCCGGTCCCCGTGCTTGGGGTGATGCCTTTGACGGTGGAGCGAGTCATAAACCTTGCGGCCCCACGTGTGAATGGCCGACTAGGGCAGTTCCCACTGGTGGAATAGCAATTGAACTGTTTGCAGCATCGAGTACTCCCACTACGCTCGCTGAGAGCGAGGAGTAGGAGTGATGTTGGCACTGCAAGCCCAGGATCGGGAGGTTGCGGACCGCGTGGATCCTCTAAGGGGGCGTCGCATCCGGGTTTCCCTGCGTGTGAAGCTGCTTGCTGCGTTCGCGGGCGCTTTCACAATCGTCTTCGTGTTCATTGCCATCTGGGTCTTCCAATTCACCAGCGACACCACTCAAAATCGGTTGGTGTCCGAATTGGCTCAGGCTGCAGCGGGAGGTGCGGCGACCATTGATGCGGCGCAGTTCGTCGAACTCGTCTCCACGGTTCCTGCAGTGCCCGGACCCCAATTGGCCGACGGCACGGGCGCGGGGTACCCGGACAGCCCGCTGTACACGGGAATCGCCCGCGACCTACTCAATCTGCGACTCATCGTTGCCGACGCGGGCGTCTATAGCTACTTCAAGGATGCGGTGGATGGACAGTTGTATTTCGCTGCCTCGGCTGGCTATCTCCTCGATCCTCAGCGGGGCGTGACCTACAAGGTTCCCGTTGCCGACATAGTCGGGCCGACCACCTATGACTTCATGGAACAAGGTTTGGAAGGTGTCGTCAACGAGCCTCCGTACTCCGACGAATACGGAAGTTTCATCTCCGCCTATGCACCCATCGTGGACGCGGAAGGTAACTCCGTCGGTGCCGTTGGACTGGACTACCCGCTCACTTACGTGGACGAGGTGGAAGCCCAAGCGCTCGAGCGCATCCTCCCGATCATGCTGGGCACCTACGTAGTCCTTCTGATCCTTGTGCTCGTGTTGGCTACAACCATCAGTCGTCCGGTGAAGCGATTGACGTCGGCGACTACTCGAATTGCCGATGGCGACTACCAAGTGGACTTGAAGTCGGTTACCGACACGAAATTCCCCGATGAGCTGTCCACTCTTGCCAATTCCTTCGCCATCATGGTCGAGAAGGTTGCAGCTCGTGAGCAGACCCTGACCCAAGAGGTGCAGCGATTGAAGGTCGAGATCGATCAGGGGCGACGTGAAGAGGCGGTCAGGGAGATCACCGAAAGCGACTCCTTCGCCGATATCGCGAACCGAGCAGCCGAGATGCGCCGAAGGATGCGGGAGCGAAGCGAGGAGTGACCGACTCGTTTCCACTCGAGCACGTCCCCGGCGTCAGTATCGTGGACGTCCGCCCCGGGGTGAGTAGACGGCGCCTGGGCCAACTGCAGGACGTGCACCAGCGATGGTTCCCCGATCACCCACATGTCATCGACGAGATGGCAGACGCGTGGGCGGAAGGGCCGTTCGATCCCGATGTCGCCGTTCATCAGTGGTTGTTACTGGTGGAGGAGAAACCACGTGGCTTGTTCATCTTCCATGTCAATCTGCGTCGGGGTGTCGTCGTTCGCCATTTCCTGGCGATGGATGAAGAGGTTCGTCAGCATCTCGATGAGGACTGGGCCCGCCATCTGATCGATGCATGTGAACGGCAGGCACGCCTCGATGCACTCCCACGCGGGGTAGACATCATCGCCTTGATGAGCGAGATCGATCCCGAGCAGCCCCGTCTGCTGGCCCATTGGGCAAGTCTGGGGCACCGAGCCTTCCCCGAGATCGACTATCGAGAACCTTTCCACGGCAAACACTGGGCCATCTACGGGGAGCCTCGATACTTCCCGATGATCGCGAACATCTACCTCACCTCCGCTGGCGCCGCACTGCCGATCGGGGAAGTGGTCGAAGCGGCGGTCAGTGCCTTCCTTCTCGACCACTATCGGCTGCCACCGGATGACCCGGTAGTCGCGGAGATACTCGCCCGAGCGCTGTTGCTATCGGATCCATCCGTGGAATCGAACTAGGAGAAGTCGATCGTTCGATTCTGCTTGCGTCGGCGAAGTCGCCAGTTCAACAAGCTGTTCTCCCAACCGCGAATCACCCGGATGGTGAGGGGGATAGCGCATGCGGCCACGGCCGCGACGATGATGCCGGTTATCCACGACTGACCGGTGACGAACGCGACTGCCGCCAGCGGGGTCGACAGCAGCAGGCCGATGGCCACCGGCAGAAGGTCGACGAGGAACGACACGCGAGTTCGCCGCTCGTCAGGAACGAGGGCAAGCGCCGCTCGCCTGGCGTTCTCATCGATGCTCCAGCGTGGAATTCGCCACAGCGTGATCGCGATGGCGAAGACCATGAGTGATTCCAGTGCCGCACCCAGGGCCAGGAGGAGTCCGGCGATCACCGTGGCGATCGGTAGCACGAGAAGGGTTCCGGGGATGCCGAGCCGCTCCAAGATGCGCTCGGCCGATGTCGCTTGGATGAGCCAGGCAATGAGGAAACTCCCCAAGCTCACCGACGCGAAGAAGACCTGGATCCGACCGGCGTCGAGGTCCAGCAGGTCGCCCGAGCCCACCATGAACGCGATGAACGCGGTCATTCCAGCGGCAAAGGTCACGATCGAAGAGATGAGGAAGGTGCGCCAGATCGGCACGCCGGTGATGAAGTCCCAGGCGCTGGCGAGTGATGCCCGCAACGTTTCGTCCCTGGCCAGCCCGCGCGCAGCCCCCGATGCCCGCATGGCGCGGGGCAGCAGCACCGCGATCAGGACGCACACGATCGGATTGACGATAAGGAGGGCTGTCAGGGGAACGTCGATTGCATCGAGCAAGAAGGGTGTACCCGCGGCGATGGCAAGGCCGGCCACCTGGCCCAGGTAGGTCCAGGTCACCAACCAGCCGAAGACCTTGCGACCCTCGGCCACATTGAATTCATCCCCGGCCAGACTCCACACGAGTAGGGGAACCAAGAAGTTCAATTGATCTGCAAGCAGCCACACGAGCCCGATCGCGATGATCGGGGCGACCGATCCGGTGATGAGCGCGAGCGCGATGGCGAAGACCACCGCGTAGCTCAGCGTGACGATGCGCAGCATTCGCAGCCGGGCACCGGCGTCCACGAATCGGAACATCACGAGGGCACCGAGGATCAAGCCGAGGCCGCCTAGCGGGTACATGACGAGCAGCGCGGTCGGGCCGGCGAGGGCGAGCATCTGACTCGCCGCGACCATCTCGGTCAGGAATCCGGCGAGCGATACCGCGGTCAGCGCCAGGGCCATAGGAATGGCCCTGCGCTTCAAACTCAGCACCGCCGACATGTCGCCGCGGAGTTCGCCCCGTTGACGAGGTGCCTCGCTCGGGGGCGCCACCTGGGATGCCGCGAGCTGTTCGGCGTCGGGTCGGCTGGTTACGTCGGATTGACTGGTGAGGTCGCGTTGACTGGTCAGATCACGCTTGCGTGCGGCGAGGAAGTCCCAGTCACCTTCCTCGGAGGTCATCGGTTAGCCCCGAATTCGCTGGGCGACACCCCGGATCTGCTGGGACCAGGGGTGATCGGGATTGGTCAAAGAGAACAGTCCGCCGGACGCGTTCTGCACGACCTCCTCAGCCAGCGGGAGGATCGCGGCGGTCTCGGCTCCGTAGGCGGCGGTCATCTGCTCGCGAAGGTCGTCCGTGTCGACGCCGCGGGGCACTTTGTTGACCATCAGGTACAGGGCCGGCACCTCCAGTTTGCGGGCGACGTCCACGGTGACTGCGGTGCCCTGAAAGTCCTGCCGGTCAGGCCGCAGGATGAGCAGCAGGACGTCGCTGATCGTGATCGACAGCAAGGTCTCCTCGTTCAGCCCCGGGTGGGTGTCGATGAGCAGGAAGTCCAACTGCAGTGCCTTGGCGAGGTCGCGGAAGCCGTCGTTCAGGGTGCCGACGTCGTAGCCCTCCCGCAGCACCCGGGCGATATCGCCGGCCTTCATGCTCGATGGGATGAGGAACAGCGCACCGCCTTCGGCGACGTCCACCGAGGCACGTACCCGGTCGGTGACGTCGTGCGCTGTCTGCTCGATCGGGAGTTTGCCCCACAGGTAGTCGTTCAGCGTGTTGTCGAGGTGCTCATCGAAGCCGAAAAGCACGTGAATTCCAGGACTTTGGATGTCGGTGTCGACCACCGCAACCCGCGCACCCATGGCGGCGAGGTTGGCGGCAAGGTTCGAAGTGCTGTTGCTCTTTCCGGTTCCGCCTCGAAAGGAGTGGACCGATACGACCGTGGTCATCGCATCTCCTGGATGTTGTGGGCTCCCGTCGCACTATAGGGGCTGAGCGTGCTCGCCGGCGACGGTGCGCGGAATCGGCATTCCCGGAATCCTTCGATGGGGGCTCGACGATGGGAGATGATCGTCTCGTGACGCGTACTCGCTCGAGGTTGAGCCTGTCCTGGCGGGTGTCATTGCTGATCGCGGTCCTGCTCGTCGTCTCGGCCGTCGTCACCACCGCCTTCGCCTTCCGCGCGATCCAAACCGAGTTGTATCAGCAGTCCGATGAGGCAGTCGGCAACGTTCACGCCTCGGTGGCGGCGGTGATCGAAGGCGAGTACGCCGACATCGAACGCTTTCGGACCACGGCCCTTGACCGGCGGAAGGCATCCCTCCAGGACGTGGCTGCCCCCCTCGGCGTCACCTTGGACGCGCTGCGAGTGGAGGTGGCCAACGGGACGTTGACTTTGGAGCAGGCGCAGGCTCGGGCACTGCAGTTGCTGAAGGAGGTGAGGTTCGCCAACAACGATTACTTCTTCACCTACAACCGCGATCTCGTTGCCATCTCGCATCCTGATGAACGTTTCGAAGGACGGGACCTAAGCGATATGCAAGATCCCGACGGCGTCTACGTGCTTCGGGAGATACGAGATGTGGCACTGAACCAGGGCAGTGGATTCGTCTCCTATCGGTGGGAACGGCTCGACGGTGCAGAACCGAGTCCCAAACTCGGGTACGTGTTCCACTACGAGCCCTGGGATTGGATCATCGGTACGGGCGTGTACATCGACGACATCGATACCGAGGTCACCGAGCGCACCGAACTCGTTGCGGCCGATCTGGAGCGAACCTTCCAGGAAATCTCCTTCGCCGACGCAGGCTTCTTCTTCATCCTGGATCGCGGTGGTCGAATCATCTCCGCTGCCAACAACGAGGTGCGTGCCCTCGCTGGCACGCCGCGGGGGCGTCAAGTGCTCGCGGACATAGTCGCGACAGCGCCCGTGGAGCCCGGTGTCGAAGATCAGGTCACTTTCACCGATCCCTGGCAGCAGGGCGTGAACTCGGCCTGGTCGTTGCGCACATCGACCACCGCGGGAGGTCTGGATTGGATTTTGGTTTCGGCCGTGCCGGAGGAGCGCTTGGGTGCGCCCGGTCGGGCGCTGGCGGTCCAGTTGGCCGCACTGAGCGTCGTTGTCTTGTTGCTCGGCCTGGCTCTTGGCTTCGTCGTCAGTCGTCGTATCACCAAGCCGGTGGACCAGATCACCGCAGCAGCCCGCGACCTGGCCGACGGCGATTTCGATCCTTCCACGTTGGACGCAGCTGCCGAACGCTCGGATGAAGTGGGAGACCTGGCCCGTACTTTCCAGCGCATGGGCACCGAGATCATCGACAGGGAACGCCGACTTCGCGAGCAGGTGGAGCGCCTGACGATCCAGATCGATCGCAGTCGCGTCAGTGAGCAGGTTGCGCAGATCACGGAGAGTGAGTACTTCCAGGACCTGCGAGCCCGAGCCGCTGAGCTGCGTCGTCGAGACAGTTGACGGAATACCACGCGGGCGAGCCTTACCGCTGATTCGCGCTTTCGTTGTCACGATGGGTGTGTGGTCAAGTCCGATTCGTGGGATGTTGCGATCGATGGGTTCACCGTGCATCTGCGTGATGAGCGCGGGCGAAGTGCCCACACGGTGCGCGCGTACCTCGCCGATGTGCGTGACCTCGCAGGTTTCTGTGCAGAACGCGGAGTCCTCGAACCAGCCGATGTCGATCTCGCGGCGCTGCGCTCGTGGCTGGCCTCGGCGACTTCCGCAGGGCTGGCACGTTCGACCATCGCTCGGCGCTCGGCTTCGGCCCGCGCTTTCACCGCCTGGTGCCATCGGCGCGGTCTCGCGCCAACCGATCCCGGCCATCGACTCGTAAGTCCTCGAGTGGGCAACCGCTTGCCAACGGTGTTGGACCGAGCACAGGCAATTCAGGTGCTCGAGCACGCAGGTCGCCACGACGGCTCGCCGCGGGCGATAAGGGATGCCGCCATCGTGGAAGTGCTGTACGCAACCGCGGTCCGAGTGTCGGAATTGTGCGGCCTCGATGTCGACGACGTAGACGATGGCAACAGGACACTTCGAGTGATCGGCAAGGGCGACAAGGAGCGTGTGGTGCCCTACGGCGTTCCGGCGCAGCGTGCCATTGACGCCTGGTTGGGTGTGCGTGCGCAAATTGCATTGCCTTCCGTGCACGCCCTTTTCGTGGGGGAGCGCGGTTTTCGCATCGATTCGCGCGTCGTGCGAAGCGTGGTGCGAAGAATGACTGATGCGGCCGGGGTTCCGGTCGTGGCGCCACATGCGTTACGGCACAGTGCCGCGACACACGTCCTCGAAGGTGGCGCAGACTTGCGTTCGGTACAGGAAATCCTTGGTCACGCGAACCTGGCGACTACCCAGCGCTACACGCATGTGTCGGTTGAACGTCTTCGTTCCACGTTCGAGCAGGCACACCCGCGCTCGGGAAATTGATTTCACATCAGGGGTTTCAGCACCGGGATCCGCCGAATCCAGGCGATGGGGTCGAGGTAGGGATCGGTCTGGGCATCTCGTGCCTCCCATGCAGGTCTGCGCAGGCCCAGGTGCAGGCATGACGGGGTGCAGTGCAGCCCCGACACGAAGCCGATCACTTGTCCGGCGGCGACCACCTGGCCTTCGACCACCACCGCTTCGATCGGGAGGTAACTCGACCGGGCCACCCGGTGGTCGACCGTCACGGAGAGGACCCCGGCGACGTCATCCACGTGGCTGACCGTGCCATCCCCGATCGATCGCACAGGGGTGCCCTCAGGGGCGCGAAGGTCCACCCCGCGGTGGCCGGGCGCGAACCGATCAACCGGACGCTGGAACTCCTGCAGCACCGCACTCAGGCCGGCCTCCAGCGGCGCGACCCAGGTTGATCCGGCGGGGCTTGCGGGTACCCCGGAGGCCAGGATTCCAGCCAGGATGGTCGAGGCGATCGATGTCCACATGCGTGCCAGGTTCCTTGGCCGCGGGCTGGGTGCGCCAGAGCGAGGATTCCTCCTGGGGAGGGCGCGGGCGGGGGCTGTGGATGACCTGCGTAGACTGAGGCGGCTTCGAGAGGGAACCCCCTCGAGGAGACAAAGAACCACACATTTCGCGTGACCTTCCGCCGCGCCTAGCGCGGTGCGGTCCTCACCGACGGTCCTGCTTCGGCAGGCGGGGTGGGCCGAGGCCACCAGGGGTCCATCCGCCGGATGAACCGTCAACCGATTGCGGTGTAGTGACGTGCTCACACACCGCCCGCGGGCGCGCGCGCCCACGAAAAGGAGAACGACCATGGCCGTCGTCACGATGCGCCAGCTGCTGGAAAGCGGTGTCCACTTCGGACACCAGACTCGCCGCTGGAACCCCAAGATGAAGCGTTTCATCTTCACCGAACGCAATGGCATATACATCATCGATCTGCAGCAGTCGCTGTCCTACATCGACCGTGCCTACGAGTACGTGAAGGAGACCGTGGCTCACGGTGGCTCCATCATGTTCGTCGGCACCAAGAAGCAGGGCCAGGAGGCAATCGCCGAACAAGCCGCCCGCGTGGGGATGCCCTACGTCAACGAGCGCTGGCTCGGCGGCATGCTGACCAACTTCAACACGGTGCATAAGCGGCTTCAGCGTCTAAAGGAACTCGAAGAGATCAATTTCGACGACGTCGCGGGTTCGGGCAAGACCAAGAAGGAACTGCTCATGATGCGCCGCGAGAAGGAGAAGCTCGAGCGCACGCTCGGTGGCATCCGCGACATGGCCAAGATCCCCAGCGCGGTCTGGGTCGTGGACACCAAGAAAGAGCACATCGCCGTTGGCGAGGCTCGCAAACTCGGCATCCCGGTCATCGCGATGTTGGACACCAACTGCGATCCCGACGAGGTTGATTTCCCGATACCGGGGAACGACGACGCCATCCGTTCGGTTGCACTGCTCACGCGGGTGATCGCCGATGCCGTGGCCGAGGGCCTGATGGCCCGCGCCGGTCGTGCGAGCACCGAGGGTGCGGTCGAGGAGCCGTTGGCCGAGTGGGAGCGCGAGCTCCTCGCCGGTGCCGGTGCTGCGGATGAAGCTGTGGCCGCCGAAGTTGTGGCGGTCGAGGCTGCAACCGAACAGGCCTAGCCCGATACTCACACGTTCCCAATCACAACGATCTGAAGGAAGAACATGGCAACGATCAGCGCCGCAGACGTCAAGCGGCTCCGCGAGATGACATCCGCCGGAATGATGGAGTGCAAGAAGGCACTCGAGGAGAGCGGTGGCGATTTCGACAAGGCCGTCGAGGCTCTGCGGATCTCGGGGGCTGCCAAGGCGGCAAAACGCGGCGCTGAGCGCACGGCCTCGAATGGCATCGTCGCTGCCGTCGATAACGCCATGATCGAGTTGCTGTGTGAGACCGATTTCGTTGCCAAGGGTGAGGAGTTCCAAACCCTGGCGGGAACCGTGGTTCAGGCGGCGTTCGATGGTCAGATCGGTGATCGCGATGCCCTTCTGGCAGCGACGTTGGACACCGGCAGGACCGTCGAGGACACCGTGGCCGAAATGGCTGGGGTGATCGGGGAGAAGATCGAGCTCGGTCGGGTCGCCGTGCTGCAGGCGCCAGCTGCCATGTACCTGCACAGGCGCGCCTCGGATCTTCCACCGCAGGTGGGCGTACTCGTCGCCTACGACGGAAGCGAGGAGGCAGCTCGCGGCATTGCGATGCAGGTAGCAGCCATGCGTCCGCAGTTCCTCACCCGTGAGGAGGTGCCGGCCGAGACCGTCGAGAACGAGCGTCGCATCGCCGAGACCTCGGCGCGTGAGGAGGGCAAGCCCGAGCAGGCGATCGCCAAAATCGTCGACGGCCGGGTCAATGCCTTCTTCAAGGACAACGTGCTCCTCGAGCAGCCCAGTGTGGTCGATCCCAAGAAGTCGGTGACCGACGTCTTGGCCGAAAGCGGCACGACCATCCGGGCATTCGCTAGGTTCGAGCCGGGTCAGGCGTAGGGCGGACTCGAGGGTCGAGGCGGAAGGAACGCGGATGGATCGGTCCAGGGCATCGGAGCCGGTTCAACCGTCCCTCGAGGGGACGATCGAGACCTGGCCGCAGGCGCCCGAGGGCGGCTGGCGTCGCGTCCTTCTCAAGCTCAGCGGCGAGGCGTTCGCCGGCGGCGGGGGACTGGGCGTGGACCCCGACGTCGTCGCATCGATCGCCCGACAGATCGCGGATGTGGTGGCCTCGGGAACCCAGGTGGCCGTGGTCATCGGCGGGGGCAATTACTTCCGTGGTGCGCAGTTGTCCGAACGAGGTATGGAGCGCGCCCGGGCCGACTACATGGGCATGCTCGGAACGGTCATGAACTGCCTGGCACTCCAGGACTTTTGCGAAAAGGTCGGCATCGACACTCGCGTGCAGACCGCGATCGCGATGGGGCAGGTCGCCGAGCCGTATGTCCCTCGTCGTGCCATGCGCCACCTCGACAAGGGGCGCGTGGTGATCTTCGGTGCTGGACTGGGTCAGCCGTACTTCTCGACCGACACCACTGCGGCGCAGCGTGCCCTGGAAATCGGTGCCGAGGTCGTCTTGATGGCCAAAGGCGTGGACGGCGTCTACGACTCCGATCCGCGAACCAACCCCAGTGCTCAGCGCTACGAGCACCTCACCTGCGATGAGGTCCTGGCGAAGGATCTGAAGGTCGCAGATGCAACTGCCATCAGTCTGTGCCGGGACAACCAGCTGCCCATCGTGGTCTTCAACCTGCTGGTTGAAGGCAATATCGCCCGCGCGGCCCGAGGTGAGCGCATCGGCACGTTAGTCTCATCGGACAATTAAGGAGAGCCCCGTGAGCGAAGAGATCGACATGATCCTGCTCGAAGCCACCGACAAGATGGACAAGTCCATCGAGGTGACTCGAGAGGACTTCGGCACGATCCGCACCGGTCGAGCGAACGCCTCGATGTTCAACAAGATCTCCGTCGATTATTACGGCACCATGACGCCGCTCAACCAACTTGCTTCCTTTCAGGTTCCCGAAGCGCGGATGATCGTCATCAGTCCCTACGACAAGGGTGCGATGGCAGCCATCGAGAAGGCGTTGCGTGACAGCGATTTGGGAATCAATCCCAATACCGATGGCGCGATCATCCGCGTGGTGCTTCCCGAGCTCACCGAGGAGCGGCGCAAGGAATACATCAAGCAGGCGCGCGCCAAGGCAGAAGAGGGGCGGGTTTCTATCCGCAATATCCGCAGGCATGCCAAGGAAGCTTTGGACAAACTCCACAAGGACGGCGACGCAGGTGAGGACGACGTGCGTCGTGCGGAGAAGCAGCTCGATGACCTCACCCACAAACACGTGGAGCACGTCGATGAGGTTCTCAAGCACAAAGAGGCCGAACTGCTCGAGGTCTGATGGTGGCGTCTACTTCCGACCGACCCTCGCGCGCCGGACGCAACCTTCCTGCTGCTGTTGCATCGGGGGTGATCCTCGCGATCATCGTGATCGCGAGTCTGTTCACGTACAAGCCACTGTTCGGTCTCGTGGTGATCGCCGCCTTGGCTATCGCGATGCGCGAGATGGTGCAGGCGTTCGCGTCGCGGGACATCAAAATCGCACGCGTACCGGCATACGGATCCGTCGTACTTCTTCCGGTGGTCGCGTACTACGCCGGTCCGATCTGGCAGTTGGTGGCAACCGGCGCCCTCGTGCTGTTGGCCATGCTGTGGCGGATCCGTCGCGGCGTCGATGGGTACGTCCGCGACATCACCGCATCGGTCTTCGTGATCGTGTACTTGCCGTTCATGGCGGGATTCTTGATGCTCACCTTGGCTACCGACAACGGTCCGTGGCGGGTGATCGTCTTCATCCTGCTGACCATCTCCAACGACATCGGTGGGTACTTCGCCGGCATCTTCTACGGCAAGCACCCGATCGCCGCGTCGATCAGCCCGAAGAAGTCCTGGGAGGGCTTCGCCGGATCGGTACTCATGCAGTCCGTAGTAGGAGCGCTGTCCTTCATGTTCCTGCTCGACGCCCCGTGGTGGCAGGGGGTGATCGCCGGACTCGTACTGACCATCACCGCCACCGGCGGCGACTTCGCGGAAAGTGCGATCAAGCGGGACCTCGGCATCAAGGACATGGGTTCCTTCCTTCCTGGACACGGCGGCATGATGGATCGCCTTGATTCCCTGGTACCGAACGCCTTCGCATCGTGGGCGCTGTTCACGGTGTTCTTCGGATCCAACGGGGTCGGTCTGTAATGGTCAGTCCGTAATGGTCAGTCTGTAATGGTCGATCTCGTTCTCGAAGCTCCGGCGCGCGGCAAGCCACCCGCGCACTTGCTGGACATGTCTCGCAGCGAACGTCGCGAAGCCATGAAGGATTTGGGTTTGCCGGCCTTCCGCGCCGACCAGGTATCGACACACCTATTGGTCCACCTGCAAGATGATGCGCAGCAGTGGACCGACATTTCCGCGTCCGATCGAGACAAACTCAAGGGCGTCCTTCCGAGCCTGCTGGAGCCGATACGAACCGTCGCTTGCGACGATGGCACCACGATCAAGACTTTGTTCCGACTGCACGATGGATCGCTCGTGGAGTCGGTGTTGATGCGCTACTCCGATCGGGTGACGATGTGTATCTCCTCGCAGGCCGGATGTGGAATGAATTGCCCTTTCTGCGCTACGGGGCAGGCCGGGCTGACCCGAAATCTGTCCACCGCGGAGATCGTCGGGCAAGTACTGGCAGGCGCGCGATCCTTGGCGGCCGGGGAAGTCCCCGGGGGTCTCGGGCGCGTCAGCAACATCGTCTTCATGGGGATGGGTGAACCCCTCGCCAACTACCGCAGCGTCGTGGCCGCGCTGCACCGATTCGTCGATCCACCACTCGAAGGCTTGGGCATGAGTGCGCGCGGGATCACCGTCTCGACGGTGGGATTGGTGCCGCGCATTCGGCAACTCGCAGAAGAAGGCTTGCCGGTCACGCTCGCGGTGTCCTTGCACGCCCCCGATGATCATCTGCGCGACACCCTGGTGCCGATCAACAACCGGTGGAAAGTGTCCGAGGTGCTCGATGCCGCATGGTTCTACGCCGAGCGGACTGGCCGTCGGGTGAGCATCGAGTACGCGCTCATCAAGGACATCAACGATCAACGCTGGCGCGCGGAGTTGCTGGGCGAGATGCTCGCCGGTCATCTGGTGCACGTGAACCTGATCCCGCTCAATCCCACTCCGGGCTCGAAGTGGACGGCCTCTACTCCTGAGGCGGAGCGGGAGTTCGTCAGGGCGTTGCGCGAGGCGGGGGTGGCGGTCACGGTGCGGGATACCCGCGGCCGGGAGATCGACGGCGCCTGCGGACAGTTAGCGGCATTGGAGTCCCCGTAGGGCGAAGTCATGGAAGACTCACCGGCCATGGAGGAGACCGCTACCCCCCCGGCTGATCGCCCGATGTGGGTCGAGGTGGTCTTCTCGGCCATCCGAACCATCGTGGGATTGGTCTTCATCTTCTGGCTCCTGAGCCTGGTGCCGGAGGAGAGCGACCCCCGGGTCTCCATACCGGTGACGCTGCTGCTTATTGGGATGGCGATTTATGCCCTGGTACTGCGATGGCAGCTCAAGCGCGTGGTCAAGTCCGAACGCCCCGGCCTGGTCGCCACGGAGTCGCTCATCTTGAGCGCGGCCCTCTTCATCGCGATCTTCAGCGCCATTTACGTCATCATCGAAGGCGACAGCCCCGGATCCTTCACCGAGCCCATCGATCATTTCACTGCCGCCTACTTCACGCTCACGGTCCTAGCCACCGTGGGCTTCGGGGACATCACCGCGGTCACTGACACTGCTCGGTTCATCGTCATGATGCAGATGGCCCTCGGTTTGGGATTTCTGGCAGTCATCATCAAGGTCTTCACCAGTGCTGCGCAGCGAGCTCGCCAAGCACGTGAGGATGAGCGGCGCACTCACGAGGATACGGACGGGCGAGCGTGATGGGTGCGTACGACGACGCCTATCGCGAAAGTCTCGACGATCAAGAGGGCTTCTGGCGCAGCGCCGCGAGGTTGATCGAATGGGACGTCACGCCGTCTTTGATTCTGGACGATTCGAAAGCGCCGCTGTATCGCTGGTACCCGGATGCGCGCCTGAATACCTGCGTGAACGCAGTGGACCGCCATGTACGCGAGGGGCGCGGTGAGCAGGCGGCGATCATCTACGACAGCCCGCTCACCGGATCGCAGCAGACCATCACGTACTCGCGATTGCTCGAAGACGTCGCGCAATTCGCCGGAGTCCTGACCAACCTGGGCGTTCGCCACGGGGATCGGGTGGTCATCTACATGCCGATGATTCCCCAGACCGTTATTGCCATGCTCGCGTGCGCACGCATCGGGGCGGTGCACTCGGTGGTGTTCGGTGGATTCGCGCCCGCGGAATTGAGTGCCCGTATCGA
>CAYPSE010000009.1:0-29556 GCA_964413305.1 uncultured Rubrivirga sp. | reverse complement strand
CCTGCTTCGAGCAAACCGACCGCGGCATGGAGGAAGTGGTCGATCCGAGCATGCTCTTCCGCGAGGAACGTCAAGCCCCGGTTCCCGGCACCTGCGTCACCGTCACCATCGAAGGCCGGCGCGCGATGCTCGCTGAGGTGCAGGCACTCGTTGCCCTCTCCACCAACCCGAACCCGCGCCGCGGAGTGTCGGGCCTCGATTCATCGCGCGTTGCAATGCTCGTGGCGATCACCGAACGAGTAGCTGCACTCAAACTCGCAGACAAGGACGTATTCGTCGCAACAGTCGGCGGAATCCGCCTCTCCGATCCGAGCACCGATCTGGCAACCTGCTTGGCCATCGCCTCGGCCGGGAAGGATCTGCCGATCCCACTGGACGTCGCAGCGATCGGCGAAGTCACCCTCTCAGGGGATGTTCGGCGCGCCCCGATGGTCAACCAACGCGTTGCCGAAGCAACTCGACTGGGTTACACACGTATCCTCGCGCCAGCGGGAACCAAGGGCTCACTCGACAAGCGCGGTAGTGGTGTCCACATCATCGAGGTGAACAACCTCGGTGAGGCCTTTCAGAAAATTCGGTCGGCCAGCGAATCACGACCCAGCTTCTAGTCGGCTAGACGTCAGGCATCAACGTCCGTAGTGATATCGACAAGCAGCAATCCGCGCCGAGTCATCGGTCACCTTGTAGACGAGCCGGTGCTCATCGGTGATCCGCCGCGACCAGTAGCCCGCGACGTCATACCTCAACGGCTCAGGCTTGCCCATACCTTCGTTGCCGTTGCGGATGATGTCCTCAATCAGTGAGTTGATCCGCTTGACAATCTTTCGGTCCTGCGTTTGCCACCACAGATAGTCCTCCCAGGCATTGCGATCCCACACCGGCCGCATGCTTACTCGTCAGCAACGAGGGCGTGCTCTTCGCCGGCACCGGACTCCAATCGCTCCATCGCATCGAGCAGTCGGCGGGCGTTGACCGGGGATCGCATCACATGGGCGGTCTCACGTAGTGCCTCGAAGTCGGCCAGAGAGACGATCACTACGGGTTCGTGTCCGGCGCGGGTGATCACCACTTCTTCGCGGTCCTCGGTCACCGAGTCGAGCACCTCTGCGTAGCGGGCACGTGACTCTGTGCAATTCATGGTCTTCATGACTGCCTCCTGTACAGAAAGCCGTACGTATCAGAGTCCCCCTGTCAAGGTGGCCGAGTCCTAGTCGCGCTTGTTGCTCAGCGCGAACGGCAGACCCTCGCTCTCCACGCTCAGGTTGCGCCCGACCACTTCGTAGCGCCCGGCCTTGGCCTTGCGGCCCTTGCCGTCGTCGGGACACCCCTTCTGGCTGAGCCTGCTCTTCCACGTAAGGCTCGAGACGGCCTGTTGGCCCGGCTCCATCAACGTGACGTTCTCCTGCTCGTCGGTGGCGCAGTCATCGCTCGACCAGACGTGATAACCGCCCGAGGTGATCTCCAGTTCGTTGGCCTTGGATCCGATGTCGCGATAGCAGGGAACGTCGCCCACGTTGGTGATGGTCAGTGTGAGAACTGGATCCTGCTGACCCACCCGGTAAGTCGAGGAATCGGTGGTGGCGTTGACTTCGATCGCCGAGTCCGCGCATTCGGTGGGTTCGGTGGGTACTGATGGAACGTCATCAGCTGCCACCACTTCACCGTTCTCATCTACCACCTGCTCGGTGGTTTCCTCGGTGGCGTTCGTCAGATCCCCGGAGACGGCGGCGGTGCGAGACCCCAGGAACCACCACCCACCCAAGAGGAGAGTCACGATGATCAGCACGATGGTGCCGCGACGCATCCAGTAGACCAGGGGCGGCTCAGGCCCCACCGGCTGCAGCATCCCCGACATGCTCTCCACGGTACTGCGGCCTACCTCGGGTCACGAGCCATGAGCCGTGAAACGATCCGAGGCGTGGCGAAGGACACACCCGTGAGGGACAGGCGGGCGGTGGATCGGGTCTGCTCGTGGTTCGCCGCCAATGCCCGACCGCTGCCCTGGCGGGACACCACCCCGTGGGGCGTGATGGTCTCGGAGTTCATGCTGCAGCAGACCCCGGTGGTCCGGGTGGAGCCGGTGTGGCGGGAATGGATGGACCGCTGGCCCGTCCCTTCGGCGCTGGCCGCGGAGCCTTCGGGGTCGGCGGTGCGCGCCTGGGGTCGTCTCGGTTACCCGCGAAGAGCCCTGCGGCTGCATGCCGCGGCGACGGTCATCGCTGCGGATTTCGACGACGAGGTTCCCAGCGACGAGGCGGTACTGCGCTCACTCCCCGGGGTGGGTGACTACACCGCCGCTGCAATCTGCGCATTCGCCTTCGGCCAACCGACGGTGGTGCTGGATGTGAACGTTCGCCGGGTCATCGCCCGTGCGTGGGCCGGGATCGCCGAACCACCGTCGCACCTGACTGCGGTGGAGCGGGCCATGGCGGCCTCACTTGCCCATGCAGCAACGGACGGGTCCTCGTGGGCGGCAGCGAGCATGGAACTCGGCGCAATCGTGTGCACGCGCAGGGAACCCACGTGCGGGGAGTGCCCCTTGCACCGCAGTTGCCGCTGGCAGGCAGCGGGGGCACCCGAGCAGCCCACTCCACGCAAGGGCCAACCACGCTTCGAAGGCAGCGACCGGCAGGCACGCGGAAATATGATGCGTGTCCTTCGTGAAGCGCAGGCGCCGGTCGGTCGCGATGCCCTATTCGCAGTTGTCGATGACCCCGAGCAAGCCTTGCGGGCACTGGCGTCGCTCGAAGCAGATGGTCTGATCAGACGTCGTACTTCGCGTTACTCCCTACCCGAATGATCAACCGGACTCGCGGGGTAACGGCTGTCGATCCCCCACGCGAATGACCGTTCGATCACCCAACGGCGACGCCAAGGCCACATCAACCCACGCGCGATCTCCGGCAATGCCCGTGACCAGGCAATCGGATGTGCGTGATCGTTGCACCTGGGCTTGAATCTCCACGCGAACACCGCGCTCGAACGCGATGACCTGGATCTGCTCGTCTGGACAGAGCCCACGGGGCGGTAGCGCAACCGCAATCTGGATCGTTTCGTCACTCGCGGTGGGCCGGAACGCGACCGGCTGCAGATCCTCGGTGACCAACCCCAGGGAACGCAGCGGACCGACTCCACCGACTAAGCCGGCAGCACCGATGAGGGCTCCGAGAACGACCAGGGCAGCAAGGATCCACAGGACGAAACGCGGAACGCGACGACGAGGGCCGTCGAACTCGCTCATTCCGGGGATGAGCGGACCGGATGTCACCGCCCACTCCCTTCGAGCCGACTGACGCTATTCCTGCCCGGACTCTTGTCCTGCAGGCTCCATTGGAGGAACGTCCGGCAACTCCGCCTTGGGCGTGGGCGTGAACGAGAAGGTTCGATCATCGCCCTCACCCTCGACATCCACCAGCACGATCGAACCCGGAACCAAGTCCCCGAAGAGCATCCTCTCACTCAGCGGGTCCTCGAGTTCGCGTTGAATCGTCCGGCGAAGCGGACGAGCACCGAGGGTCGGGTCGTAGCCGCGCTCGGCCAGCAGCGACTTCGCGGCCGGGGTGAGTTCGATGGCCATGTCCTTGTCCTGTAGGCGCTTCTCCAGGCTCGCGATCATCAGGTCGACGATCTCGATGATCTCGGCCTCGGTGAGCTGGTGGAAGACGATCACATCGTCGATGCGGTTCAAGAACTCCGGGCGGAAGTGCTGCTTGAGTTCCTGCTGCACCTTCGTCTTCATCTGCTCGTAGGCATTGACCTCGTTGCCATCGGGAGCGAAGCCGAGCATCAAGCCCTTGGACACGTCTCGGCTACCGAGGTTGGTGGTCATGATGATCACGGTGTTCTTGAAGTCGACCACTCGCCCCTGCGCGTCGGTGAGTCGTCCTTCCTCCAGCACCTGCAGCAGCGAGTTGAAGATGTCCGGGTGGGCCTTCTCCACCTCGTCGAACAGCACCACGCTGAACGGCTTGCGGCGCACCTTCTCGGTGAGCTGACCGCCCTCTTCGTAACCCACGTATCCGGGAGGTGAGCCGAACAGCCGCGATGCGGTATGACGCTCGGAGTATTCGCTCATGTCCAGGGCGATGAGGGCGTCCTCGTCACCGAACAAGAACTCCGCGAGCGTCTTGCTGAGTTCGGTCTTGCCAACCCCGGATGGCCCGGCGAAGATGAACGAGCCGGCCGGACGACGCGGATCCTTCAGACCAGCGCGGGTGCGGCGGATCGACTGCGAAAGCGCCCTGATGGCGTCCTCCTGCCCGATCACGCGGCGGTGGAGTTCCTCCTCCATCCGGCGGAGCTTCTCGATGTCGTCCTCGGTGAGGTCGGACACCGGGATGCCGGTCATGAGGGCGAGCACTTCACCGATCAGTTTCTCGTCGACTTCGGCCACGACGTCCAGGTCGCCGGCCTTCCACTCGCGCTCGCGCTCGGCCTTTTCGGCCAGCAAGTTCTTCTCGACGTCGCGCAGCGATGCAGCCTTCTCGAAGTCCTGGGCGTCGATCGCCGACTCCTTCTCCTTGCGGACATCTGCAATGCGATCGTCGAACTCACGCAGGTCCGGTGGGGCGGTCATGCGGCGGATGCGAAGGCGCGAACCAGCCTCGTCGATGAGGTCGATCGCCTT
This sequence comes from uncultured Rubrivirga sp., assembly GCA_964413305.1. Classification (GTDB taxonomy): domain Bacteria; phylum Actinomycetota; class Actinomycetes; order S36-B12; family S36-B12; genus S36-B12. Next base: position 24,929 of record CAYPSE010000009.1, on the reverse strand, counting down.
GTCGGGAAGTTGTCGATCGGAGATGTAGCGATCGGACAGGCGAGCCGCAGCATCCAAGGCACCATCCGTGATCGAAACACGGTGGTGGGACTCGTAACGATCGCGAAGGCCCTTCAAGATCTCCACGGTGTGCTCCACGTCGGGGGCATCGACCTGAACCGGCGCGAAGCGGCGCTCGAGGGCGGCGTCCTTCTCGATGTACTTGCGGTACTCGTCGAGCGTGGTCGCGCCGATGGTCTGAAGTTCACCGCGCGCGAGCATTGGCTTGAGGATGCTCGCCGCGTCGATCGCGCCTTCAGCTGCGCCTGCACCCACCAGGGTGTGCATCTCATCGATGAACAGCACGATGTCGCCGCGGGTCTTGATCTCCTTGAGCACCTTCTTCAAACGCTCCTCGAAGTCACCGCGGTAACGGCTTCCCGCGACGAGTGCGCCGAGGTCGAGCGTGTACAACTGCTTGTCCTTCAGCGTTTCGGGAACCTCGCCGCGCACGATGTCCTGCGCCAGGCCTTCGACGATCGCAGTCTTGCCCACGCCGGGTTCACCGATCAGAACGGGATTGTTCTTCGTGCGCCGCGACAGGACCTGCATCACGCGCTCGATCTCCTTGGCACGACCAATCACCGGATCGAGTTGTCCTTCACGCGCAGCGGCGGTGAGGTTGCGTCCGAACTGATCGAGTACCAGGGACGACGACGGCGTTCCTTCCGCGGGCCCGCCAGCCGTTGCCGGCTCCTTGCCCTGGTAGCCCGACAGCAACTGGATGACCTGTTGGCGGACACGGTTCAAGTCGGCGCCGAGTTTGACGAGCACCTGAGCGGCGACACCCTCACCTTCGCGAATGAGGCCGAGCAGGATGTGCTCGGTGCCGATGTAGTTGTGGCCGAGCTGAAGCGCCTCCCGCAACGAGAGTTCCAGGACCTTCTTGGCCCGTGGGGTGAACGGGATGTGGCCGCTGGGAGCCTGCTGGCCTTGGCCGATGATCTCCTCGACCTGCTGGCGCACGGCCTCCAGGGAAATGCCCAGTGACTCAAGCGCCTTCGCTGCTACGCCCTCGCCCTCGTGGATGAGACCGAGCAGGATGTGCTCGGTGCCGATGTAGTTGTGATTGAGCATTCGGGCTTCTTCTTGAGCCAGGACCACAACTCGGCGGGCCCGGTCGGTAAACCTCTCGAACATCCGTCAACACCCCATCGGCAGAATTCGGCGACTTTTCCCCGGGACTTGATCCCGGATGATCCATTGTCCTTCATGGCGGGGATCTACGCGACCACGGCTGCCCCCTGCTGGCTACGCCCACCGCGAAACCGCCCGGAAACGTGCATTACGGAACAATCCCGGGGTGTGACCACCGATGACTCCCGGCTTCGGGCCCATATCCGCCTGCTGGGCGATCTACTTGGCCAGACGCTCGTCCGCCAGGAGAACCAGGGTCTGCTGGATCAGGTCGAGGAAGTCCGGCTCGCGGTTCGCGCCGATCCCGAGCGTGCCTGGGAGATCTTGGACTCGGCGGACCTAGATACCGCCACGAAGCTCGCGCGGTCCTTTTCCATCTACTTCGACCTCGCCAATGTGGCTGAACAGGTCGAGCGCGCCCACGATGCCCGCGACGAACGTCGCGAGAAGGCCGGGCCCCTGCACACGGTGGTGGCCGACGCGCAGGCTGCGAACGTGGACCGCGGTCTGGTCGAACAGATCGCTTCGGCCATGTCCGTGCGTCCGGTGTTCACCGCACATCCAACGGAGGCCGCCCGGCGATCGGTACTCGTGAAACTCCGTCGCATCGCCGACATCCTGCTCAACCATGACCTTTCCGACAGCGAACGTGCTCGACATCTGGCCGAGATGATCGACCTGCTCTGGCAAACCGACGAACTCCGGCTCGAACGCCCGCAGGTGCTGGATGAAGCACGCAATGCGCTCTACTACCTCGACGATCTCACTCGCGGTCCACTCGGCAGGGTGCTCGAAGATCTCGCTGCAGCGTTCGAGCAACTCGGGGTCGACCTGCCTCCCGACGCCCGCCCGGTCAGTTTCGGATCCTGGATCGGTGGCGATCGCGACGGGAATCCATTCGTCACGCCCGAAGTCACACGGGACGTTGTGCGCTTCCAGCGCGATCACGCGGTCTTGGACTTGGTGCCGCACATCGATCGACTACTCGAAGATCTCTCCATCTCCGAGCGGATCGCTGGAGCGAGCGATGAACTTCGTGAATCGGTGAGGCAGGACCTCATCCACCTTCCCGATCTGGATCCACGCTTCCTGCGCATCAACGCCGAGGAGCCCATACGGCTGAAACTGACCGTGGTCTGGACGCGATTACGTCTCACCCGCGAGCGACTCATCGACGGTGGTCCGCATCGGACGGGCCGGGACTATGACAGCACCCGCGAGTTGCTCGATGACCTGCTGCTGATTCGCAGCGATCTGCTCGAGCATCGCGGTGAGCTGGCAGCTCGAGGAGTACTCGATCGCGCCATTCGCGTTGTTGCTTCGATCGGTTTGCCACTGGCCACGTTGGATATCCGCGAACATGCGGAGAAATTCCACACCGCTATCGGACAACTATTCAATCGACTGGGCTTCGCCTACGACGACATGACGCGGGAGGAGCGTGCGTCACTGCTCGCCGACGAATTGAGTGCTTTGCGACCGCTGGCACCGAATCCTCCGCATCTGGACGACGACGCCATGGTCACCTACCGAACCATGGAGACCGTCCGTTGGCTGCTCGACACCTACGGTGCTCGACCGGTGGAATCGGTGATCGTTTCCATGACGCGGGGGGTCGACGACATCCTCGCTGCAGTTGTCCTGGCTCGCGAGGCTGGATTGGTCGATGCCGTCAACGGCACCGCACGCGTGGGATTCGTGCCGTTGCTCGAGACGGTCGAGGAACTTCGCAACGCTGGGACCATCATCGACCGTCTTCTGCAGCATCCGGTCTATCGATCGATAGTCGCTTCTCGCGGTGATGTGCAGGAGGTGATGCTCGGCTACTCGGATTCGAATAAGGATGCGGGTATCACCACCTCGCAGTGGGAGATCCATCTCGCCCAACGACGCCTCCGTGATGTGACAAGGGCGCATGGCGTGCGTTTGCGACTGTTCCATGGCCGCGGGGGCACCGTCGGCCGCGGAGGGGGCCCGACCTACGACGCCATCTTGGCCCAACCCTGGGGTGTCCTCGACGGACAGATCAAGGTCACCGAACAAGGTGAGGTGATCAGCGATAAGTACCTCCTACCGGCCCTGGCACGGGACAACCTGGAGCAGATGGTGGCCGCCGTTTTGGACGCATCACTGCTGCACCGCACACCCCGGCAGTCGGCCGAGGAACTTCAGCGTTGGGACGTGGTCATGTCCGAGGCGTCGCTGAGCGCCCAGCGCAAGTACCGCGCCCTGGTGGAAGACCCCGACCTTCCGCGTTACTTCTCGCTCTCCACACCCGTGGAGGAATTCGGTGCGATGCACCTAGGTTCCAGACCCGCCCGCAGGCCCGATGGAAGCGCCGGCATCCAGGATCTGCGGGCGATCCCGTGGGTGTTCGGCTGGACGCAGTCACGCCAGATCGTCCCCGGTTGGTACGGGGTGGGTTCGGGCCTTCGCGCGGCCCGAGACGCAGGATTCGCGGTCGACCTCGCCGACATGCATGACCAATGGCACTTCTTCCGAAACTTCATCTCGAACGTCTCGATGACGTTGGTCAAGACCGATCTGGACGTGGCACGGCAGTACGTGGATCGCTTGGTTCCCCAGGAACTGCGCCACATCTTCGAGGACATCGAAGCCGAGTACGCGCTGACAGTCAGGGAGGTCCTCGGCATTACGGGCGGCGCGGAACTGCTGGAGGATAATCCGAGTCTTCGCCGAACGCTCGCCACTCGCGATACCTATCTGCTGCCTTTGCATTCGCTGCAAGTCTCGCTGCTGGACCGAATCCGGTCTCGAGGGGGATCGACTGAGCAGGCCAGCGAGCAACTTCGCCGTGCACTGTCGGTCACGATCAACGGGATAGCCACCGGTCTGCGCAATACCGGCTGACCGAATCAGGTCAATTCGAGCAGCATTCGGTGGTTGCCCAAGGTGTTGGGCTTGACACGTTCCAGACCGAGAAATTCAGCGACACCTTCGTCGTACGACTGTAGGAGTTGTTCGTAGACGTCATGTTCGATCGGGGCGTCGTCGATTTCGACGAAGCCGTGTTCACCGAAGAAGCCGACCATGAACGTCAAGCAGAAGACGCGGCGAATGCCGATACTGCGAGCCCGCTCCAGTAGCGCCCGGAGGATCAGCGAGCCCATGCCCTGCCGCAGATGCGCCCCCGAGACTGCGAGGGTACGGACTTCGGCCAGGTCCTCCCACATAACGTGCAAAGCGCCGCAGCCGACCACCGTGCCGTCGATCTCCGCGACTACGAATTCCTGGATGTCTTCGAAGAGGGTGACGGTCGCCTTCGCCAGAAGGTGTCCATCGACGGAGTACTCGTCGATCAGGCTTCGAATGGCGCGGACGTCGTGGGTGCGCGCGGGTCGGACGATGGCTGCAGTCATCTAGCGCTCCGGTTTCACCAGCGGGAAAAGGATGGTTTCGCGGATGCCGTAGCCCGAGAGATTCATCAGCAACCGGTCGATTCCCAAGCCCACTCCTCCACTCGGCGGCATACCGTGCTCGAGGGCGCGCAGGAAATCCTCATCGACCCGCATCGCTTCGTCATCGCCCCGTGCCGCAAGGGCCGCTTGCTCGGTGAGTCGTTCTCGCTGCACAACCGGATCGACGAGTTCGGAGTAGCCCGTTGCCTGTTCGACGCCTCCTATGTACAGGTCCCACTTCTCCACTACACCGGCCTTGGAACGATGTGATCGGACGAGGGGTGAGGTATCCACCGGGTAGTCCATGACGAATGTGGGTTTGCCAAGCGAGGGAAGTACGTGGTGTTCGAAGAGTTCTTCCACCAACTTGCCTGGAACCCACGTGGGTGCGACCGAAATCCCTGCCGCGTTACAGAAGGACACGAGCTGCTCGCGACCGGTATCGGGCGTGATAGTCGATCCCAATGCCGACGAGACGCTCTCGAACAAATCGATTCGATCCCACTCGCCGGTCAGATCGATAACTGAGCCATCAATTCGTGTCACGATCTCGCTTCCGGTGACTGCCCGCGCAACGGCCTGGATCAGTTCCCGGGTGATGGTTGCCATCGTCTGGTAATCCGCGAATGCCTGGTAGAACTCCAGCATTGCGAATTCCGGTGAGTGACTGGAGTCCACGCCCTCGTTGCGAAAATTCCGGTTGATTTCGAAAACCCGTTCCAGGCCACCCACCACGGCACGCTTGAGGAACAACTCAGGGGCGATCCTCAAGAACAAATCGATGTCGAGTGCATTCGAATGGGTGACGAATGGTCGGGCGGTCGCCCCACCGTGCTGGGTCTGCAACATGGGGGTCTCGATCTCCAGATAGCCCCGCGTGGTCAGTTCCTGCCGCAAGGTAGCAACCACATCCACTCGGAGTCGGGCCATCCGGGCTGCTTCCGGTCGAACGATGAGGTCCACGTAACGCTGGCGGACCCTAGATTCCTCACTGAGGGGCTTGTGTGCAACCGGCAGCGGCCGCAAGGCCTTGGCCGCCATGCGCCATTCGTCCGCGAGGACCGATAGCTCTCCACGGCGAGAGGACATGACCTCACCTTGGACGAAGACTTGATCCCCGAGGTCGACGAGTTCCTTCCAGTCCTCCAACGCCTGTTCCCCCACCTTGTCCAAGGACAGCATGGCCTGGATCTCCGTCCCATCCCCAGCGCGCAAGGTCGCGAAGCACAACTTGCCGGTATTCCTGGAGAAGATCACCCGACCGACGATCCCCACCTGCTCGCCGGAATGCTCATCGGCCTGGAGATGCCCGTGCGCCGCGCGGATGTGCGCGATCTCGTGGGTGATGGGCAGTTGCGCCGGGTAGGGATCGATACCGCGGCTCTCGAGCTCCTGCCTCTTGGCGCGTCGGATGCGCATCTGCTCCGGCAGATCGTCCTCGATATCGGCGCTGTCCACGGTGGGCAAGGCTATTGGAAGCCGGCCGGCCCTACTCGCCTGCAGGGTGATTGCGTTCGAAAACCAACCGCAAGCCGGTGAGCGTCAGATGCGGATCGTGGTGGGTGATCGTTTCGGACTCCCCGATCACCACGGAGGCGAGTCCACCGGTAGCGACGACGGCCGTCACCGGGCCGATTTCCTCGATGATTCGATCCACCAATCCATCGACTTGCCCGGCGAACCCGTAGACGGCCCCTGATTGCAGCGCCTCGACGGTGTTCTTGCCGATCGGTGAACGCGGGCGCACCACCTCGACCTTGCGAAGTTGAGCGGCTCGATTGGCCAAGGCCTCCAGGGAGATGTCGATTCCGGGGGCGAGGGCGCCACCGAGGAACTCACCTTTCTCAGATACGACGTCGAGATTGGTCGATGTACCGAAGTCGACCACGATGCACGGACCACCGAATCGATGGTGGGCGGCAAGGGTGTTCACGATGCGGTCGGCGCCGACCTCCTTCGGGTTATCGGTGAGGATCGGCACGCCCGTCTTGGTTCCCGGTTCCACGATCACCACCGGGATGTCGTGGAAGAAGGATGCGATCATCGGACGCAATTCATGCAGGACACTCGGAACGGTGCTGCACAAGGCCAGCCCTGTCACCTTTGGCTTCGAGGTGAGCAGGCCTCGGTACGTGAGAGCCATCTCATCGCCGGTTGCCCGCGCGTGAGTGGTGATCCGCCACGACTCATTCAACTGATCTCCGTCGAACAAGCCCAGCACCGTGTTGGTGTTACCAACGTCGATCGTCAAGAGCATGGGATCTCCTAGCCGAGGATCGTCAAGTCTGCGCCGATGTCCATGACCGGAGCCGAGTGGGTGAGTGCACCGACCGCAAGGTAGTCCACGCCGGTAGCTGCGACCTGCGCAGCGTGACCCAAGGTCAGGCCCCCCGAAGCCTCGAGCATCGCCCGACCTGCATTTCGTCGAACGGCTTCCACCATCTGCTCGATGGTGAAGTTGTCGAGCAGGATCAGATCCGCCCCTGCAGCAACCGCCTCATCCAGTTGGTCGAGATCGTCCACCTCAACCTCCACCGGGACATCCGGGAACTTCTCGCGAACCGCAGCGAAGGCCTGCGCGACGCCACCGGCGGCAACCACGTGGTTGTCCTTCACCAAGGCAGCATCCGCGAGATTCATTCGGTGGTTCCGTCCGCCGCCCATTCGCACGGCGTACTTCTCCACCGCGCGCATCCCCGGTGTGGTCTTTCGAGTGTCTCGCACCGCGGCACCGGTTCCCTGTAATCGCTCGACCCAGGCCGCAGTAGCCGTGGCAACACCACTGAGGTGTCCCAGGAGATTCAACGCCGGCCGCTCTGCTCGCAGCAGATTGTGCGTGAGCGACGTGACACTCATGAGAGTGGTTCCAGACTCGACCACGGATCCGTCGTCCACCAGGGTGTCGATGTGGAGGTCCTCACCGCACACAACGTCGAAAACCGCCGCCGCGACTATCTGTCCGGCGATCACCCCGGATGCACGCGAAACGAAATCAAGTCGACCACGCTGTTCTGCGGGGACGGTAGCCATGGTCGTCACATCCACGCCATCGCCGATGTCCTCCTCCACCGCACGCAGAGCGAGTGATTCGACCTCCAAGGGAGACAGCCCCGCCGCAGCCAATTGAGCGGTGGTGTCCGGGGTCAGTCGATATGTGGGGTAACGCATCACCGACCCTCGCTTTCCGAAACACGTTGCACTGGAGTCCAATCAGGCGAGCGCCGCACGGTGGCCAAGGTGCCATCGTCATCCATCGTCGTGACGAGTCTGACTCGCCACGACTCCTGCGTTGAAGGGTGGTCTTCGCGCCAGTGCGATCCGCGGGTCTCCTCGCGGATCTGCGCATGCTCGACGAGAACCCGCGCCACCGTGATCAGATTCGTGGACTCCCAGTCTTCGGTGCACGGATTGCCTCGATAGTCCGGAGCCGCGATGGTGTCCTCGATCCACATCGCTGCATCATGCAAGGACTTAGCGCTGCGCAACACACCAGCATCGGCGTCCATCTTCTGCTGCAGTGGGCGACGCACCGAGTTCGTGATGACCAACCCAGAGTCGGCGCCCAACGGTCCGACGTACACCCTTTGATCCTTCGTCTGCCGATCGACTTCGATCGCAGCAGCGATCCGACGGGCGAAGACCAAGCCTTCGAGCAGTGAGTTCGATGCCAGGCGATTGGCGCCATGAACTCCCGAGCAAGCGACCTCACCGCAGGCGTACAAGCCGGGAATGGTCGAGCGGCCATCGAGATCGGTCAGGACTCCCCCCGATGCGTAGTGCTGTGCCGGTGCGACGGGAATCAGATCGGTCACCGGATCGATACCTCGGAGGCGGCAGGATGCCAGGATCGTCGGGAATCGGTGGACCCACATGTCGGCACCCAGTCTCCGGCCATCGAGCCACACATGCGCTGCACCCGTTTCGCGCATCCGACGCCGGATGGCTTTCGCCACCACATCCCTCGGAGCAAGGTCGGCCATCGGGTGCTCGCCTTGCATGAACCGAATTCCGGAATCGTCGACCAGTACCGCGCCTTCCCCGCGCACGGCCTCGGAGACCAACGGCTGCTGCCCTTGCGCGAGAGGACCCAGCCACAGCACGGTGGGGTGGAATTGCACGAACTCGAGGTCGGCGACCGCAGCACCGGCGCGCAGCGCAAGGGCCACACCGTCGCCGGTGGAAACATACGGGTTGGTGGTCTGCCCGAAGACCTGGCCGAAACCTCCAGTCGCCAGCACGACTGCCGGAGCCACGGCAGCACCGACACCATCGCGGCGGCCAGGACCGATCACGTGCAACGTCACGCCAGCTGCAGCACCCGACTCGTCCTTGAGAAGGTCAAGCACGAGTGCGTTCTCGACTATCTCTATCCCGGGGTCGGCACTGACCGCCGCGACGAGCGCACGTGAGACCTCCGCCCCCGTGGCATCCCCGCCAGCGTGCGCGATGCGGTTGCGATGGTGCCCGCCTTCTCGGGTCAACGCGATCGAGCCGGTCGGATCCATGTCGAACTGCGCACCCCAGGAAATCAACTCGCGTACCGCGTCCGGGCCTTCGGTGACGAGGATCCGCACGGCTTCTTCATTGCATAGGCCAACGCCGGCTTCCAGGGTGTCGCGCATGTGCTCTTCCGGGGAATCATCGTCGGCCAGCGCCGCGGCTATTCCACCTTGAGCCCACCTCGTGGAACCTTCGTCCACCGTCGCCTTGGTGACCAGTAGGACACGCAGTCCCTGCGCTCGCACACGCAATGCCGTGGTCAAACCCGCTACTCCGGAACCGATCACCACGACGTCTGCCGCGGTAGTCCAACCCGACGTGGGTGCCAACAGGGCACTGGGTGAACTCATCGAGAACCACCATCACCGAGATCCACGCGGCAATTGTCGATCAGACGCGTATCCCCTGCGTACGCAGCTACCAGCAGACGCGCTTCCCCTCGATGGGGAGCCGGACCTAGATTTCGATCACGTACCTCCACGTAATCGACCCGCAAGCCACTCCCGTCTAGGTGGAAGAGGGCCGCAACACGGGCCGCGTCGGCGCCCTTCGCGGCTGCCGAGACGCCCGCGTCCAATGCCCGGGGGATCGCGGATGCTTGCTCTCGTTCGACAGGTGAAAGAAAAGCGTTCCGCGAACTGCGCGCGAGTCCGTCGGCCTCGCGCGAGGTCGGAACGGCCACGATGGACACGGGGAACGACAGATCAAGGCACATGCGTGTGATGAGTTCGAGTTGCTGATAGTCCTTCTCACCGAATAGGGCATGCGTGGGCGCTACTTGATGCAGCAGGATCGCTACCACGGTCAACACACCAGCGAAGTGCCCAGGTCGCGTGGATCCTTCGAGTTCGCTTGCGAGCGGTCCTGGATGGACGGTGATAGATGGGTTCGGTCCATAGATTCCCTCGACCGCGGGCGCGTAGAGGATGTCCACGCCCTCGCTTTCACATGCCCGGGCATCGGCGTCGAACGTGCGCGGATACCGATCGAAATCCTCATTCGCCCCGAACTGCGTCGGATTGACGAAGACACTGACCACTACTTCGCCATCCGTGCCCACCTGATCGCGGGCTGCACGCATCAAGGAGCGGTGGCCTTCGTGCAAGGCTCCCATCGTCGGTACGAAAGCGCGTGGTCGACCCTGAGCACTCGTGCGAAATCCCTCGGGCGACTCGACGATGATCACATCTCCTCCAGCGCACGGAGGACGTCGGATGCCTGCGTGGTGTCGATGACTCCAGCGGCCAAGAGGCGATCGACTGTTAGTTTGCCCAATGACCGATACGCCTGTTCGGCTAGTGGAGCTTGGTCAGCCAACCAGGAGATATGCGCTGCAACGGTGGAGCCATCGCCCCGGGTGATCGGACCCGTTTGGCCCTTGTCCCCACGCTCCAACGCGGTCTCCACGCTCGCTCGAACGAGCGGACCCAGGATGCGGGCGGGTTCCTCCGCTCCCGAATTCGCTAGAAGATCCACCGATTCGTTCACGAGCGTCATGGAGTAGTTGGCAGCGAATGCGAGCGCCGCGTGATACCCACTCCGGGCTCCTTCTGGAATCCACACAGGCTCGGCGCCGATCTCAACCACGAGAGCTTCGGCTACGGTGCGCAATCCCTCGGGCGCGGTCACACCGAAGACGCCACCGGCGAGCCGGTCCAAGTCCAGGGTTGTGCCGGTCAACGGCAATGCCGGGTGCAGGGCCAACGGGACTGCCCGCGCTGCCGTTGCCGGTGCCAAGACCTCGAGTCCGTATCTGCCAGCCGGATGGACGACGAACTGACCGGCACGAATCGCGCCCATCGCGACCAATCGCTGCACCACCTCCGGTAGCGCGCGGTCGGGCACCGCGATCAAGACCAGATCCGCTTCCCGGGCAACGTCGGCTTCATCGCATATCGGTACTCCGGGCAGCAGCGCTTCAGCACGTAGGCGGGAGGTGTCCGATCCAGCGGTTACCCCGACGATCCGGTGACCTGCTCGATGCCACGCCGCACCGAGGACGGACCCCACGCGGCCGCATCCGACGATCGCGATCCGCAATCGAGACGGACCAGACTCACTCACGCGGCCTCACTCATACACGAGAGCCTAGGCGGTCCTACTACCGTGCCGACATGTCGTGGGAGCCGGCCGCAGCCACCCTCGTGCCCTGGGATGCCTCGTGGGAGAGCGCCAATCGCGCCTTCTATGGAGAACATGCAGCCGAAGACGAGTTCTCGACATCGATCGAATGCGGTCACGAAGTTGCCCGAGCACTCGGTGCGATAGTCGAGCAGGAATTCCGCGATTCCACACGGGACTTCTGGGTGATCGATCTCGGCAGTGGGTCCGGAAGGCTGCTCGAACAACTCCGGTCGGTACTTCCACGAGAGATCAACCTGATGGGAATCGACGCTCGAAGCCGCCCCGATGAACTGCCATCGAGCATCGAGTGGCGACAGCACTTCCTCGTCGACGACGAGGCCGACATAACCGGGTTCGATGGGAATGTGGACGGCGTCGTGATCGCACACGAATTCCTGGACGATATTCCGTGCCTGGTAGTCGAACTGGACGACGACCTCGAACCCCGACTCGTCCTGGTCGATTCCAGCACCGGCGGCGAAGAACTGGGTGCGCGGCTGACGGATCCGTCAAGCGAGGAAATACGGGGTTGGCTCCAGGCATGGTGGCCAGCGACACGGCCCGGTGCCCGGCGCGAGGTAGGTCTCGCCCGCGATCGCCTGTGGTCCAGAGTGCGAACGATCGTTCGATCCGGCTGCGCGATCGCCATTGACTACGCCCATGATCGCACCGAACGCGCTGCCGGGGTCTGGGACGGCGGCACGATGAAGGGCTTCGCCGCAGGTCGACCCGTACGCGCTATCCCCGATGGATCGGTCAATATCACCGCCCACGTAGCGCTCGACGCACTTTCCGGGCCCGCAGGTCGAGTGTGTTCACAAGACGTGATCCTCGGCGGGACGACGATGGCGTCCTGGCCCATGGGACTGGGCTCCTACTCGTGGCTGATCGATCCGATCGATCAGCCAGATGGATGACGCCACCAGCATGGAACGATGAATCGATGAACGAAGCCACCATCGCAGCGATCGGCATGGCGCGCTACCTACCCTCCGATGGACGGGAAGTCCTCGCGCTCGATCTCGGTGACTTCCACCCCAGTGCCCACGGTGGGCTGCAACTCGAAATCCGAATCGACGATGGAGCGGTCGGATCTTGCAGGGCTCGCATCGGCCTCATGCACCGCAGCACCGAGAAGTTGTTCGAGGCCCGGGATTACCGGCAGATCATGATGCTCGCCAACCGCCATGATTGGCTGTCCGCGGTCTCCTCTGAGATCGGTGTGGCCCTCGCCGTCGAGCAGGCAACGGGAATCACACCCCCAGACCGCACCACCTGGTCGCGCATGCTGTTGGCTGAAGCAGGTCGGATCGGCGCAATCGCACTGTTCGTCGCAGCAGCGGGAGCGACGGACGCGCTGGAACTGCGCGAACGGTGGGCCGCATGGCAAGAACGCGCCACCGGTGGGCGCGTCCATCCGATGATCAACCGCATCGGCGGCCTGGAGCATGCGATCCCCGAGGGAGCGCTCGTTGAGATTCTCGATCTGTGCGAGGTTGCGCAGGCCGCAGTCGATCGATGGCGTCTGCACTTCGAATCGCGAAGCGAACTGCAGGGCCTGGCGGTCCTCGGCAATCAGGCAGCTCGAGACTTCGCCTGCTCGGGGGCCGTCGGCCAGGCGAGCGGAGTCGATTGGGATCTACGCAGAGATGACCCGTACTTGCACTACTCACGTGTGGAGGTGGACTGGAGCAGCGCCATGCACTCTGCTGGTGATGCCCTCGCCCGCCACCTGTCCTTGATCGACCAGGTTCCGATCAGCTCTCACATCATCCGCCAGTGTGTCGATGAACTCCGAGCACTGTCGAGTGCTCCGTTCGCCGTGACGCTTCCCAAGACCCTGCGCGCGCCGGAGGGAATGGTGCATGTTCGAACCCAGAATCCACTGGGTATCGCCGGGTGGCTCCTGGTCTCCGACGGCGGCACCATGCCCGTTCGACTGAAGGTTCGGACGCCTAGTTTCGCGCATCTGCAGGCGATGCAGGACGCCCTGGTTGGGACACCCATCGAAAAACTGTCGGTCGCAGTCGGATCGTTCTTCTTCGTGACCGGCGATGCCGACAGGTAGTCCCCCTACTTCTCGTGTTCGCGGATGTAGGTGGCGAACCGGGCCCGCAGCAGCGCTTCGGTGCTCGGGTCCAATTCCCCGGATCCGAACATCTCCCGCACTGCCCGCACGGTCTCGATGAAGGTTCCTCCGATCGCACCGAGGTCGCCCTGCTCCCCTTCGATCGCCACCATGCCCGGCATGTGACCGAAGAGTTCGGTGAAGAAGCCCACGTCCACGCGATGTTCGGCGAGATGGAAGGCTCGATGACGCAATTCGTCGAAGGGCAGATCTTCCAGGGCAGGCGATTCGCTCATAACCCCAGACCCTAGGTCACCGGTCGTCGTGGTCGTTGCCGTGTGGCAGCAAACACCAACGCTCGAGGCGCAAACCCGCACCCGCGACCACGGCCGCGCCACTGAATGCCACGAGAGTGGACCACAGGGTCTGCTGCGATGCGGGCGTGGAGATTCCCGATGCCACGGTGGCGATGGCTACGCCGGCGTACAACCCGGCGATGAGCGCACCCATCCGGGTGGCGGCCATGGCGATCGCAGCCACCCGGGCCGCAACCAGCACCGGCAGCGGGGCGATACCGGGGTTGCCTCGGGGATCCACATTCGCACGCAGTCGTGGGTGGATGACCCAACCCCACACGATCAACGCTATGCCCAGCAGCCAAAGCGCCGAACCTGCGAGTACCGGCACCGGCAGCGACCTCCCGGTCCACCCATCGACCACGACGGACAACGCCCAGCCGAGCGCTGCGCCGACAACGACCAATGTGCCTACGAGTGCGGGACTACTCGGCTTCATGACGGCACCACGGCGATGGCCTGATCGGGGAATCCGTGAGCAACCAGATCCTGCACAGAACCGCGCCCCGGGATCTCGGCGAGCGGGTCGACCTCCAACCACGGAATCAGGACGAATGCCCGCTCGTGCGCTCGCGGGTGGGGAATGGTCAGACGTGGATCATCGCGTACTTCGGCTCCAGCGATGATCACATCGAGGTCCAATGTCCGCGGACCCCATCGGATTTCGCGCACCCTGCCGGACTCGTTCTCCATCGACTGGAGCGCATCGAGCACCTCATCGGGCGAGGAGTCCGAGTCCACGATTGCCACGGCGTTGATGTAATCGGGCTGATCGGGACCACCGACCGGTGCCGTGCGATACAACGATGAGCGGCCCACGAGAGTGCCGCCGATGCGTACCGCAACCGTATCGAGGGCGTAGTCGACGACCTGTTCGGCCTCGCCGAGGTTTGCTCCGACGGCAATCACGTAGCGCATGCGTTAGCGAATTTCCCGACGGATTCGAACCACGACGTCGTCAAAGGGAACGGCAATCGGTGCCGACGGCTTGTGCACGGCCACTTCGATGAAATCGAGAGATCCGATATCCGCACAGGAGTCGATGATTCGCTCCGCCACAGTCTCGATGAGTCGATACGGCTCACCGACGATCACCGAGTGTGCACGCTCAGCGACGACCGAGTAGTCGATGGTCCGCCCCAGATCATCCTCAAGATCGTGTAGCGATACTCCGAGCACGATGTCCACGCTGAACTCCTGGCCGTTAAGTCGTTCAGAGTCCAACACCCCGTGGTAGCCGAATCCACGGATCCCCCGAATCTCGATCTGATCGCTCACGTTTCTCCCTCGCTAGCCTCCATGGCGCGCACCACCTTCACGGCGTCGACCGTAGCTCTAACATCGTGCACCCGAAGGCCCCAGATAGGAGTCGCGAAAGCGAGTAGCGCACTCAAAGCGGCCGAGGCGACATCCCGGTCGTCCGCATCACGTGGGTGCCCGTCCTGGTCGGCGAGCAGGGCACCGAGGAATCGCTTGCGAGATGCGCCTACCAGTATCGGTCGACCTAGATCGACCAGATGGTCTATCGATCGGAGAAGTGCCCAGTTGTGCTCTGGGTTCTTGGCAAATCCGATACCCGGATCCACGATGATCCGATCGATACCTGCCCTCTGAGCACCTTGCACCTGTGCCTCGATCTCTTCGTACACCTGGCGCACCGGATCCTCATAGACCGCTAGCTCATCCATCCGATCGGAATGACCGCGCCAGTGCATGACCACGTAGGGGACATCGAGTTGGGCTACGACCGAATGCATATTCGGATCGGCCAGACCGCCACTTACGTCGTTGACGATCATCGCACCGCTGCCCACGGCCGCAGCAGCAACCTCCGAACGCATGGTGTCGATGCTGACGGCCACGCCTTCACGCGCAAGCATCTCGATCACCGGGAGAACCCGCTGCAATTCCTGCGCCGTTGTGATGCGCTGAGCACCCGGGCGCGTGGACTCTCCGCCGACGTCGATCACGTCGGCGCCCTGGGTATGCATCTTCCGGGCATGCTCGACCGCTCGCTCGGTGGAATCGAATCGTCCCCCGTCGGAGAAGGAATCCGGGGTCACATTGAGAACGCCCCACACAACGGGTGATCCGACACCCAGGCGAGGGATGGGAAGGCCGCCCACGGCTACTTGCCCAAGATCAGCGACATCGCCTCGGCGCGGGTCGCGGGGTGGAGTAGCGATCCACGGACTGCGCTGGTCACGGTCTTTGCACCCGGCTTTCGGACGCCACGTACCGCCATGCACATGTGTTCGGCTTCGATCACCACTATGGCTCCTCGCGGCTCCAAGATCCGCATCAGCGAATCGGCTACCTGAGTGGTGAGTCGCTCCTGCACTTGCGGGCGGCGAGCGTAGACATCGACGAGCCGGGCGAGTTTCGACAAGCCGGTGATGCGGCCGGATTGATTGGGCAGGTAGCCGACATGGGCAACGCCGAAGAACGGCAGAAGGTGATGCTCGCACGTGCTGTACAACTCGATGTCCTTGACGAGTACGAGCTCATCGTGGCCGATATCGAAGGTAGTGGTGAGGACCTCCTCCGCGGTCTGCCCCAGCCCTCCGAAGATCTCTGCGAGGCTCCGAGCAACGCGGTCGGGTGTGTTCTTGATTCCGTCGCGATCGGGGTTCTCGCCGATGGCGATCAGCAGTTCACGAATCGCTTTCGCCACACCTTCGGCGTTGTACTCACCAATCGGTGCATCCGCCCCAGAGTGGACGGGATCGATTCCCACGCTGCCACCTACGTCGATTCGGTGTCGCGAGCCTCGCGCACTGCTGGGTCGTAGGCGGGAGAGTGTCCATTCGCGCTCGATCCATTCGCGCTGGATCCGTTCCCGCTTGATCCGTTCCCGCTTGATCTATTCGCGGTCGACGCGGGGAACGGGATGGGCCCACGCGTATCGGGCGCACGTCGCGCAGACCCGGTCCACGCCGGACGCGGGGAACGCAGATTCAGATCCGTGAAGACCTCTTCGATCTCCGCCTTGTCAAGCGTCTCGCGCTCGAGTAGCGCAAGCACGAGTGCATCAAGAACTTCACGGTTGTCCACAAGCACGTCATAGGCCTCTTGGTGAGCAGCCTCGATGAAGGTACGAACCTCTTCATCGATGGCCGCGGCGACTTCTTCGGAGTAATCACGCGCATGACCCATGTCTCGGCCGAGGAAGACTTCGCCTTGTTCCTGTCCGTACTTGATCGCGCCCAGGCGTTCGGTCATGCCGTACTGCGTGACCATCGCACGGGCAACCGCCGTGGCCTTCTCGATGTCGTTCGCTGCACCCGTGGTCGGATCGTGGAAAATCAATTCCTCGGCTGCGCGACCACCAAGCATGTAGGCGAGTTGGTTGAGCATCTCGCTGCGAGTAGTGGAGTACTTCTCCTGATCCGGCAGCACCATCGTGTAACCGAGAGCGCGACCGCGCGGCATGATCGTGATCTTGTGCACCGGGTCATTGCCGGGAAGCGCCGCGGCAACCAAAGCGTGTCCAGCTTCGTGATACGCGGTGATCGTCTTCTCGTGATCGTCCATCACGCGGGTGCGCTTTTGTGGGCCGGCCATCACGCGATCGATGGCTTCGTCGAGGGCGGCGTTGTCGATGAACGTCATGTCCGAACGCGCCGTCAGCAGTGCCGCTTCGTTCAGAACGTTCGCAAGGTCGGCTCCGGTGAAACCGGGTGTGCGCCGGGCAACCGCCTTCAGGTCGACGTCATCGGCGATCGGCTTGCCCTTGGCATGCACCTGCAATATCTCGTAGCGGCCGTTGAGGTCAGGGCGCTCCACCGCGATCTGTCGGTCGAACCGACCCGGGCGCAACAGTGCGGGGTCCAAGATGTCCGGACGGTTGGTGGCGGCAATCAAGATGACCCCACCCGTGGCGTCGAAGCCGTCCATCTCAACGAGCATCTGGTTGAGGGTCTGTTCACGCTCGTCGTGTCCGCCGCCTAGACCAGCACCGCGGTGACGGCCCACGGCATCGATTTCGTCGATGAAGATGATGGCGGGGGCATTGGTCTTGGCCTGCTCGAACAGGTCCCGAACACGGCTCGCGCCCACACCGACGAACATCTCCACGAAGTCCGAGCCGGAGATGGAATAAAACGGAACGCCCGCCTCACCGGCCACCGCACGCGCGAGCAGCGTCTTGCCCGTTCCCGGGGGTCCGTACAGCAGAACACCCTTGGGGATCTTCGCGCCGACCTTCTGGAAGCGCTCGGAATCAGCAAGGAAGTCCTTGATCTCGACGAGCTCCTCGACGGCTTCGTCGGCCCCTGCAACGTCCGCGAAAGTGGTCTGTGGCATGTCCTTGGTGATCGCCTTGGCCTTGGACTTACCGAAGTTCATCAGCCGGCCGCCGCCACCTTGCATCTGGCTGAAGATGAACACCATCAACAAGATGAGCAGCGCGAACGGGATGAGCGAGATGAACAGCGTGACCAACAGGTTCTCGCTGGGGACCACCACGTTGTAGCCACCGGGCAACTGACCGGCGTCGGTGCGTTCCTGGAGCAGGTTCTGCAGTTCCACGCCCTGGCCGCTGATGTAGTGCGATCGGACTTCGTCGCCATTCTTGAGGGTCAACTCGAGGACCTGGTCACGGTCGATCAGCGTCGCGGTGTCGACATTGCCCGATGTGATCTGGGAAACGGCCTCGCCGGTGTCGACCTCCTCGGGAGCCCCGATTCCCGAGATCAGGCTCGAGCCCACGAGCACGAGGATCACGGCCATGGCGATCCAGAAGATCGGGCCGCGCAGGAACCGCTTGACGTTCACCGCCTTACGGTAACGGACCTGAGTTCCTCCATACCGGGGTCGGGGGCCACCACCCTTCAGCCCAGCGTGAAATTACGGCCTCGACGACCTAGCTGTAGACGTGGGGGGCGAGAGGTCCGATGCAGCGCAGGTTGCGGTACCGCTGGGCGTAGTCCAGGCCGTAACCCACCACGAATTCGTTGGGTATGTCGAAGCCGACGTACTTCGGATCGACCGAAACCTTGATCGCATCAGGCTTGCGCAGCAGGGTGAAGACTTCCAACGATGCCGGCTTGCGTGACTTCAGGTTCTTCAGTAGCCACGACAGCGTGAGCCCGGAATCGAGGATGTCTTCGACGATCAAGACATCGCGACCCTCGATGTCCGCGTCTAGATCCTTCAAGATGCGGACCACTCCACTCGAAGTGGTTCCCGATCCGTAGGACGAGACGGCCATCCAGTCCATATCGGCGTGGATGCTCAGTGCCCTGGCGAGGTCGGCCATGACCATGACCGCGCCATTGAGGACACCGACGAGCAGTGGGGTCTTGCCCGCGTAGTCCTGGTCGATCCGCGACGCCATCTCCGCGATGCGCTCGAGCACTTGCTGCTCGGTCAGGAGTACGTGCTCAAGATCAGATTGGACGTCCTGTGGTTGCACTCAGATCTCCCGGGGTTGGACGAGCAGGGTCAGCCTTCCATATTCCACTCGAGCGGTGACCCCGCCGGGCAAACGCGTCGGCCCCTGTCCCTTCCAGCGCGACACCAGTGCCTCCACCTGTTGAATGTGATCGAAGGACAGGTCCTCATGCGGGCCCACTACATGCTGGTGCATCGAACGTAGAACACGGGTGCGGACTGCACGTGGGAGTTCGAGCAACGCCGCGATGTCCGCGCTGCAGGAATCTGACTCGCAACCGACGATGCGAGAGAACTCCCCAGCGGTCCAGGCGTCCAAGGCGTCGGCGTCGTCCCCGAGCAACCTGGCCGATCGCGCGAGATTCGCCGGCAAGCCCGGACCCAAGTCCTGCTCCAAGGCAGTGAGTCCCTGACGCACGCGTACCCGAGCGAAGCGACGGTCATGATTGTGGGGGTCGTTCCATGGAGTGAATCCCAGTGGCTCGAACCGCTCACTGGCCACTTCGTGCACGAGTTCTCGGGGGATGTCGAGGAACGGCCGGTGCCAGGGCGCATCGCAGGGGCGCATTGCGGCCAGCGACCTGGCTCCCGAACCGCGCGCCAGGCGAAGCAGCACCGTCTCGGCCTGATCGTCCAGCGTATGTGCGAGCAGGATCTGCTCGGATCCTCGCGCTCGTGCGACCTCGATGAGCGCGCCTCGACGGGCATCGCGGGCGGCGGCCTCGGGGCCACCGGTGGTACCCACCTCGACCTTTCGCACCTCGACGTCCTTGATACCTACTGCCCGGCACGCATCAGCCGCTCTTCGCGCAATGTCGGCAGAGTCAACTTGGAGTCCGTGATCCACGATCACCACGGTGAGCGTTCCACCGATATGCGGCACCGCCCATGCAGCAGAATCAGCAAGCGCGAGGGAATCAGGTCCGCCGGAGCATCCGACGATCACCGGTCCGGGCTCGATGCATTCGGTCACCGCATGCCGAAGTTGCTGCGCTTGGGCCGAGACGATCACGCAGCGATCCCTCGCATCCGCGCGAGCCACAGCGATGGATCACGGACCTCTTGGGCACTCGGCAGATTGCTCGGGTGCTCCCACACTCGATTCACCGTGGCCATGCCACCGTCGTCCATCAATGCGCGAACGAACGCCGCGCCTTCGCGGTACTGCGCCATCTTCGCGTCCATGCCGAGAACTTTGCGCCACAGCGAATCGGCCCCTCGGACAGACGCCTGACTGGACCGACGAGTCTCGAAGCGTTGCCGTATCTGCGGGATCGTCGGTATGACGGATTGATCTACCTCGTCCATCACCACGTCGGCATGCCCTTCGAGCAAGGACATCAATCCGGTGATGTCGTCGAGCACGGCGCGTTGTTCGGGTGTTTGAGCTGCGGCGAGGACATCGGGGGTTCGTCGCTGGATAAATGCCTCGATGATCTCACCGAGAATCGCAGTGACCCGATCCCCCACGGACGATTCATCGAAGCTGCCCAAGGCGCGCGTGATGAGTCCCTTGAAGTGATCTCCTAGCCACGGCACCGCGCCGAACTGCACACGGTGCGTCTCCTCGTGCAGGCACACCCACAAGCGGAAGTCACGTGCGTTCACTTCGAGCGAGCGCTCGACGTCGACGATGGTCGGTGCCACCAGCAGCAATCGGCCCGGATCGGCGAGCGCCTCGTACTGTCCGAGCACCTTGCCACTGAGCCACCCCAACGCAGCTCCGAGCTGCACCGCACTAGCTCGCGAGCCGAGCGCTTGGGTCACAGCCGATGAGTCCTCGAGCTTGTCTTGCACCCCCGGCCACAGGGCGAGCACCTCGCCCATCGCCGCAATGTTCGAGTCGATCCACTCCCCGCGGTCCACCACTACCGCGGGATGCCCCGGTTCCGCTCGCATACCGGTGATGGCCAACACGTGATCGCGCGCTTCATCCGCGTGATCGCGTAGCTGCGCTACGACCTCGCGCGCCTGGTCTAGTTGAAGTTCAGGACCCGCGGGCGCGAACCGACGCCCGAACTTCCGGGCGAGGGACCAATCGACGGGTGTGGGCACGCGAACTACCTGGGGGCTTCCGGAGCGTCCACTGCTGGCGGGCGACACACCATCGCAACGAGATCACCCGAAAGGCTCCAAGGCCCAGCGGCGTAGGGAATGAGGAGGGCGTCCCCTCGCGCGATCTCCTGACCGTGATCACCCAAAGTGAGGACGCCGTGGCCTTCGGTTGCGATCACGATCGCGAATCCTGCATCGACTACTTCGGTGGACTTTGAATGCCGGTGCAGGCGGAAATACGGATCGGCAGCCGACGGTAATGCAGTGATCAGCCCCTCGGCCTCGATGTCCTCGCGCTTGACCACCAAACGCTCTAGATCCGCATCGCTCACGGCACTGGTGTCCACCGCTTGAAGGGCAACGTCGAATCCCAGATCCAAGTGACCGTCCTTGAAGCCATCGACCGCAAATCCTTCCCACTCCAACAGGATGGACAGGTCCGTTGGCTCCTGGAGTTCGAGGACGAAGACACCCTCTTGCACGGTATGCGGCAGCCCGGCCGGGACGAGCATCGCATCGCCAGGGCGCACCTCGCGAGTGCGCAGCGCCGCGAGCAACGCGTCGCTGTCGCGGTCCAGCACCCAAGAACGCACCTGGTCGAGCGACATTCGCTCGGCGAAGCCACGCCGGCGACAACGCCCGCCGACCCGCGTGTGACCGCGAAGCCGACGCCGACCTCACCTCCCTCGGGGGCGTCGAGGACGTACCAGGCCTCGGTCTTGCCGTGCGCGAGACCGAGGTGCGTTCGCGAGAAATCGCGGGTCGGGTGCAGGTGCACAGGCAGACGCTGGTCGAGGTCCAGCAGCTTGACGAGAAGTTCGGTGCTCGAGCCGTACCGCTCCACATGGTCGGGCCCCAACCACGCCCCCGGGTCCGCGCTCACCTCCTCGGCGAGCGTTTTGCCATCGGGCAACACGGTGAGACCGGCGGGCGCTTGACCGAAACGGGCTGTGGCCGAGCCAATCCATTCCTCGGGGCGCCGAGGGCCGCCGGGTCCGTGCCGAAGGGCTCCTATGCGGTCACCGCCGCGATAGAAGTGATCGAACTGGTTCACCGGTAGAACGATCGGGTTTCCGGGATTCACGAACTGCACCCACATTCTGCGAGTCGACTGGCAATGCGGTCCATGGTGTCGCGCGCCTGCGCCTGCGAGCGCACGTTGTTGGCGATGACGACGAACACCAAGGGACGACCATCATCACCCACGACCGTTCCCGCCAGTGAGCCGACACCCGTGAGGGTTCCGGTCTTGGCCCGGACCACACCGCGCCCGGCCGAGGTTGCCTTCGTTGCGAAACGATCGGCGAGGGTGCCGGTCACCCCAGCAACTGCCAGGCCCTGCACGATCGGAGCCCAACGCTCACCGCGCACCGCATCCTCGAGAACATCGGCGACGGTCCTGGGCGCGATCTTGTTGCGACCGGACAACCCACTCGCATCGACCAATTCCATCGATGCGGTGTCGATGCCCGCCTGGGTCAATAGCTGCGTCATGGCCTGCGCACCTCCGGCAAAGGAACCATCACCGAGCACTTCCTTGCCCACGAGATGGCCAAGTGACTCTGCGACGTCGTTGTCCGATTCGGTGAGCATCTCCTTGGCGATCTCGGTGATGGTTGCCGACTCGACGCGGGACAGCTCCCTCGCACTCGCAGGCGCGACCCCTCGCGAGATCCGACCGACTTGCACGCCTCGCTTCTCGAGCAACGTCGCGAAGACCTGTGCGGCCTTCTCCGACGGATCGTTCACTCGTGCGCGCGACGATGGCGTGCGTCGGCCTTGGTCGATCATCAGCGCGGTGACCGGAGCGGCGACTCCCGCTGCCGGAAATCCCTTCGGCCAACCTGGACCGAGTCGGCGGCCGGTGAATAGGGAATCGTCGAAGACGATGTCAACACGATTGCGGGTACCGAGTTTCGTTGCCGTATCGCGCGCCAATCGGCGCAACGACGCGGGCCCCTGCGGCGCGGAGTCGGTAGCCAACGTCCGCGGCAACGTCGCGTCACCGCCACCGATGAGGTACACGGTGTTCCCCTGTTGCGCGGTCCGGGTGAGGAGCCGGGTGTTCGGGCCCAGCGCCTGCAAAGCCGCGGCTGCGGTAAGGATCTTCACCGTCGAAGCGGGGATGAGTGCGCGGCGTGCCTGCTTGTCGAAGACGATCCGTCCGTCGCCGGGATCTACCACGATCACTCCGGATCGACGCAAGGCGTCGGAGCGCACTAGGCGACCTATCTGCGCTCGCACACCGGCTGCAGTGGGGGCGGTTCCACTTTGTGCGGTGACGGGGGTCCAGCCTGCACTCGAACTCGACGCCCCGGGATCAGGTAGTGAATCGGCGGCATTCGAGATTGGAGTCGGTCCCCACAGCAGGGCTGCCACGAGCAGGACCGCCGTGCTTCGAACGATGCGCACCGCTCACCTGCCTTTCAACGGCCCTTCATCGCCACGCCTCCGGCTACCCTACGCAAGGGGTCTTCAACCCCCACCGCCGTTCGCTTCAAGCGTTCAACCAAGAGCGTTAACCACCGTCCACCCGCGAGCAGGGATCGATATTCATGGAACCACTTGAGTTCGACGTCACCATCGAGATTCCCGCCGGCAGTCGCAATAAGTACGAGATGGACCACGAGACCGGGCGGATTCGCCTGGATCGCATGCTCTTCACCTCCACGCGCTACCCGCATGACTACGGCTACATCGACGACACCCTCGGCCTCGATGGGGATCCCCTCGACGCTCTCGTCCTGGTTCAAGAACCCACGTTTCCCGGTGTTCTCATCAAGTGCCGGGCGGTGGGCATGTTCCGGATGACCGACGAGGCCGGCGGCGATGACAAGGTGCTCTGCGTTCCCGCGGGAGATCCGCGCATGGAGCACTTGCGCGACATTCACCACGTTGCGGAGTTCGATCGTCTGGAGATCCAGCACTTCTTCGAGGTCTACAAGGACCTCGAGCCGGGGAAATCGGTCGAGGGTGCTACCTGGGTCGGCCGCGCCGAGGCCGAGAAGGAGATCCACGAATCCTGGGCCCGGCACGAACAGGCCCAGCGCTAACAGGCCCAGCGCTGACCTGACGAAGGTCCCGAAGAGTCCCTCACTTCGACCCTGCCGTCAGCGCTCCTCGCGGGCATACCGTCGGGGGTATGAGGAGATTATTGATTTTGGGTGGTGGAACCGCCGGCACGATGGCGGCCAACAAGCTCTACAAGGAACTAGATAAGGGCCAGTGGCAGATCACCGTGATCGACGCCGACGACGATCACCGCTACCAGCCCGGTTACCTGTTCATGCCGTTCGGCACCTACAAGCCCTCGCAGGTGACCAAGTCCCGCCGCGCAACGCTGAATGCCGGCGTTGACCTGCAGTACGGCGAGATCGACGTAGTGCGCCCCGAGGAGCAGGTGGTGGCGCTGATCGACGGACGCGAGTTCGGCTACGACATGCTGATCATCACCACCGGCGTGAGCCCGCGGCCGGATCAAACCGACGGCATGCTGGGTCCGCAGTGGCGCGACTCCATCCATGAGTTCTACAGCTACGAAGGCTCGGTCACGCTGGCGGAGAAGCTCAAGGACTGGCCCGGTGGTCGCCTCGTGGTGAACATCGTCGATATGCCGATCAAGTGCCCGGTCGCTCCGCTGGAGTTCGCATTCTTGGCCGACGACTTCTTCACCGGCAAGGGCATGCGCGACAGGGTCCAGATGACCTACGTCACGCCACTCCCCGGTGCCTTCACCAAGCCGATTGCTGCTGAGGCCTTTGGCACCACGCTCGATGACAAACGCATCGCGGTGGAGTCGGACTTCATGCTCATGGAGATCGACAACGAGAAGAAGGC